>DATDQA010000122.1:0-16529 GCA_035292505.1 Saprospiraceae bacterium | reverse complement strand
ATCAGTCATTGGGGAAGAAATTCTTTGTTACGAACTAATTTGATGTTCACTAGGAAAAGAACTGCAGTATTACCTTCTCTTATTCCTGCAACGCTGCAATCTGACTCAACAAATACTCCGGCAGCTCATAGCTATTCGGATTCTGAAGGTGAAATAATCCAAGAGCCTTCTTATACCATTCGAGCGCCTGGTCGTTATCTTCCATCACCAAGTAAGCATCCGCTTTCAGCGTTACCGCATCCAGAAAATCAGGAGTAGTTGATAAGAGACGATCAGCAATTATGAGCGCCTCAGTGGGATCGCCGCAGTCTAAATAAAAATAGCCGAGACGAATGAACTTGATATCTGCAGGTTCTGTATCGTTTAAAACTGGAGCAATCACCAGGTGTGCAGTGTCTGTGGACAAAGAATCAACAATAACTCTCACTGTATGACTTCCTATAACCCACTGTGCTGTCTTTTCCGGCGGGATTCCAAAGAGCATGGTCAGCCTTACATTGTCCGTGAGGGTATAGTCATCTTGCTCAGGATAAGCTGTACAACGAATGTAATTATTATAACCCAGCGGTACTTCATCAAGCAGGATGTACAATCCGGAAAGGAGAGCATGGCCTGGGATGGTGACGGGAACTACTGGTTTTATTGAATTTTCGAGAATCTCCCTCTCTTCATCATATTCTTCCTGCGTCCACTTGCCTTGAGAATTCTCTTGTTCAAGAATTTCAAGGTTGCGGCGGACGGCAGTATTGTGAATCGTTGCATATTCTGCTTCAGTATTGTAAAGTTGTAATTCCAGGAGTACGGGTTCGCCTGCTGAAATGGTATCCGTGTAGGAATAGTTGACCAAAAGACGCAGAGATACCTGTGCTTCTGTGTGATTGAAAAGCAGAAGGATAAATCCAGCGATGCCTATCAGGTACTTCATAGCTTCATCGAGTTGGATAATTCTGTTCCCTTCCTGAAACGCGAAACTGGTGCAGGCAATTACCCCGTCCTGTTGCACAGTGTCCAAAACACTGATCGTTGGCATTGTAGCCTGTGCCATTCCCATTTGTACAAAAGATAGACCCTGTGGGTTCTACACGGGCACGTCTTCGTCGACCTCCGACAATTATTTCTCTCTCATCCAAATTCTGACAGGCTACGACAGTCTTATTGTCATACCGCATAATACAACTCACATTACCGCTCCGTGGCCCATGAAAGACATCATAATTGATATTATCTCCGGAGCCAGTACCCTCACCATGGTGATAGGTGTTGATCGCATGCCCGAGCTCATGTGCAACAACTGCCTGGGATTTGTCATCATAGGTAAGAAAACCATCTTCCACCAACCCCAGATTTTCTATACGACGTCTGTACACCGCGACATTTTTGACCCAGTTGGGAGGAGCCGGAGCTTCGGTAAGCGTGTTTGCCACACCCAGCACACTGGATCGACCAGGACAATTACTTGCGCTCCCCTCACACAACCTCAAACCTGCCTGTTGGTAATCTCCAAAGGTCGGAGAATTAAAATTTGACCAGTATCTATTGGAGCGGTGATAAAGATTGTCCCTGCCTACGATGTGCACAGTGAGACCGGACTGATCTCTAAACCTCCCCACATTGAATGCAGCTTCATTCCAGATCATGAGATCTTTGCGAGTCATGTCTGTACGCACATGTTCTGCGCGTGGTTCTACCACATCAAAGCCACGATATTCTTCATATCCGGTATAGCCGTCAGAATCATATCCATCGCACGCCGGTTGATTATCTTCATCGACATCTACATCAGCAGGATCTCGCTGGCGTCCATTCCCGACACTCGCCCGCCATCCATTGTCAGCGATGTGATTTTCATCAATATCTCTCGGTATTGTCACTCTATTGTCTTCATAAACGGTTCTTCGCTGCCGACCAGCAGGGTGATCATTCTCTTCATGCGGGATAGAGATATACACGGGTCTTACATCTTTTTGTCTTGCCGGATTGTAAATATTAATGTTTCCGTGACTGAGCAAAGTCCCGAATCCGCCATAGTCTTCTGAATAAGCCTTCAGAGTATATTCTCTTTCCGGTTTTTGAGTCCTCGCTTCTACAAGGTACTCCCGGTATACGCGGCAATCGCTACTGGTAGGTCTGTTTGGCTTACTGCTCTTAGTGAATGCTTCATGCGTGTTTTCTGTCTTAAGACGCAGGTCAAAACATCTATTTGCTGTGTTCTCCGCCGGAGCATTACTACAATATCCTTTTTCCATCGTGACACTATCCAACTCAAAGAAATGAATGCGGCACATATGCGCAAGTCCATCCTGCCAATTCTGCCCATCGTTGTATTTGAGTTTTGACGTGAGATCAACGAACGTGTCTTTTGTTGGCAACCAAGCTGCCGGTGTCCTGTCCAGCTCAATACCGGACTTGTAAATACGCAGAGTGAATCTGCGTTTTGCAGGTCTGGTATCTACGATTTGCAAGGCTTCCGGATTGAAGACTTCGATTTCAATATCCACATCAAGATAGGGCCGGTTATCAGCGATTTTTGTTGGAGCTTCATAAATGACATAGCGGGCTGTGATCGTAGTTGTACGATCCCCTGCTTCAGCTCCATTCACAAATTTTCCGGCATCACCAGTGGTCTTGATCTCCCATGTCCAGTGCACATTGTCTTCAAAGTCTTGTTCATGCGCGGAATCTTCACAATCTTCTGAATTGCAGTTGACGGTCACGTGATCATTATCGCGTTGATCTGAGGCAAGGAGGCGCATCCATTGACCTACAACCATCTTATCGTTATCTGTCACGGCGGGTTTTTGTTCTACGGGCACAATAAGGTCGTTCGGATTCGTCCAGACCGGACCCTGAGCTATGCAAGTGCCATTTTCTATCCTGACGCCAGGAGCTGTCGGTAGAGTATAGTCGTCAGATCTTACCGTCATGTAGTAATAGTCTTCCGTGTTGTCGCCTTTTCTGCGTTCAGTGGTAATAGTTATGTTGCGATCGACGGTATTGTCCTGAGGTTGTGTCGGGTTGTCATCGATGATTTGGAGTTTGATGACGGTTTCCTTTCGTTCAGGATTGCTTGTGTTGGCAGGTACTGGTACATAAGGTGGTTGAAAGATGACATGTTCACCTTCGTCAATCATGATAACAGGCAGGCATCCGAGTTGAACTAAATTCCCTTCCCCGCTTATGATTTCCCAGCGATATTTCACACGTCCAGTGAGTGGTATAGTTTTTTTACTTCGTGTTTCGGGACAGTTCTCTGATGGTATGCATTCCCATTCCAATTGATCATAGTCTTTGCCTTCTGCTCCAAGCGCAAGGAAGTCATCACGTCGCATGCGCAAACCAGACACTTTGAAATCACGTTTGAGACCGCCATTCATTGCTGGATCAACCAATAGATTCGGTGTTATGTCACATATCGGCTCCGGGCATGGCGTATCTTCAACGGGTACCCCTGTCTCATGATCTTCCGGGCTGTATCGATCGCACATTGTTTCACTGAGCACACCCGAAGTGTTGCCATCGGATGTTTCTGCCACACCATATACCTGGTACACAAATGCATCTCCCGGGTTTAGAAATGACGATACATCAATAGTAATTGAATAAGTCTGCGGGATGGATTCCTGCAAATCTCCGGCGGCAACAACTTCGCTTGTGGTGATAATAGCTGCATCGGCCGGAGTGCCAATACCAGTCCAATGAGGGTACAACGGCCCCCATTCCCATCCGGGAGGAAGCGCTGGTGGTTCAGGTGGATGTTCACCTGTCCAATATGGACCGTTGGGACCCCATTCCCATCCAGGAGGTAAAGGAGGTAGATCGCCGTCACCTGTCGGTGAATCAGGATCAGTGGGATCGGTAGGATCATCAGGACTAGGTGGTGTTGGCACAGCCGGACCGCTAGGTGTTGTTGGTCCAGATGGAGTGCTTGGTGTTGTAGGAGTAGTAGATGGAGTGGTTGGTGTGATTGTAGGAGTCGCTGTTGTAGTAGTCGGAGTAGATGGAGTTGGAGTCGTTGGAGGGGGATGCTTGCCGCAAGGGTTTTCAGAGATGACGACTTCGAATTGTGTAAACGGACCCGTAGCCTGCCATTCGAATGTCAGCATCGGTGTGGACTCACCTACAGGTACACTACCCGAACATGGGTCTCCCGGGGATATCGCAATGAGCTCCAGAACTTCAGTCGTCCCTTCAATTTCAGCGACAATGAGATATTGTCCCCACACCACGGCAACATTCGGCAATGCCTGCACCGGTAATGTGATGAGAAAGGGTAGGTCATTCGGCCAATCATTTGGAATACGAACAGTTGTGTCTTTAAAATGAACAAGCGCCGCCGTATGTACACCATATACCTGAAGCACACACTCCGGGATCGCATCAGAAACCTGAATAACGACGACAGTAGATTCACCTGGTTCCAGGATCGGATCTGCAATTTGCACTGAAACCTGACCGATCGCAACAGAAGTTAGCTGCACACATAATGCCAAAAGGATGCAACGTCGGGAGTTCATCGAAATATTCTGTTTTGATCGACTTTCTTATTCAAGTTGCGTATTCAATACCCGGCAGCATCAAGCACATCCTTTGCGAATCGCTGTACATGTAGATCATCCTCTGCAAGGAGCACCTTGATCAATTTTTGATTCTCGCTGTTGATCATACTAGAGAAGACAATGACAAACCGGTTGTATAGGCGTGGAAAGGCGAGATCTGCTTCAGATAACATTTCATGGTCAAGTTCACTCATCCTTGATATTAAATGTAATCTCGCCCAGGCAAGGATATGCGGTATACCGACAGTACCGAGATCCAGCAAGCGCTGTTCGTAGAAATCATTTTCTATCGGATTCCCGTTGTTGAAATGCGAAAGAACAACTTCTGATTTTTTCGCAATGCTATATCCTTTGACACGCCCTTCATAAGCCGCCCACAGTGTCATAAATTCAAAATAATACTGCCAATCGCCATGCTGACTATTTTGCAGGCGCAGAAGGAGATCATTTATCAGTTTTAGCCCTTGCTTATCATTGAGTATTACTGCCCAGCGCATCCATAAATTCCAGTGTTCAATGCTGTCTGGTTGCAGGTAAGAGTCTGGCTTCTTTGAAAATTTAATTGCTTTACGGATTCCGGAGTAGATCTGCTTCCTGATTGCATTCAAGCCGATTGTGTCAATACGCCGGTCAAGTATGGTGTCTTGTACCCAATACAAGCTATCGGTTAGTACACCCTGAGCATGGCAATCCTGTAGCATGGATAAACTCATCACTAAACAGACGAGTGTTTTGAGGAGGAAGCCATATCTGTAATACTGAATTTTCATTGCTGGATTTTTCACGGACATCATTGATATTTCGGATCCGTTTGTGCTCCCGGGTTCGCCCAGTCCTTACCAGGATTGCCAGGAGTTATCAGATTCAGCTGATCAAGCGCGTATTGATCCGCCCAAAATTCCTGGTCTGGTATCTGGCGTTGACCACTGCTTGTAGTCATGCTACCCCTTGCATGATTGGGATGGGTCAATACGTGTTGCCATGACGTACCAACCTTGTCTTCTTCCTGATTTGGTACATAGTCTTCATCCGGATCATTGGCCCTTGAAAATTCCTCCAGTTTGAGGCTGCTGAGACTCCATTGATCGGTTAAAGTTCTTACAACAAAATCGCCTTTTGTCGTTCCGTTTTTGTGTTCCTTATCCGTCCATGTGAAAGAGGTAGGTCCTGTGACAAACCATGCACTTCTGATTACTGCATTCTTGACAACTATTCGATTTGCACCGGTGCCATTGTAGAGAATTACCGTGATATCAAACTTCTGAATGACATCAATACCATCAGCCTGAGCCTGGCCATACGTGCCGATTTTCGCAACGGTGACCTCGACATTTGAGCTTGAAGAAGCAGTCCATTCGTGGCGTTTTGTATTTGTTGTAGTCCTGTCTCCGTATGCTTTCTGCCAGACTTCTCCCTTTCTCCAATTCTTCGTCATGGACATAAAGTGGCCGGTTTCGTGGAGGTATACCTTGTTCGCGAGGGTATGTCCTTTGAGGTCATATGCAGGTTGTGACTTGAGCTTTGTATCAATCCAACGCATTTCACTGCTCTCAATAAATCCCTTACCCGTCCACTTATCACGTTTCTGTTTTTCACCGGCACCGATCGCCATGGAGATGAGAGTTTTATCAGATTCATAAAGTCCAAGCCACTCCGACGTTTTCTTAAACTTCACTTTTGGATCTTTCAATATATGATCATGATGACATGTACCATACGTCGAAGCACTCCAATGGGTAAACCAATTGATTGCGTTTTCTCCATGAAGATTTGTAAACTCTCCGAATTCATCAAATGCCCGCACTTTCGTGAGATCCTCGACTCTACCGTCGTCTTTATATTCTTCCTTTTCAAAAAACAATCTGAACTGCTGTTTTTCCAATGAATCCCTGCCAAGGAAATCACTCTTTTCCCATTTATCGTCTTCACAAAGACAACAATCCTTACATCCTCCTCCCTCGCCGTAGATCTTGCATTTCAGGTCTTTGATCCCATGGATGTGAGAGTGTATTTTCCAGGACACTTCGAGATCTTCCTCTTTTTCTTTCGTGGTAAACTTTAAACTTGCAGTCTCAGGAGTCAATCCATCCGGATTGCACAATACCTTCCGCACTTTTCCATTTGGCCCTCCAAGATCCAGCTCCCAGATGATCTTCTTTATTTTTCCTGCTTTCGGATCCAGGACAGGAGTAAACTTATGCGCATGACCAACCGTGATATTGCTGAATTTACCTTTTTCGTTGACATTGATTTCGGTGAGATCCAGCAATTGCTTTATCTCGGTATACTCCTTATCATCTTTGTCACCATCCGGGAATTGAGTCTTAGAGTCTTTGACCTTGAGTTTGATGAGCACCTTTTTTACCTCTGCAGGAGCTTTGTAGAGAACACAAGGCCCTGTGCTTCCCAAAGGAAAGCTACCACCTGCGCCGTCATCGCTCCATGCATATGTCAACGGGTCGTCGAGGATAAGTTTTTCTTCATCTATACCACAGCTTTGAGCTTCGCAGATAAGTTTGAGTTCTTCGCTATCTGTGTAAGCGGATTTAAGAATTGTCAATGATCCGGGGCAGAGTTCTTTTTGAATGGTCAGACTGCCGGTAATGACAGCGGTATTTATCCATTCCGGTGCTTTGGGATTACACACCGCCTCTTTTTCTGTAAAATCCAGGTCGTATTTCATTTCGACGGGTTGCACAATCTCGATTTCGGTATTGATGCACTTACAGGAATCAATGAATGTCATTGTCAGTTTGATCTTGCCATGGATCGGGTCATCGGGAGCCTTTCCTGCGACATTACTGAGTTCTACATCGATGTTGGCGACTTTCTTTTCACTCTTTTTGAATTTTACCGGTGTTTGATAGAAGATGGTGTTCTGGCAAACGTCTTTTAATCCACCTTCACCAGCTAATTTCCAGTCATATTTGATCCCGTGCTCGATGGGACCTATACGTTTTATGGCGGGTTCTGTAGACTCGCACTTCGCGTCACCCTGACATATCTGTTTCAATAAATCCATGTCATTTGCGAGCACGGAAAAACTGACGCATGCTCCTGGGATCATCTCTTTCAAATCTTCACCTGTAGGATAATTGGCAATGGGCTTGGTCACTTTTATCGGAGTTTTCTTGACCCACTCATGGCTTACTGTACACCCTGCATATGGACAGGGAGTATCCTCTACAGGTACGCCGGTCTCTCCACTTACAGGGCTGTATCTGTCGCAGATCGTCTCGCTGAGAACACCTGTAGTATTCCCTCCGGAACTTTCGGTTACACCATAGACCTGGTAAACAAATGCATCTCCTGGCTGAAGGAAGGCAGAGATATTTACTGTCTGCGAATAGACAGTCGGCAGACCGGTTTGGAAATCATTTGAAGGGACGACCGGACTGGTAGCAATAACCATTGTTGTCGCCGGCTGACCGCTTCCTGTCCATCGTGGACCCAACGGACCCCATTCCCATCCGGGAGGCAACGCCGGTGGTTGAGGTGGATGCTCTCCGGTCCAGTATGGACCATTAGGTCCCCACCTCCAGCCAGGCGGTAAGGGCGGCAAATCACCACCTCCGGTATCATCACCAGGATCGGTAGGATCGGTCGGCGTGTCAGGAGATGGCGTTGTCGGTGAAGTCGGTGTAGTCGGACCCGAAGGAGTCGTTGGAGTAGAGGGTGTACTCGGCGTAGTTGGAGTTGTAGTTGTTGGTGTCGTCGGAGTAGGCGTTGGCGTCGTTGGAGTCCCTGGGGGATATTTACCGCAAGGGTTTTCATAAAAGACAATTTCAAACGAGGTAAAAGCGCCTCTGGCTTCCCAAGAAAATGTTACCTCTGATTCGGTATGACCGGTTGGTACTGTACCAGAGCATTCTTGTCCGGGAGACAGGGAGATAATCTCAGGAAAGACTTCTGTTCCTACAATTTCTGCAACGATCAGATATTGCCCCCACACCGCAGCTACATTAGGAAATGCCTGCACCGGTAATGTAATGACAAACGGCACATTTCCAGGCCATTCGGCAGGAATATGTAAAGTCGTGTCCTTGAAATGGACCAGGGTCTCCGTATGTACTCCGTAGACCCGAATAATACATTCGGGAATGACATCAGTCACCTCTATTGCGACAACAGTCGATTCACCGGGTTCAAGCACTGGATCCACCACATGAACGGAGACCTGCGCGACGACTGAGGACAGGATGAAGTGAGATAAGATTAATGGTATAAGGCGTCGGGTGTCCATTCCATCTGATGCGTTTATGGCTAGTGTTTTAGGTTATAAGATTCGTGTGTTGAACTGAAAAGCCGGGTGATATTCAGTTCTATTTGCACATACAACGTGGATGTAGTTTGAGTGCTGTAGTTTGAAGCGATATTCAACCGACAGAAGTCACCGATCTTAAAACGCGCTCCTGCTCCCACGACATGAGAAAAGTTAAAAGTTTTAAGGTCTGATTGAGCATAAGCAATATGATGACTTTGTATGAGTCGTAGATCTGTAATATGATATTGAGTATACTGTACACCGGTAATGAAATAGACATTTTTCACCTTTTCAGGTATGAAGCGTAATCCGAGATGGTAAAATTGTTGATCCAGAAACCCGCTGAGCTTGTAATCATCCCGAACGTTTTTATAGTGTCTGAATATCTCTGCTTTTCCCAAACCCCCACCTGCCACTAAAGAAATACCTGGCTCAAGGGGGAACTCAAGTATAATTGCCACTGGCGGCAGTCTTGTAATGGTACCTACCTTCCCTGGAATGTCTTGCGATGTAAAAATCAATCCCGGATCTTCCCAGAAAGCATTGGCAGGTAAGAAAAGAGAATGAAGATCGTTCGATGTTTCAGGATTTGATGAAGGAGAAACTGTGAGCGAAATTTCCGAAGAAGCTTCTTGTTGTATGTTTCCACCTTCACCAAAAATGACGATTTGCTGACACACTTGTGAGGACATGTTGCCACAATCATCAGTGGCAGTCCAACAACGGATGATAAGAATCATCCCGGGCATCTGCTGGATTTCTTCTGTCATCATCACTGTCGGATCGGCGTCGCAATTGTCGGTGAATTGAACTTGCTCCGGAGGAGGTATGCACTGCTCTGGCGGTCCCGGGCAATTGATAATAGTGTCATGAGGCATCGTCTGCGGCTGCGGTGCTTCATTGTCTGTCGCTGTGATGGTCTGTTGTGCTGTCGATTCATTCCCGCATGCATCTGTCGCTGTCCAAATCCTGATGATTTCATAAGGACAATTAGTGCCGGGTGGTAGCTCTTCGAACACAATTCCGGCATCGCCGCTACATTGATCGGTGGCAATAACCGGTTCAGGTGGAGGAATGGCATCACATGGCACAGTGATATCTGGCGGGACATCTTCAAACACAGGTGAGTCAATATCCTGGATGGTAAAATCTCCTATTGTTGTTGCTGAATTGCCTTCCTCATCTGTCGCTGTGAATGTCACAGTTGTTGTCCCCGACATTCCACAGTCAAATGGGAAATCCGTGAAGTCATGTTCCCATGTAATGGTTGATGAACAGAGATCACTTGCTTCGGCACCACCATGCGTATCCAGCCAGTCTTGCAGCTCTGTGACATTACCATTGCCATCACAAGAGACAGTCATATCCGATGCAGGGACTTCAATGACGGGCGGATCAACATCGCCAACTTCAACATCATGTGATTCAGTCGCTGTGCAATTTCCCGATCCGACTGAAAGAGTGATGGTGTAAATACCAGGTTCATTTGCCATGAACTGACCTAGTCCTCCTCCTAAATCTGTGACTCCATTTCCAGACCATGTTCCTTCTGCCGCTACCAAGTCGACAACTGCATTGGGACATATAATGTCGGAAGGTGGCGTCCACGACGGATCACCTGCATCGTTTACCGGAATATCCTGAGATAGTGATTGCTCGCACCCGCCTTGACCTACTGAATAAGTGACGTTATAAGATCCGCCGGAATTCTGTATAAAATGTGCCGTACCATTTCCTAAATCGGTCACCCCAGGTCCTGACCATGTTCCGCCACTTGTGCCATCCGGTACAAGCAAGATTTCCTGACCGGAGCATACATCGGTAGGTATCGTCCAAGCCGGATCAGGTTGGTTGACGACCTCTATGTCCTGTGAGAGTGAAGAGGTACAAGGGCCTGTAGTCACTGAATACGTCACATTGTACAACCCTGGTTTCTCCTGGCTGAAATTCGCCGTGCCATTGCCCAGGTCTGTGATCCCATCGCCTGACCATGTACCTCCGGTTGTACCATTTGGCGAAAGCACCACAACCTGACCTGTGCAGACTCCTGACGGAAGACTCCATCCCGCATCGGGCAGAGGAAATACCTCTACGTCCTGTGCCAGGCTCGCTTCACAGGAACCCTGGCCTATTGTATATAGAATAGTATAGGACCCAGCTTCAGATGGAGTGAAAAGGGCCGTTCCGTCACCGAGATCCATAACGCTATTTCCAGACCACATCCCGCCCATAGTACCTGATGGTACAAGTGTCACCTGATCTCCTGCGCAGACATTCGATGGCGGTGCCCATGATGCATCGGGTTGACTTATTACCATTATTGTTTGTGTCAGTGAAGCTGAACATGGACCAGTTATCACCATGTAGGTGACTTCATACGCACCTGCCTCTGTTTGCGAAAATGTCGCTGTGCCATCTCCATGATCTATCACTCCCTGACCACTCCACATGCCTCCCGGGCTGCCTGAAGACATGAGCTCGTATGAATCTCCGGCACAAAGCGCATTGGGCGGCAGAGACCATGACGCATCAGGGGTTTGTATCACAATGATGTCCATGGATAGCGAGGCTTCACACGCTCCTGTGCCCGCAGCATAAGTCACAGAATATGTACCAGCTTCGTTGGAGACGAACGACGCAGTACCATCGCCGTGATCTGTGATGCCTTGTCCTGTCCATGCACCACCAGGAGTACCAGAGGGAGAAAGCGTATAAACATTTCCCGAACATACTTCACCTGGTGATGTCCATGAAGGATCTGCCTGGTTTATTACAATAATGTCTTGTGTCTGAGATGCGATGCAATCGCCTAAAGTCGCCGTGTATGTTATTGAATACGTGCCAGGTGCATTTTGGATAAACGTCGCTGTGCCGTCGCCATGATTGGTGACTCCGGGTCCCGACCAACTTCCACCTGCTGTGCCAACAGGAGCTAACATTACTTCTTCCCCTGTACAGAGTCCGGAAGGAGAGGACCATGAGGCATCAGGGTTAGAAGAAACTTCAATTTCCTGAGTGAGCGATGCTTCGCATTCTCCTGTCCCTGCAGTATAGGTGACGCTGAATGTTCCTGCGTTGTCTGCAAAAAACGTAGCTGTTCCATTTCCATGATCGGTGATACCAACTCCGGTCCAATGCCCAAATGACGTGATGGAAGGCATAAGCTCAGCAGATTCACCTACGCAAAGGGGATCAGGAATAACCCAGCCTGGATCAGCATCGGGCAGCACGGTGATATCCTGACTACTCGATGCACTGCATGCACCCAGAGTAATTGAATAGGTGACATTGTACGTACCGGCATTGGCCTGACTGAAATTCGCTGTACTGTTGGGATTCTGTATTATACCAGGGCCAGTCCATGTGCCACCCGTAGTATTTGGAACCAGGACTACGTTTTGTCCTTCACATGGTTGAGAGGGAATGGGCCAACTGGCATCAGCACTACCAACTTCTACTGTCTGTGTACTGCTTTGTCTGCATGATCCTTCGCCAACAGAGTAGGTAACCGCTTGTGTGCCGGATGACGCGTCGAATAGGCCATTAGAATTTACACCAGTTCCGGACCAGTTGCCGCCCTGTGTTCCAGTCACTAATAGTTGCACAGGTGTATCGTCGGAACAAAGTCCTGCGGGGGCTTGCCATGAAGGGTCCACTGCATCACAGCCTATGCCTCCGCGATCAGCAAGAAGGACTATGGCGGTACCAATCAACACACCACCACCGACAACTGGTATGATGGGAAACTCGCGCTCATCAGTTTCAATTGTGTCGCGCGACTTCACCTCACCTCTTGTATAGTCGAGCACTGCATACCTTCCGCAGCCGAGATCCGTCAACGTATTCCTGAAGTAGACATTGGATAAAATTTTCACCTCGCTTTGTGCTTGTTCAAGCATACTTTCAATCTGCGAATACGTCGGTCCTTTACCTTCAAGGAAGACAAATGCGATCACAATTGTCCGGTCTGGCTCCCGACACAGTTCCTGCATTTTCAGAAGTCCCTCCTCGATGTTCTTGACCGCATTCTCGCTGGCGCGTTCCTGCAGTTGGTCCGTCTCCACTCTGATAATCTGTATATCTGCAACACTGAAGAATTGCCGGAAGTCGGCCTCCAGCATGACAATTTGTGCCTGCAATGTGGGGTTGATGCGATCGCCATCTGCTAAGATCACAAGGCGGTCGTAGCGCTGACCGTACATCCCAACACAGCAACACATAGCCATTAAAGCGGCGAAAACCTGTTTTGCCGGGTAGGGTAGGAGGACATCCGGTTTTGCTGCACGGCTGGGCATGTGCAAATGATATACATGTCAAGGCTACCTGAATTGTCTTCGTTGCGATGACTAAACCTTCGAAGACTCAAATCTGCGTGTCCCAAAAAAGACGCTCAGGTGAAAACGCTACAATTTACGAATATTGACACCGATTGTCAAGAGCCAGAAATCAATTCACCTGTATTTATTCTTGATTCACGATGAAAACTCATATCGCAGTCTCAGCCGTCATGATCGCGTTCATGGCCTGTGCGCAAAAAGAAGGCGTACCGGATGTCGAAAGTCTGGAACAAGAAGTCATTGTCGCCGAAAACGCATTTGCCGCCATGGCGGCTAAGGATGGTGTGCCTGCCGCCTTCATGCATTTCGCTGCAGACGATGTCGTCATGCATCGGGGCAAAAGACTCATCAGAGGCAAGGAAGAGATGAAGGAATATTTTGTATCGCAACCATTTACTGAACTCAAGCTGTCCTGGAAACCGTCATTTGCATCTGTAGCGTCAGGCGGTGACCTGGCTTATACGTATGGACCATACACCTTCTCGGCAAAAGATTCGAGCGGTGCGATGATTACGGACACCGGCTATTTTCATACTGTCTGGAGAAGACAGCCGGATGGGCAGTGGAAGTTTGTGTGGGATTAATGTACTTTGTATTACTGCCTTGCAAAGCTCTGTTATTATTATCTCAAATGTATAAATGATCCGGCGTATAGCAGTTTGTCCAGAATGAGATTGATAGAATATCACAATGCTCACACACCACGTCTTGCATGCTCACTGAAAACCCTTGTATCAGCGCATCCTACGTCTATCTGATGAGAACTTGGTTTTCATGTGCTTGAGGAATCCGCCGTGGAGATCGCACAGATTCATACACTTTGTCGAGTGGTTGTTTCGAATATACGATCTGCCAGAGTTCATTATATCCGGTGAAGAAACTGGCTGCGCAGGTGAGGAGATAATATTTCCACATCCGGAAAAAACGTTCATTGTAGAATTCCGGGCGTATCTCTTGCAATTGGTTCCAACCTTTCAGGAACCGCGCGTACCATTCCTCCAGCGTACGGGCATAGTACAATCCAAAGTTGTGGAAATCCTGTGCGATCAGTACACCTTGCGATGCCCTGGCAATCTGCGACAAGGATGGGATATAAGCACCCGGAAAAATATACTTGTTCATCCATGAGTCAAGAGATCCGGGTTTAGTGCTCCCGATCGTATGCAGGAGAAAAAGTCCATTTGGTTTGAGATGGCGGGAAACTGCCCGCATGAATGCGCGGTAGTTTTTTTGACCGACATGCTCCAGCATGCCGATGGAAAAAATGGCATCGTACTTTTCATCTTCCGGCAAGTCGCGATAATCTTGCAATCGGATTTCGACTGGAAGTCCATATACATGTTGCCTCGCGAGATCCAATTGATTTTCTGATAGTGTAATACCGACTCCCTCAATAGCATAGTGACGTGCACCGTATTCCAATGCGTATCCCCAACCACAGCCGATGTCAAGCACTTTAGGCTGTTGCCCGTTGCTTTCATGTTCAGGAAGATGCAGCTTTTGATAGATCAGGTCAATTTTTGCTTCCTGCGCCTGCCCGAGTGTCCATGCAGGGCTTTGAAAATACGCGGAGGAGTATACCATGTTTTCATCCAGCATGGTTTCATAGAGCGCCTGGTCGATATCATAGTGCGACTGGACATCTCTGCGTGCTTTCCTTCGTTGTTGACGGTTGGTCATTGAAGCAAGTAATATCGAGAATGTCCTTCGCACATTTGACTTCAGATATTTCCTGATCCCCGGCAAACCGGAAATGATCTTACAGAATAAGCCTGTCAGATCGGGGGCATCCCACCAGCCCTCTACATAGGACTCTCCCATTCCCAACGAATGGCCTCTGAGCACACGGGAATAAAACCGATCATCCTTTACCACTATGTCGCGCCCTATTTCAATATGGGCTTCGGCAAAAGCCCGCGAGAGGAGTTTCCGGGGTTCCATAACACTTCAGATAAGTTGATGGTATGATACATAAGGTCATAAAAGTAATGATCGTGTTCAAAGATAATCATGATCTTGACTTGATTCTCTCTTTGTTGTTTCAACAGAACAAAGAGGCCGACAACGATGTCTAACCGGCGTGAAAGTGGTGGCTTGCATGGGGTTGAATCATCGACATGACGAAGGTGATATGATCGAGGGACACAGATCAAGATAATAAGTGGCCGGACCGCAAGAATGCTTGAAGATATTCCATGTTGCACACCGGATCCGGCCCCTTCACCACGTGGGGAAAATCAATTCATGAGTTGTCGCTTTTCAGGGGGAAGCTTTTCATAACACAAACTTTTTTCAAACAAGAGTTTTCAATACGGTAACATCTTTTCATCACCCAAATACCCTGAAATGTTTTTTTACCAGGTTGTTACCATAGTAGGATGTGAAATAGTATAAGATTGTCTTGAGATCCCAAATGGATTTGCGGAAATATTTCCGTGCAGCATGCATCTCACCGGTCACGTAAAAATATCTGGCAAGGGTGCCATTGATGTGTTTCCTGGCGAGTTCTACTTCTCTCGGGTAGCGTTGTGTATACCACTCCAGTGATGTGAGCGAATATTGATAGTCGATTTTCCTATATTCCTTGTTGAGGGATAAATTCCCTCCGGTCACGTAGCGTGTGACCAGCGGTTTGGAGATAATGGCATAAGAATGATTTTCGAACAAACGCAACTGCCAATCATAATCGACCATCCCGAAACGCTCTTCAAATCTGATATGCTTGAGGGCTTTATTGATCATGAGCGTGCTGGGGTAGGGTTGCTGGCCTTTTTTATTGCGTGTGAGTTTTTGCAGAAAGGCGCCATTCTTCGGTAATATTTTGATCTCGCCTGCGTCGGATGTATCAGAGAGTCCTGTGTGATGAAACATGTCAATGACGGTGTAACCCGTACTGACGATAGGGCAGATTTGTGCCACTTTGAGCTGGCATTGTATTTTGTCCTTTGCCCAGAGGTCATCGTGATCAATAAAGCAGATGTAATCTCCACTGGCATGTTTCAATCCGATATTTCTGCCTTTGTTGGGTCCTCCGCAGTGTGCATGGGTGCGGAGAAATTCAATACGATTTTGTCTGAGAATCTCCTGAGTTTGATCGGTAGAGCAATCGTCCACGACGATGAGCTCGATAGTAAAATCGGTTCCTTTGCCCGTTTGTCCAGTAATAGAGTCCAATGTGCGCTGCAACCGACGTTCAGAATTGTATGTTGGTAATATGACTGATACTTTGAGCATAAGAATCAAGCCCAAACATAGGATGCAGGTCTAAAGGCGGAATGAAGAAGGGATTAAAATCCGGTTAAACCCCAAAAATGCCAGGAGGGTCGACAAGTCCGACTGATGACATCGGAAAGTCGGGTCTGAGGACTCCTG
>DATDQA010000121.1:0-23242 GCA_035292505.1 Saprospiraceae bacterium | reverse complement strand
CAATGCGGCATTACTCGATATCAATCTCGAAGGAAAATTTGACGGGATCGAAGTCGGACGCATGATCCGCGATCAATATCACTTTCCATTCCTCTATCTCACTGCGCATGCCGATGACAGGACATTACAGAATGCAAAGCTCACTGAGCCCGCAGGTTATATTGTCAAGCCATTCACTGAGAGGGAATTGCTCGCAGGATTAGAGATCGCGCTCTATAATTTCAGACAGCAGAAACAAAAGGCGATTCAGATCCCGAATTTTGACACCCTGAATCAAAAGCTTGCAGAACCCTTGAGCACAAGGGAGGTGGATGTCCTCCGAATGCTCTTTGCGGGCAAATCCAATATTGAGATCGGAGAGGAACTCTTTATCTCTGTGAATACAGTCAAGTCGCATCTTTCACGGCTCTACCTGAAACTCAATGCGACCTCGCGGACTGAAGTAATGGCAAGAGTACGGGAGCTCGCCTGAATGCATTCCAGATGCGTGATGACTTGTTCGAAGAGTTAATGGACTCCTGGTTACATCATGCGTTTTGCATACCTGGTGTTGATGTATCAACTGACGACAATAAAATGTGTCTCTCCCACATCATATTACACAGTACCAGCGCGTTTAATAGAAACCCCTTTAGCATTGTCTGATTTTTGAATCCATTAAAATAAAGGCGATGAAAACCGAAATGCACCCGGTAGTTCACTTTGAAATGCCGTATGAAGACGGCGAACGGCTCGAGAAATTTTATAAAAACGTCTTTGGCTGGCAAATGAAGAATTTGGGCAGTGACATGGGTAATTATGTTACTGCTACTACCACGGAAAGAGATGAGAACAGGATGATAAAAACACAAGGCGCTATCAATGGTGTGTTCTTTCCGATAAAAGCGGACTGGCCTGCCCTGTATCCTTCCGTGGTGATTGCTATACGGAATATAGGGATCCCATCAAGAGAATTAATGCGGCAGGAGGAAAAGTCCTTGGCGAGCCGATGGAGATTTCCGGCATCGGACAGTATGATTCATTCACTGATACGGAGGGTAACAGGGTGAGCATTTTGCAGCCGAAGGGGATGTAAAATCGCTTTTCCGATAAACGCAGGAACAGACAATAGTTGACAAAGTCTTTTCATCATAAGGTCTCTCAAAAAAAACAGCCATGCAAAAAATCACACCGCATTTATGGTTCGATACGCAAGCCAAAGAAGCTGCTGAATTTTACGTCTCTCTCTTTGGAAAGGATTCGAGGGTGAAAAGTATATTCACTATTCCTGATACTCCCTCGGGTTCTGTCGATGTTGTGACCTTCTCCCTGTTGGGGCATGAGTTTACAGCGATCAGCGCTGGCCCTTTTTTTAAATTTAATCCGTCCGTGTCGTTCAGCGTTGCATGCCGGACAAAAGAAGAAGTAGACACTTTGTGGGAGAAGTTTTCTGTGCATGGCAACGTCCTGATGGAACTCGGACAATATCCCTTCAGCGAAAGATATGGCTGGTTAAGTGACAAATACGGGCTGTCATGGCAGGTGATTGCGATGGGTGATAATACCATCACACAAAACATCACACCTTCGATCATGTATGTTGGCGATGTATGTGGAAAAGCTGAAGAAGCGATAAATTTTTATGTCTCCATATTCAGGGATGCGCCGTCTGGTTCTGGCAAGGGTAAATCAGAGGTTGGTGACATTTCCAGATACACCAAGGGACAGGAACCGGACAAAGAAGGAACGATAACCCACGTCTTCTTTACTCTCATGGGCCAGGTATTTGCGGCCATGGACAGTGCCCGTGCACATCAGTTTTCGTTCAATGAGGCAATCTCATTCGTAGTGAATTGCAAGACACAGGAAGAAATCGATTACTATTGGAGCAAGCTTTCAGCCGATCCGAAAGCAGAGCAATGCGGATGGCTCAAAGATAAATATGGTCTGTCCTGGCAGATTGTACCGATAGGATTGAATGACATGCTCGAAAGCAAAGACAAGGAGAAGGTGGCACGTGTCACGCAAGCCTTTCTCAAGATGAAGAAATTCAATCTGGCTGAACTAAAACTGGCTGCGCGGGGTAACTAGTCGACAGTCTTTATCCCAGGGTTTCGATGCTCTGCTTGAGATGACCACCGTCAAGTTGATGAAATAGAAATCACTTGAGGTGCCTTTTGAAAGACACTTTCGCATAAAGCACGAATAAGGCTCCAAACGAGAAGCAGAAATGAATGCAACCCTGCGAATCGATGGTGAGATGGTTACCCTTTTAAAATCACACCATCGATCATGTATGTCGTGATGTTTTTATCTCCGTCAATACCGTCAAATCACGATTTTACCTGAAGCTCAATGCGATATTGCGTATAAAAATAATGGCGCGGGTGAGAGAGTTTGTTTGATTTGGGTATATCTTTTGACAACATTCCGAAGTTGTAAAGCTATCTATACTCGAAGAAATGCTAATTTAGCTTCAACTGGTTTGCCAGTATTTCACATTCATTTAGAGCGTAAACATTACGCACTAAAAATCAAGTCATCCGATAATGAACTTTCAACATGAAAAAGCAAACAATCTCTCATCTGGCAGTTACTATCAGTACTGCATTCCTGATGCAAACATCCGTATGTGTGTTTTCCCAGGCTCCTGTAGGTATGAACTACCAGGCGATCGCTCGTGATGCTGAAGGCGACATTCTTGCCAATCGAAATATCGGCGTGCGATTCAGCATCACGGATGGTCAAGCCGGTACAGTATTGTACCAGGAAAGACATGAGGTCATGACTAATCAGTTTGGCTTGCTGTCGCTGACGATTGGTACAGGGACACAGACATCCGGAGACTTGTCGGAGATCTTATGGGCATCAGTCATTCCCTGGTTGAGAGTTGAATTGGATCCTCAAGGCGGGACCGCTTATATCAATATGGGATCATCGCAATTAATGAGTGTCCCATATGCACTCTACGCAGAATCGGGGAATCTCGGCGACGGAAGTGCACCAGGCAATACACCCTATTGGGATGGCACAACGTGGATTGCGAACAGCAGCAATATTTATAACAACGGTGGAAATGTGGGAATAAACTTTACTTCACCTGCAGGTAAGTTGCATATCAAAGGTTCCGAGAATGTTTCACAGCTCATCGTGGATGGCGGTACTACACAGACTAATGATCATCCACTCATAAAACTGAGACGCAACAATGGCCTGGACTTGCTATGGCTTCATTCCGACGATCCCTCTAACGCCTTTATAGGTGTCGAAGCAGGGGCCAATAATACCGGAACAGACAACACAGGCGTCGGATCAGGTACACTCAATGCCAACACAACCGGCTCCCTCAATACAGCCATTGGAGTCCATGCAATGTTTCTCAACACAACCGGAACGGATAACACTGCGATCGGAGTTGATGCGTTAGTCAACAATATGCAAGGTGATAGCAATGTTGCTATTGGTAATTTTGCTCTGAATAACAACATGGGGGGCTTAAAGAACGTCGCCCTGGGAATCAGTTCATTGAATTCCAACACTACAGGTAGCCTAAACACAGGCAGTGGAACAAATGCACTTTACAAAAACACCACTGGCATTGGTAACACCGCTACTGGATTCGAAGCGATGTCCAACAACACTACAGGGAGTTTTCGCACGGCTCTGGGGGTTAACAGTAATTCAGCTGGCGCAACTTTCAATAATAATACTGCCCTGGGCTACAACACGATTTGCTCTGCTTCGAATCAGGTACGCATCGGCAATAGTGCAGTGACGAGCATCGGAGGATTTGCGGACTGGACAAATGTCAGCGACGGACGCTTTAAGCGGAATGTATCTGAAAACGTCGTCGGACTGGACTTTATCAATGCTCTCCGGCCGATCACATATACAATGGATCTCCATGCGATCGACGATTGGTACGCAGAAGATTATGGCGAGCGCGATGCTTCACTGGCTGTACTCGGTTATGAGAAGGAAAAGATTGTGTACACAGGCTTTATCGCACAGGAGGTAGAAGCAACAGCGAGATCTCTCGGATATGATTTCAGTGGTGTGGATGCTCCCAAAAATGATAAAGACTTTTATGGATTACGATATAGCACGTTTGTCGTTCCTCTTGTGAAAGCGGTACAAGAACTTGCCGACCGGGTAGGTGGACAACAGTTGCAAATCGAAGCACTCAAAAAGGAAAATGAAGAATTACGTGCAGGCAATGATCTGCGTTGGACAGCACAACAACAGCAAATTCATGCACTTCAATCTATGTTTCAAGATATCAAGACTGTATTGGAGATGAGGTGAACACTTATTACATTCACCTCAAGTCAATAGATACTCTCATTCTTTTGATACTTGTTATTGTAGCAGTAGCGTGTGAGTGAGCTCGTGTACGAACAGAACTTTTTTCTGCTCTTATTTCGAGTGATCGCGGTTTTTTTGTTAACGATATTTTTCAGGGCCACAACCTTTAACGACACCCTTATGGAGTAAGTGCACTTATTACCCAATACCATCGGCCACTCCAACACCGCATGCCTCTGTCAATAAGATTTTACTTCGGCATGATCTATCCATCAAACTCATTACATTTTATCGCTCCCTGTTTTTATTATTTGAATATTTTAAATCTTTCTGACACTATTTCTGAAAAACGTTTTTAAGAGGCAATTTTGAGTCATGACAGGGATCATAGTTACTCATGATGCTTATCATTGAATAATTTGTATCAGGGAAGTTACTTTTAATGTTTTAATTTTAAAATCAATTCATTCCGGCCATATGTTGGACAAAAAAATGGCCAAATGAAGTTATTTGAGGTACGCAATAGCATTAAAATGAAATCGCTATAAGGTTCCCATCCATATAAGGTTGTTTAGATAGGCGTTCGTATGATGATACCTATCCCTCCATCGAGGGGTCCTTCGGATGTCTGCTATTTAGGGGTGATATCGGATAAACCATGGTCTTGAATTCAATCATCTTAAAACATTCTGATCATGAAACCCTTTCTTTTTATTTCCATCTGCCTTGTCTTTTTTCTCGCGCCAGTGTACAAAAGTTCTGCACAGGCGGTCAGCATCAACACCGACAACTCCGCCCCGGACGCAAGCGCCATTCTCGATGTGAAAGCTACTGACAAGGGTATGCTTGTACCCCGCATGACCAGTGCACAACGCACAGGAATTTCTACACCGGCTGCAGGCTTGGTGGTGTACGACACGGACAGCCAATCATTTTGGTTTCGCGATAGTACAGTCTGGGTAAACTTACTGACAGACATCAGTGGCTGGTCATTGTCAGGCAATATTGCCGGCAGTAGTGACTTCATCGGTACGATCAACAACCAGTCCTTGTTGTTTAAAGTAAATAACCAGCAATCGGGGTGTATAGACCATATCAAATTCAATACTTTTTGGGGTTATCAGGCAGGGTTATCCAACACCACCGGAGATGGTAACATTGCCAATGGATACCAGGCGCTTTATTCCAATACCACCGGATTTGATAACATTGCCAATGGATACCAGGCGCTTTATTCCAACACCACCGGATTTGAAAATACTGCTAATGGATGGGGTGCTCTTGCCTCCAATACCACCGGATTCCAAAATACCGCATGTGGGAATGCTGCACTATATTCTAATACCACCGGATTCCAAAATACCGCCGATGGAGTTTTTGCACTTAGTTCCAACACCATCGGAAATTACAATACCGCCAATGGACGAGGTGCCCTTAATTTAAACACCACCGGAAGTGGTAACACTGGCACTGGACTTCATGCGCTTTTTTCCAACACCACCGGAGATAATAACACTTCCAATGGATTTAATGCACTTAGTTCCAACACCACTGGGAGTAATAACACTGCCAATGGATTCCTATCCCTAAGTTCCAACACCACCGGAGGTAATAATACTGCCAATGGATTCCAATCTTTAATAAGCAACACCACGGGAAATGATAACACTGCCAATGGATTGCAGGCCCTTTTTTCCAATACCACGGGAAATCAGAACACAGCCAATGGAACTGCTGCACTTTGGTTCAACACCACGGGGAGTTTTAACACCGCCACTGGTCATTCCTCTCTTTATTCCAATAATACCGGAAATACTAACAGTGCCAATGGATCTGGTGCTCTTTATTCCAACACATCCGGAAGTGATAACACCGCTAATGGAAAAGATGCTCTTTATTTCAACACTACAGGAAGCCAGAACATTGCCAATGGATGGCAATCCCTTTATTCAAACACTACAGGAACTTACAATACCGCTAATGGAGTGCAATCCCTTTATTCTAATACAGAAGGAAATTGGAATACCGCAAGTGGGATATATGCTTTATATAGCAACACAATAGGAAGTCACAATACGGCATATGGAAGAACTGCCCTTTACAGCAACGAGACAGGAAATAACAATACCGCAACCGGAAGAAGTGCACTTTGGTCTAACACCACCGGAAGTGAAAATACAGCATATGGAAGAAATGCTCTTCTTTCCAATACCACCGGAAACAGCAATGTAGCAATGGGTGCACATGCGCTTTACTTTAACACTACAAGCAGTAACCTTGTTGCCGTTGGCGATTCCAGTATGTATAATAATACAGGTGAATTTAATACAGCGGCAGGCTCAAAGACTTTATATTCAAACACCACGGGAAATCGGAACACTGCCAATGGATACCAGGCGCTTCGTTCCAACACTGAAGGCTTTAACAACACCGCCAATGGAGCGGATGCGCTTTATTCCAACACCGAAGGCTTTAACAACACCGCCAATGGACGGAATGCACTTTATTCCAACACCACCGGCTACGTCAACACCGCCATTGGAGTGGGTGCGTTATATTTCAACACCACTGGCTACAGCAATACCGCCAATGGAATGTGGGCGCTTCACTACAACACCCTAGGCTTTTATAACACCGCTAATGGAGAGAATGCGCTTCGTTCCAATACCGAAGGCTTTAACAACACCGCCAATGGACGGGATGCATTGATTTCCAACACCACCGGATTTCAGAATACTTCGGTTGGCGCTAATTCCCTTATTCAAAATACGATCGGTGCCTACAACACTGCGGTTGGTTACAATACAGGACCCGATACCGCAGATCTGGAAAATACGACGTGTCTTGGAGTTGACGCCACTGCAACCGACAGTAACATGGTACGCATCGGCAATACCTTTGTCACCTCCATAGGTGGACAAGTAGGATGGACTACATTGAGCGATGGGAGGTTTAAAGAAAATGTAACTGAAAATGTACCGGGTTTAAGTTTCATTACTCAACTTCGTCCGGTAACATATCAGATAAACCGTCAAAAAATGAATGACTTTGTCAGTATAAAGACAAGTTATTGCGGAGAAAAGATGAGTTATACTACCTCTGGTTTCATTGCCCAGGAAGTAGAGGCAGCAGCTCAGAATATTGGGTTTCAATTCAGTGGGGTGGATATCCCTCAGAGCGAACATGGTTGCTATGGTTTGCGCTATGGTGAATTTGTCGTACCGCTGGTGAAGGCAGTACAAGAGCAACAAGTATTTATCGCAACATTGATGGAGCAAAATAAGTTACTTCAAACGGAATTGAAATTAATTCAAACACAAGTTGCAGAACTCATTCATAATACAGCTGCAGGTTTTACAGGACTGTAATATAGAGGCAGTATAAAAAAATAACAACCATTGATTATGAGATTTGACACCTTACCTAAAGTTGTCAAATCTATCCTCATGGGTGTATAACAAATTGCACAAGAACAACCAAATCGCGCGGGTAGACCTTTTCCGCGAGCGCCGAAGCTACTCTGCGGAGGCACTAGGGGAAGAGGTGCGCGCTGGCAGTGAACCAAGGTTAGTGCAATTTGTCATACCCTATCCTCATGTCCAATACATCAGACAAACCTGAATTGTACTATCTTGATCTGACAATGATCAAATGTATCAGGTCTTATTCTCTTTCGTTCTTTGAAGTATTCCCTGCCATTCGTATTTGGTATCTCAAGAAAATCCATACTATGAAAGGATTAGTTCTCTTCTCCTGCGTGCTCGCACTCTGGACGAATCTCGCCTCCCAGGCGGTTGCCATCAACACGGATAATTCTATCCCTGATTCAAGTGCCATGCTCGATATAAAGTCTACCGACAAAGGGATGCTCGTGCCGCGCATGACCAGTGCGCAACGTACAGCAATAGCAGCGCCGGCGCTAGGTTTGCTCGTGTACGACCTCAACACGGAGTCATTTTGGCTGCGCGATAGTACATCCTGGGTAAATCTATTGACAAGCATGACTGGCTGGGGCAAGTCTGGAAACTATGCCGGCAGCACAGACTTCATTGGTACGACCAACAATCAATCCTTGTTGTTTAAAGCAAATAATCAGCAAGCAGGAAAAATAGATTTACCTTACAGTAATACATACGTGGGCTCCGGGGCAGGTGAATCAAATACGACAGGCTTCTACAATAACGCCACTGGAAAGGATGCGCTGCATTTCAACACGACAGGTTACACCAACAATGCCACCGGATATGAGGCAATGTATACGAACACAATAGGTCACGAGAACACTGCCTACGGACATCAGGTTCTTAAAAACAACACCACTGGCTACACCAATACAGCCTACGGATATAAGGCAATGTTTAACAATACTACAGGAGTTTACAACACAGCCATTGGGCCATATACTTTGTATTACAACAGTTCTGGATTTAACAACACGGCAATCGGAATTAATGCAATGCTCCAAAACGGGACGGGAACTAACAACACAGCGACTGGGTATCAATCTCTGGATTACAATAACTCAGGCGATAATAACACCGCAAATGGCTTCCGGGCATTGTGGAGCAACGATGCCAATAGTAACACCGCCTGTGGAAGTGAGGCACTGTTTGCAAATACCAGTGGATTTGAAAATGTAGCCATGGGATTCCAGGCTCTGTTCAACAATACGACTGGTTTCAGGAACATTGCCAGCGGGCATGATGCTCTGCTCACCAACACGACAGGCGATCAACGTACTGCTTATGGACATTCCAGTAATTCTACCGGAGCGGACTATAATAATTCCGCAGGACTTGGTTACAATGCCGACTGCACCGCAGGAAACCAGGTCCGTATCGGCAATAGCTCAGTGACGAGCATTGGAGGTTATGAGCCCTGGACGGATGTGAGTGATACGCGATTTAAAAGAAATGTAGTTGAGGATGTTGTCGGCCTGGAATTTATCAAAGCCCTGAGACCTGTTACCTATCACCTGGACCTGCACGCGATCGACGACTGGTGGGCTGAGCATTATCATGAGCGTGACTCATCTCTCGCTGTGCTCGGATACGACAAGGAGAAGATTGTCTATTCAGGCTTCATCGCGCAGGAAGTGGAGGAGACAGCCAAAGCTCTTGGTTATGATTTCAGCGGCGTTGATGCACCAAAGAATGATAAAGACTTTTATGGATTACGCTATGGCACATTTGTCGTCCCTCTTGTGAAAGCAGTACAGGAACTTGCCGACCGGGTAGGTGGGCAACAAGTGCAAATCGAAGAGCTCAGAAGTGAAAATGCAACTTTGAGAGAAGAGAATGCCCAACAAATCGTAGCTCAACAACGGCAGATCGATGCATTGCAATCGAGGATAAATGAACTCAGCCGTTGATAGAGATGCGGTAATAAGGCTAATGGCTTTTTGCGGTTCGCTGTTGGCTTAGGGTAAAAGTCGCGAGAATGAATTTCCCATTTCACCGATTTTGCCGGTTAGCCAGCTTTACCTGATTCTATGATTTCCTCTGCTTCCTCTACTTTCGCCCCATGATCATTCAACTGCTCAGTATCGCACTGGCTTCGTCGTTGTTTTACCCGTGTATAGTGGTCGATCATCCCGAACGTAATCTCGTCTGGTCTGATGAATTCAATTATTTCGGATCCCCTGATTCCACCAAATGGCAATACGACATCGGCGACGGTTGTCCACTGCTGTGCGGATGGGGCAATCAGGAACTCCAGTACTATACGCAGAGACCTGAAAACGTCAGAGTCCAAAATGGCATGTTGATCATCGAAGCGCGCAAGGAGAACTATGAAACGCGACACTATACATCAGGCAAGCTTGTTACGCGCGGAAAGGCTGACTGGAAATATGGCCGCATCGAAGTACGGGCAAAGCTCCCGTCCGGCCGAGGCACCTGGCCTGCGATCTGGATGCTTTCATCAGAACAACGGTACGGTGGATGGCCTGCAAGCGGAGAGATCGATATCATGGAGCATGTCGGACACGAACCCAATCATGTCTATGGTAGTGTCCATACTCAGGCATATAACCATGTCGATGGCACACAGCGCACGGCAGGAATTATGGAATTCGAGAATCTCTTTGAAAAAACTTTTCACAATTATACAATAGAATGGACCGCTGAACAGATTCAATTCCTGATGGATGATATCCCTTACATGACCTTTGACAACGAACATGCGACGTATGCCGAATGGCCATTTGATGCACCGTTTTACCTCATCCTGAATATTGCAGTGGGCGGCACCTGGGGTGGACAGCAGGGAATTGACGTTGCTATCTGGCCGCAAAGAATGGAAATTGACTATGTGCGCGTGTATCAATGAAATTGAGTGTTGCGACTAATTTTCCCTGTATAACAGAATCGTATAGCATTTGAAAACAATGTAGCGACGGACCCATCCTGCCACGCAGAAGGCGTGGTGTCCGCCAGGTACCCACATCAGATAGACAAGGTGATACCTGTACCTCCTCAGGGATAATGAACTTATCTTGCGCGCGTGAAAAAAAAGATGCAACACAGATCAATGAAGAGGATCACCCATCTCGCCTGGTCTGTCCTTGTCCTCGGTGGTTTGGGATTTATGCAAGCCTGCAGTGAAAAGTCATCCGGGCTTGCAGCAGATCCAACCATCAAAGCCGTTTTCACCGAGGCCGAAATCCTGGACCTGACAACCATTCTGGATTTTTTTGAACATCAGGTTTGCGACTTGTTGCAGGTGAATCCAGACAGTATCAGGGATTGTTACCAGGCCTTCTTTAATAATGTCGCTTCAGCGCAGACTACCGGAGTGATCTATGTGCCTGTACCGTTTGATGCCCAAAAAGAAATGTATACCCATCTCAGTGATGCGGCGTTCAAAGAAATCTGGCTGCGGGGGACTGCAGTGAATCAGGAGACCGGCGATACAACAGTGCGTATGAACCTGAGCTTCGATGGTAAATACATGCGTTTTCTGGAAGAACTGAAAACGGACTATCAGATCCTCGAAGCTTATCGTCTATCACTGAGTCAGGAACATAAGATTTCGAAAGTGATGATCGAGACTGTTCTCTATAATTATCAGCAGTACAACATGGAGGACCTCCGGATGAGGCTCTTCATCGCCTTGCATTATCTTACCTTGAATGATATGTATGAGAGGAAGAATGAATAATGAAAGCGCAAACTCAAATTCAAGTGCAAGTGCAAGGCAGTCTTAGTGGACTGCGGACTGAAGACCGCCTCCTCCTGCGTCGGATTCGGGCAAGCTGCGGACTGAACAATATCTTCACCCCGCAGGCAGTTATATTGCATAAAAATTGCCGGCTTAGAACCAATCGGTATGTACGTAAGTCACCAACTATCCATCGCAGACAGGCGGAGAGGCTGGACTATTTCCATCATTATTCACGCCCTGTTGCTTTTACTATGCTTTCTCCCATTCATGATACAGGATCTGCAAGAGGAAGATCTGTCACAGGCTATTGCAATCCGCTTTGAGCGACCTTATTTTGATGATAGTTCTACAAAGCAATCCGGGAGCGAATCCGAAGCAGCAAGTGCGGAGTCAGAGACAGCTTCGGAGACGCAAACGCCACGTGAACAGCTAGCAGTGGTTACCGTATCCAGCATTCAACCTGCCGCCACAATGCCCGTACCATCACGGAGTATTACGATGACACAGGCAACTCCCGAAGTAGTGCTGCCACCAACAAGGACAAATTCTCCAAAAGCAGATAAGTTTTTTGAACAACCACTTGAGGTCACGGAAAGAATTGAGGTAGACAGAGTGGAGGCATTCAAAGAAAAACCCAACCCTGCCCTCCAGCAGCAAGTAACGTGGCATATCGCCGACAAGGAATCGTCCGATCAGGGAGCCCCGGCCTCGTTTGATTTTGGAAATAGTCAGGAATCTGGCTCGGGAAAGAACAATACAAAAGGTACAAGCGGAAATGCCCCTGATGGTCAGGGAGAGGACAGTGGCTATGATCCTTTTGGTGATGGTTCGTTTCCTGATGGCACTGGTTCAGGAAAAGGTAACGCAGGCAAGGATACGGGCACAGGACAAGAAGGCAAAGGACTGTATTGGGGGGATTTCGCGGGAGATGGCCTCTTCAATCGCAAAGTCATCAAGCGTGCACCTATTGCACAAATTGCGGATTTGCCGGGTAAAATGGTTATCAACCTCTGTGTGGATCAACTGGGTAAAGTTGTCTTTGCAAAATTCGACTCACCCAACTCTACCATCCGGAGCAAAGTTCTCTCAGCCAAAGCAGAGGAATACGCAAAGATGTACCTCTTTGATGAAGATCCTTCCGCACCACGCGAGCAATGCGGAAGGTTGACGTTTATTTTTGAAATAAAGAAGTAGCAGGAAATTCTCAATTCCGAATTCTCCATTCTCCAAACCAGTGCACGGGGGTGAGTCCTCAACGTATCACTGTCAAATCTCCGGACACAAAGTTTACTTCACTTTTGTCACTTTCAAGTTTGAGAACATACACATACACTCCAGGCAACACCGTTTCTTCATTAGATGACCTTCCCAAAGAACAGGTGCCGTTGTTGTCTCAAACACAAGATCTCCCCACCGATTGGATCAATCAAAATAAAAATCCCTGCCCGTCCGAAACGCAGTGAAGGCGGGAAATGAAAATTGCAATGGGGAACTATCGAATCAGTGTAATATCACCCGACAAAAGCTTCGTCTCAGCTTCCGTATAGTTCAGTTTGAGTACATACACATATACTCCTGATAACATCGCTTGATCATTGAACCGTCCGTCCCATTCAATGGGGGTTGTCGTCGTTTCATAAATCTTATCTCCCCATCGGTCAAAAATCTTGCACTCGATGCTCGTGACAGCAGGATCATCAAACATTACCATCCATTCATCGTTTACATTATCACCATTTGGTGAGAATACATTGGGAATGAAGAGCGTGTGATTGCAATCAGTATCGGAAATCACTTCAACAGATTCATGCACTGTGTAGCAATTCGTTGAAACACTGACGGAGTAGTCACCTGGTGTGCTGATTTGAATACTTGGAAGAATGCCGCCAGTGCTCCACGCATAGGTTGCAATAAATGGTTGTGTTGCATCAAGGACGATCACTTCATCATCACAGAGCGATATTGTCTGGTCCAATGAAAGCTCGGGAATATCATCATCGAATGATAAAGACACCTCATCGCTAGTAACTCCACAATTATTTGAAAGCTGGAGAGAATAGACTTGTTCCTGATCTGCTATAAACGACGCATCATGACTTCCATCCTGCCATGTGATCACATCAGTCGTAGCAGGCGCGATGAGTAAAACAAACTCTCCCGGACATACTACCGCATCTTCTCCAAGATCAAAAGCGGCCGGAGGGCTATCGAACATTACTACAATTGTATCCGTCCCGCTTCCGCAATGATTTGCTTCTGTAAGAGAGTAAGTGCCTGCCTGCGAAACAACGAACGCTGATAACAAAGACCCATCCTGCCAAACAACACTCGTCTCCACATCTGCATCCGATATCAATAGCAATACTTCTCCTTCGCAAAGCAATGTATCAGCACCAAGTGATGGAGTTGGTATCGTCCCATAAATGTCCACGACGATTGTATCAGAATCAGTACCACATGCATTCGAGATAGTCAAGAAAACGGTATCAGAGGCGATGACAGCGGTGGTTGAGCTTGTCGAAACCGAGCCTGTCGAAGTATGCCAGAGATATTCAACTCCCGAAATGCCGGCACTCAACGTCACGATGTCTCCTTCACATGCCAGCAGATCAGGTCCAAGATCGACTTGTGGTCCATTCGTGTCCTCAATAATAATAACAGTATCTGTCGCCGATCCGCAGTCATTCGAGATTGTCAGAATGATCGTACCGGATTGAGTTGTTTGAAATGATGTTCCATGACTTCCATCCTGCCAGAGATATTCGACATCGTTGATGCCTGGATCGAAGCTAATCGTCTCTCCTGGGCATAGAGATTGATCAGCACCAAGATCTAATGACGGCGCTGCATCCAACAAACTCACAAGCACAGAATCCGATGCAGAGCCACAAGCATTTGAAATCGTCGCCGTGATCAAACCGGACGTGTCGAGAGAAAATTCCGGGTTTGTTGAAGTGGTATCACTGGCCGCTGAGCCTGTCGAAGCGTGCCAGAGGATATCTACGTTCGGTTCAGTGATCGTGAGTGTAACCGTTTCTCCGGGACAAATAGAAAGGTATGCTCCAAGATCGAGCGGAGGAGTAGCCGGAAGCATTGTCACGTTGATGGTGTCATTTGCCAGTCCGCATTGGTTCGTGCCTTGCACATAGACAATTCCTGCAGAAGAAACATTGAGTGAAGAAGAAGTCGAACTGTCCTGCCAAAGCCATGATTGCACATCCGATGAAACAGGAATGACGTTGACAACATCTCCCGGACACAAGGAAAGATCAGCGCCAAGCAAAACCGTAGGTGCAGGTCCTGCATCTAGAATTACAATTGTATCTGCATCGGAACCGCATGCATTGCTTACAGTCAGACTGTATGAACCGGGATCATGGATGGAAAGCGACGAAAGTTGCGAAGCATCACTCCATAGATATTGCACTCCTGTCACACCGGCATCGATGACAACTGTATCTCCCTGACACAAATCAACGGAAGCGGGAAGATCGACATTAGGTGGATTGGCATTGGAAGTGATGACGATTGTATCTGATGCACTGCTGCAGGCATCCGAGATCTGTAAAACATACACACCTGAACTCGTAATCATCAATGAATCCGTACCAGACGTTGAGCCTGTCGAAACGTCTGTCCATAGAAATAAGACTCCATCTACATTTGCATACAACACTCCCGTCTCTCCCGGACATAAACTAAAATCAGAACCGAGATCGGGTGGAGCAAGTACAGAAATATAATCTATTACAATACTATCCGCGTCTGAGCCACAGATATTCGTTACAGTAAGCGCATAAACACCCGGAGCAGTCACGAGAAAGGTATCTGCAGTGCTCATATCCTGCCAACTATAAATCCCCATCAAGCCATCCGCATCAAGTATAAATGTCTGTCCGGGACAGAGCAATTGATCCGCAGGCAGTATCACAACCGGATCGGCATCTGCAATAGTTATAACGATCTCATCGCTCATCGCAAAGCAGTCATTGCTGATCGTCACACTGTATGTGCCGGGTAAAGTAACTTGAAAGATAGATTGAGTCGAACCCCCTGTCCACTCCCAGGCCTGTGCATGATCGACATCGGACAGATCGAGTGTAATAGGAAGGTCTCCTGCACAGACAGTGATATCAGCCCCGAGTGTAAACTCAGGTTGATACAGTACCTCCACCAGCATCTCATCTGTTACAGAATAGCAGATGTTCGATACAGTGACTGAAACCATTCCGGCTTCTGTAATCGTGAAGGTATTTCCCTCACTGTCATCGCTCCAGAGAAACTCTCCAAGCGAAGGATCAAGATCGATCTGAAACTCATTACCATCACAGAGCGTCATCTGTTCAGGTCCGATAGAGAAGATAATCTGCTCTACGAAGTCAACATTCATCTCATCCGATACTTCACCGCACATATTGGATATGGTGAGGGCATAAATGCCGTCGTCATTGATCGTATAGGAAGAAGACGTGCTCTGATCCTGCCATTCGAAATCTCCGAGCGATGGATCAAACGAAATGACAAACGCATCTCCGTCGCAGATCAGTGTGTCTTGTCCTAGTGAAAAAGCAGGTGGAGGATCCATGAAGCTGACATTGATCGTGTCGGAGGTCATGTCGCAGTCATCCGTGAGTGTGACGACAAATAGGCCTTCTTGTGTAATAGTGTACTCATTGTCATTGCTTTGATCCTGCCATACATAGATGCCCGCATCAGGATCGAGGGAGATATCCAGGCTCTCACCTGAACATAAGAGTGTATCATTCGGAAGAACTACCGGAGGAGAATCGGGAATGATTGTTACTTCTATCTCTCCATACGAGAAAGCGCATGCATCGGAGAGGGTGACATAGTAGGTGCCAGATTCTATGACAGTCAGCGTTGGATTTGTCGTGCCATCGCTCCACAGGTAGTTTTGAGCAGAACCAGGATTTATGGTATACGAGCCACATGCAGTGACAGGTTCAAGAAAGAACTCTTCTTCTGAAAGAGGCATTTCTATCACTGTGACCTGATCGATGTAGTAATAGGCCACAGTGCCATTGCAACCAGGTTCAATCGGAGTTTCACTATCATCGCGAAAATTGCCAATAGTGATATAATACTCTCCGCCCTCAGCAATAAAACAACGGGAAATTAAGGTCCAGTCTGCATAATTGTTCAAAAACCCACCATTTACTTCTATTTGAGGTGGGTAATCCAGGACGGACTCACCATCATAAACAGGAATACCTACTGTGAACAAAGCGCCGAAAGGTTGCGTAGCGCACAATTCTTCTCCGGGGCTAATGTAGAATGAGACCTGATATGCTGCATCTGCGACAAGCGGATTGTCAAGTTGCGTCTGAACATATTCACGATAGTTGACCCCAAAAGATCGAGAACACCCACCAACATATGCAACACCTGTTACTGGCCACTGCTCTCCCGCAAAATTGGTTGGAATTCCCGCTTCGCCGGGAGGGGAACAGACATTAAAGTAGTCTGCTGTGGCTTCATTTGCTTGCGTCCAAGGAATGCACTGCAATGGTTCTCCAGTATTTCCACCTGGTGGACATTCCGTATAGACTTCGAAACTAGGGTTGGGCACCAGATTTTGACATACAGCATGCTCCGCCCAAGTCGTCGATATGATGGTGAGGATATGTATGATACGCTTCATCTGCGGTCGTCCAATTGTATGCCAACACCGGTATACACAAATATAAGAAGTGTTATTGTCTGACCGAATTCGAATTACGACCAAAAGCGAGAAGGTGACGGCCGATAGAATTTGTTTACATATTCTTTTGCAAGCGCTGATGGAAATAAGAGCGTGCACACACAGGGAACTATTAACACAGCTATATGCCTGAAATGTAAACACCGCTGCTTATCATATTGCGCTATAAGTGGAAACACTTAAAAATATACGTGGAAGTACGTAATAACACAACGTTATTCTAACATCCAGCATGATTGCATCGTATTTTGAGAGTACTTAAAGTGTATTTAAGAAGAGCAACATACGATACAATCTGTGATTTAATCACTTTAATCAATAACGACTATGAAACGTTTAACATTTTGCTCTGAAGTCACTGCTTGCGCAGTGTGTCTCTTGATGCTCACCTCATGCCACGAGTTGGATTCAGGGATTGATTCGTCTACCTCAGATAGTGACAGAATTACATTGAGACAGGATTGCGATGGCTGCGATTGTCATTGTTTTGTAGAACTTAAGAATGATAATGCAGCATCGTTAGAGCTTTGCGGGACTTGCGATGGTCCCACCACGGGCTGCACGGGTATTAACACCTGTGGATTCGGTACATTTAGTGGAGACGGTCACACAATCTCTCTTACAAGTACTCTGAATCCCCGATATGACTTTTGCGAAGAAATCAATACTGGCTTCTGGATCCAGAATACGTCGTCAACAGACACAGCCAATGTGATATTAGCTGTACAGCACAATCTGGGTTGCCGCAAACCATTACGATTCAGCTTCTGCCAACGGAACGCAAATATATAAATGCAGATGGCGAGTGTGAGGTTTCCGAATGCTAATGCAGACTCAGAGGCGTAAGTGTACTCTTGGATTGACATTAAAAAAAATAAATGACAGTGCTGGAGCGAGGGCATTTCCATTGCGGTCATGCCCTTGACTTCCTTTTATGATGATTTACAAGATGATTATTGCTTCTATCGAGTTAGACACTTGGGCAATCCATGCTTCGGGTGTATCTAAGTCATAAAATAATCCGCCAATATTTTAATATTTCCTAGTATATTTATTGTTGCTCCGATATTGACCTGCCCCGATACCACCCAAAATTAGAACTTGAGCTGTAAAGATGGAGCAAGATCAGCTTGTTATAGACATAAACTGCTCTTGCGTAGTTGATTTGCTGTCTGGTTCTGATTGAGTATTTAACATAGGTTTCTTTATGGGCGCTTTAATGATTCCATTGTCCGCTCGAGAGACCGAAGTGTTGAAATTGATTGTACGCGGATACACCAGTAAAAGGATTGGGGAAGAATTGCATCTTTCTGAACGCACGATAGAGGTGTATCGCAGAAACCTGCTCAGAAAAACAGAGTCAACAAGTACAGCAAGTTTGATTTCCTGGGCTTACAAGCATGGCTATCTGTGAAAATGTGACACAAGGCAAAAACGAAAATGAAAAGGCAGGAAACCGGAAGCCAGAGACAACTATCGGACAAGTGTGATATCCCCCGAGCGCACATCTGATTCTCCATCTTGTTTCGTCAGAATAACTACGTACACGTATACTCCCGGATTCAATTCTCTCTCTCCGAATCGGCCGTTCCATGCTACTGGTATTTCATTGGTCTCAAACACGAGATTTCCCCAACGGTCAAATATTCTGCATTCAATCCCTCTTACATCCGGATCATCGATATACACGATCCATTCGTCATTGATATTGTCTCCATTCGGTGAAAACACATTCGGAATGAATATCCCTTGCCCACAATCATCATCTGCTTCAATACGAATAGCATCTGTCTTTGTATAGCAGTCCGTCGAAACCGTCACCGCATAGTCATTGGGCTGCGTGATGACAATCGCTGGCAAGGTGCTGCCGGTATTCCATAGATAAGTGGCTGAGAACGCTTGCGTGACATCAAGAGTCACAGTTTGATCAGGACAGATCGAAAGTGATGGTTCAAGATCCACAACCGGCACATACTTATCAAATGAAATAAACACTTCATCACTGGTCACACCGCAATCATTGGAGATCTGGAGTGAATAGACCTGTTCCTGATCCGCAACAATGCTCACTCCATGACTTCCGTCTTGCCATGTGATGAGATCTGTAGTTGCAGGGGCAAGTAGCACAATCGAATCTCCAGGACACAAGACGACATCTTCTCCAAGGTCAAGCGCTGCAGGAGCACTTTCGAACGTGACAACAATCGTATCCGATGCACTGCCACAATGATTGGATTCTGATAGAATATATGTCCCTTCCTCAGTTACAATAAACGATGAACCAGTGTCTGCTGAGCCTGTCGAAGCATGCCATTCAATGTTCGTCTCTGTATCCGCATCGGAGATGAGGATCAGTGCTTCCCCATCGCACAAGGTCGTATCCGCACCCAATGCAGGCGTGGGGATTGCTCCATGCATGTCCACAAGGATCGTATCAGCGTCCGTGCCGCAGGCATTGGTGACCTGTAAAGAATACATACCTGATACCGTCGCAAAATATTGCGATGCAACAGAACCATCATTCCATAAATAATCCACACCTGAGATACCAGCATCAAGCACCACTGTGTCTCCCTCGCAGGCAAGAATATCAGGCCCGAGATCCACTTGCGGACCATTCGGATCGAGGATTATTTGCAAACTATCTGTTGCTGAACCACAATCATTAGAAATAGTAAGCACGATCATTCCGGGAGAGGTTGCCTCATATGTCGGGGATGAACTTCCATCTTGCCATAGATAATCTACACCGGATATGCCAGGATTTATTGTAATTGTCTCTCCTGGGCAGAGCGATTGATCGTTGCCAAGGTCCAGTGATGGTATCGGATCGAGTATATCAACCTGCACTGTGTCAGATGAAGATCCACATGCATTGGAGATCGTCGCATAGACAAGTCCTCCGGAGTTAACCTGAAAGCTCGTATCCGTAGAACCGTTACTCCAGAGAACATCTGTTCCCGGTGCATTGATTGTGAGCGTTTGACTCTCTCCGGGACACAAGGATATATCTGCACCCAAATCCAGGGTAGGCACATCAGGCAGCAAACCCACCTCCATCGTATCACTAACTTGCCCACATTGATTCGATGCGTTGACAATAATGGTCCCGGAACTTTGAACATTAAACGTTGGACCTGACGAACTATCAGACCACAGCCACGATTGTACATCTGATGAAACTGGTATCAATACAAATGCATCTCCGGGACAGATCGCTGTGTCTGCCCCCAGAGCGACCATTGGCGGTGGTCCGCCATCAGTGACGATCACAGAATCCATATCAGAACCACACGCATTGCTGATTGTGAGTATATAAATCCCCGGAGAGGATATTTCCATCTGCGAACCCTGTGAACCGTCATTCCAATGGTAGGAGACATTTGCGATACCTGCATCCAGGATTGCGGTCTCACCAGCACACAATGAAAAATCGTCAGTCAGGTTCAAAACCGGGCCGTCGTTACCCTGGCTGACATGAATTGTATCCGAATACTGTTCACATTCGGTTGATACAGTTACCGCGTAAGTGCCTGGCGTTAACACCAACAATGTATTATCCGTCGAAAGGTCGTTCCACAGAACACTCCCTTCAGTCTGACCTACTGTCAACAATATTTCCTCACCGGGACATAGGCTGACATCTGCACCCAGATCCGGAGGTTGGATATCGGGTGCGAAATCAACAACTATCTCATCTGAATAAGATCCACAGGTATTTGTCACTGTCAGGGCATATATGCCCGACTCTAAGACGTGATATTCCATTTGATATGATCCATCCTGCCAGGTGTATTCACCATCAAAATCCGGGGCAATCAGTGTCACAGTTTCACCTGGACAGAGTGAGATCGAATCTCCCAACTCGAATTCCGGGTAGTCTGATTCTGTGACGATGATCTGATCAGAATGCATTCCGCATACATTGGATACTGTCAGACTATAGCTACCTGCGGTTGTGATCTGGTATGATGATTCCGTACTACCATCCTGCCACATAAAATCACCGAGGTCTTCGGGAAAATCAAAATTGATCACTTCTCCCGTACATAAGATCACAGAGTCAGGGCCCAGTGTAAAATCCGGGAAGTCTACAAAATCCACCTGGATCGCATCGGAAACGGTGCCACATGAATTCGAGATCGTCAGTGCGAAGGTGCCTGGCCCACTTATGGTGTATGAAGATGCATGTGAACCATCTTGCCAATGAAAGTCACCAATAGATCCGTCAAATATATACTGTATCGTATCCCCCGGGCATAAGGTCGTGTCTTCTCCCAGAGTGAACGGCAGCGGCAAGGACACGACGTTAACAAAGATCTGATCAGATGTCAGATCGCATCCATCGTCCAGGGTCACACTGTACAGACCTGTTGTGGTAAATGTATACTCCGGTGTTGTCGACCCATCGTTCCAGAGATACGAGCCATCGTTGGGGTCCAGAGTGATCGTGTATGCTTGGCCTTCACACATTTCAATATCCGGGCCGAGAGTAACCGGGGGAGAACCCAGAATGGTCACTTCTGTCGTTGCTTCCGCTTCCACGCATGCCACGGAAACAGTGACGCTGTAGGTCCCGGATTCAGTGACGACTAATGAAGAACCATGAGAGCCATCACTCCAGGTAAAATACGCGCCATCCATGTCTGCTGTCAGCGTTTGCGAATAGCATGAAATATACGGCCCACCTAAGTCAACCGAAAACGACCCTCCCGGAGACGATAGCTCCACATTGACATCATCGAAATAGTAATAGCCGAAAGGATATTCCAGGTCGCACTCGGCATTGAAATCTGTCTCGTCATCCGGATAAAAATTGCCGAGGGTCATATACTCTTCTCCTCCCTCTGCGATAAAAGAGCCAAAAATCTCGGTCCATTCAATGGAGTCGTTGAGGAACTGTCCGCTCCAGTCGATCTGAGGCGATCCTACCAGGTCAGGCTCGGTAGTAAAAATGGCGCCGATATGATTGATTGCACATCCGGAATCGGCCCGGTTGATAAAGAAGCTTACATCATAACATTGTCCTGCGATCAGCGGCTCTCGTAGTTTAACTGAAAAAAACTCCTCGCCTCCTGAACCTGACATATATCCGCCGACGTATGCATCACCCATATGCGCGTCCTGCCAACCACGGAAATTGTCCGGGACGTTGCACGGCCAGTCAGTACAGGCATTGAAGTAGTTGCCGTCCCAGCTTGTCCAGGGATAACACGGTAGTGTATCGATCAACGCCTGGCACGGCCAGGCAGGACAGTCTGTATATTCTTCGAATCCAGGATTTGGCACCAGGTTTTGTGAAACACAAGGCAATACCAGCATCAGGTATAGTAGCGTCGAAAGCGCATGGAGGAGATAGCTGGTGTTTTTCATTATGCGTGGAGATAATGAACGGGGACGGCATTGAAGTTAGGGAAAATCATGAAAAGCGGAGAAAATAGAGGAAGTGGAGGAAAGCGGTTGCCGGGGCGCAGGATAGGATTAGGACTCACCCCTTAGTCCCCCTCTCTGCTGACGCAAAGAGGGGATATAAAAGGCACGTAAATCCCCCCTCTTTGGCAAAAAGAGAACTTGGCTCGGATGTTAGTTTTAAGATTATCTCCTCTTTTTGCGAGAGAGGGGGCAGGCTTTGTCTGCCGAAGCTTGAGCGAAGGCAGGGGGGGAGTCCTCAGCGCAACACTGTCAGATCTCCCGATAGTATCCTTTTCTTTCTGCTCTCGAATTCAAGTGTCAATACATACACATACACCCCCGGCATCATTTCCTTTCCTTGAGACTGCCCGTTCCATGAAACAGGGATAGAATGCGTTTCAAACACCAAATCACCCCATCTATCTTGATCAATCAAAATAAAAATGAAAATCAAAATTGCAATGGGGGAACTATCGTATCAGTGTAATATCACCTGACAAAAGCCTCGTCTCAGCATCTGAATAGTTCAGTTTGAGTACATATACATATACTCCAGGCAACATCTCTTGATTGTTGAACTTACCATCCCAAACAATAGGACTCGATTCTGTTACAAATATCAAGTTTCCCCATCGATCGAAGATCTGGCATTGAACACCA
>DATDQA010000120.1:0-3614 GCA_035292505.1 Saprospiraceae bacterium | reverse complement strand
GATTCTCCGATGATCTGTACCCTGAGTACATCACTGAACGTAGCCTGTGGGAGTATCAACGAACCATACCCATCTACACTTACGTCAACACTTCCCTCCCCAAGTGTCGTATACGGGGGAGCTGTATAGTACTCAAGGGTGTAGGTGTAGTTGTCTTGCCATTGTCCATTGTACATCACAGGAAACTGCAGGAAGGTACGCGGATCGTCATAGTTCAGTCTATAGGGAGTAGTGGATCCGGCGGAGACACTACCATGCTCTTCCCAGACATTGCCATCAATGAAATGATATTGATAGAATGATGCGTTTGGAGAAGGATCCACAAATGCAATATTCGCACCGGGGAAATCCGAAGCATACGGTGTTTCATCGGCTTCTTCCACTGCAAAGCCTGAAACTCCTTCCTGCTGCACAGCAGAGAAATCCCAGATCACCTGTGCACCACCAGACCCAGGATCGGGGACCACAGCTACACTGGCAGTGACGAAATCATCCCCCGGAAACATCAGGTGATTCCGGGTGATTACCGGTTGGGAGAATACATGTAACGAAAGGGTGAGAAGCAACGAAATAGCAAATACGTATTTCATAGACAAATTGATTGCTTCTGAATACAACGCCAGGTACACGCTATCGTGTACCGCCTATCCGGATCAGCTTCTGCACATCAGCACCTTTGGCTGATTGTAGTAAAGCGATATATGCTCCGGATGGAATTTCCGGCAAGTTCAACACAACTTCATTTGCACCTGCCTGAGCTGAAACGGTTTGCTGAAAGACAATATTTCCACCTAAATCCTGTAGAATGAGTTGCATTTCAGACGATTGATCAACTGTAAACTCCATGCTCAACGTGCGCTCAAATGGATTAGGAGAGACGTACAGCGCAAACTTGCCAGATTGGACATCGCGGACGGCAGAACCCCCCGACATGGGATCGAAAGAAAACGATGTACTTTCATTTGTTTCATGATCTGCAATCACCGTATCTTTTGTTGTCAGATATACTGTGCGCTCTGATACCGTCCTTGAATATGCACAAAGTGGTCCATGATATGAAGGACTCACCCAATAATAAGAAGTATCATGATTGACATTCTTTTCAGAAAGTCCTTGACCGAGGTCTGTTGTATCCGTAGACTCATCAATCACTTTCAAGCGAAGTACGTCATTGAATGTTGCATGCGGAAGAATCAGTGTCCCGTACCCATCTATCAGCGTATTGACCATTCCTTCCGTCGTGATCGTAATGGGATTAATTATAAAATCAAATGTATTGGCATAGGTATCCTGCCACTGAGAACTATACGTAAAAGGAAACTCCAGATATGTGAGTGGATTACTGTAGGTCAGTGTTGCAACTCCGGGAGTCACAGATCCTAAAAGTTCAAAGATGCTGTTTGTGACACGATCATACTCTATGTTCTGTCCACCATCGAATGTAGAAACCTCCGCGATATTCGAATTTGGGAAGTCTGCGAAATATTGTGTGGTATCAGCATTTGCTATCCCGATACGGATCACATCCTTGCCTACTGGTATGGTCGAAAAATCCCATGTCCTGTTCTCCCCGGACATACCGGGGTCAGGGATGACATCTGAGTCCAGAATAAATATCTCATCACCGGGAGCAAAGAAGTTTTCACGGAAGATGGTAGGTTGTGCCGTAGTAATCGAAATCAGGGTAAGGAATAAAGAAAGAGTTAGAAAGAATTTCATGTTTTTATCAGTTTTTGATGAAAGTGCCTGTAAAAATACGCAATGTGGCTTATGATGGTTGGGCGTGTGTGACATTTTGCAGGTTTTAGTCGCCTCAGCGCACAGACACTCGCTCCAAAGGAGTCCCTTTGAGACAGGTCCTGCGCCCGCGTGTACTATTCGTACAGGCTTCAAGCCTGTCTGCCCCAAAGGGATGCCTATGGCGCCGACAAAGGCAGGGTCAAGCCCTTCCGCGGATTCAACATCTCCTGTATTTTGTCATACACCCAGGTTGGGCGGATCATGTTCTCTTCAACAAAGACGTTTTAAGTAATACCCATGCTCCAACGAGTAAACATAAACCAGCTCCAATCCATAGCCCTAATTTGTCAGGACCTTTGCGAGCTGGTGTTGCAGAAGATAGGGTGATGCTTTTGAAAAACCGTTCTCTGGCCTTGAGTGCATTGGCATCATCGAGGTAGTACTGCGCACTAAAGCCACGCATGGAATCCTGGTGGACAACCTGCAGCAGTTCATAGTTAGACTTTCTGCCATCCTTATACGAAACCTCCATCTTCGAGATATACGCAGGCATATTTGCAATGACGGTATCCCGAAATTCGCGCACCCTGCCATTCAACTTCCGTGAAACATCCTGGACAACGAGCATAAAATCTCTTGTATAGTCGCGATCGGGATTTCCCTTCATCTTCGAGGTATCAGGCAAAGCCGTAACAGTCAGGTAGATATTGCCGCCGTCATAAAAAATGCCAGAAGCCCCGGTAAATGTAATTGGTGAGTAGGACGTGGGAAAGGCGCACTGGAGGTTACCAAACTTAACGGTAGACCAATGATCTATCTGCGCCTCCATCGACACAAGAACGCTAAACCACATTGCAACGCTTACCTTGATTTTGTGAACCATATACCGCAAAGTTACATGCCGGTTGATAACAGGCACCTGGTCCTCGTTTTTCGTATCATCGCATCAGGATGTGCTTAAAACAACATGTGTAATGAGTTTTCCACTCTTGAGTCTCGTGCATATATTAAGTCTTTACCTTGCAATGTGTCAATCGTCTTCAAGAGGAACCCAAGCCACGATAGACCATGACACCTCGACTTTCATCAATCGCAAAACGCCGGTAAACGATTCCCTCCCTGGGGTCAGTCCCTATACAACGCAATATAATTTGTCTTACATCATGGGACACTTCGACCCTGCCTCGCATCCTGACTTTGTTCTTATCGATACGATCCATGCGGATCGCTCCGGACTCTATCTGCATAAAGACACATATTCCGCCTTCAGAATGATGTATAAGGCTGCACACAATGATGGGATCCGACTTCAGATACGGTCTGCTACAAGAAATTTTAAGGCGCAAAAAAATATCTGGGAGCACAAATGGACCGGTGAAACGCTCATTGAAAATGGACAAAATGCATCGATCGCATATCCCGATCCTGTCCAGCGCGCGACGATGATCCTGAAGTATAGTTCGATGCCTGGCTCTTCTCGTCATCACTGGGGCACAGACATTGATCTCAATGCCTTCGACAATACATGGTTTGAGTCAGGCAATGGATTGCAGCTCTATCAATGGCTTTCGCAAAACGCAAGTCGCTTTGGTTTCTGTCAGCCTTATAGTGCAAAAGGAAAGGAAAGACCATTCGGATACGAAGAAGAGCGCTGGCACTGGAGCTATATGCCACTATCACAACAACTCTCCCAGATGGCTGCCGATAGCCTAAAGGATGCAATGATCTCCGGTTTCATGGGATCAGAAGTTGCGAGCCAATTGAATATTGTGGAGAGATATGTACTTGGGATAAATGTGGAGTGTGAGAAAGTGCCCTTCGACAAGCTCAGGGTCCGAAAGTGAGAGAAGACAAACTCAAGCTCAAGTGCAAGC
>DATDQA010000119.1:0-4873 GCA_035292505.1 Saprospiraceae bacterium | reverse complement strand
TCGTCTCTTGCTTTCACAACCGGATATCCTGTTGCTTGATGAGCCTACCAATCACCTCGATGCGGAGAGTGTACTCTGGCTCGAACAATACCTCAAGAATTTTCCCGGCACAGTGATCGCAGTGACGCACGATCGTTACTTTCTCGACAATGTTGCAGGATGGATCCTCGAGCTGGATCGGGGTGAGGGTATTCCATGGCAGGGGAATTATTCTTCGTGGCTTGAGCAGAAAGCAAAGCGCCTGGAACAGGAAGAGAAAACGGAAACGAAACGCCGCAAGACTCTGGAACGCGAACTTGAATGGGTGAGAATGTCCCCGAAAGCAAGACAGGCAAAAGGGAAAGCGCGTCTCAATGCCTATGATCAGTTGCAAGGTGCAGAAGTGAAAGAACGCGAAGCGAAACTCGAGCTCTTTATTCCGCCAGGACCACGGCTTGGAGATGTGGTGATCCAATGTAAGAATGTGACGAAAGGATTCGGAGATCGTGTTCTGATCGATGACCTGACATTCTCTGTTCCAAAAAATGCGATTGTGGGGATCATCGGACCTAACGGTGTCGGAAAGACGACGCTCTTTAAAATGATTCTTGGACTTGAAAAACCAGATAGTGGTACTATCACGATAGGAGAGTCGGTACAGGTCAGCTATGTCGATCAATCACATAAGGATCTTCTGCCGGATAAAACTGTCTATGAAGTCGTTGGCGGTGGGAATGAACTCATCACGATCGGCAATACACAATTGAATGTGAGAGCCTATATGAGTAAATTCAATTTTACCGGCGCTGATCAGCAGAAGAAGATCGCCGTGCTTTCGGGTGGTGAAAGAAACAGGGTACATCTCGCTATCACATTGCGTGAAGGAGGAAACGTGTTACTTCTTGATGAGCCGACGAATGATATTGATGTGAATACACTACGTGCACTCGAGGAGGCCATTGAAAATTTTGCCGGATGTGCGCTCATCATCTCACACGATCGTTGGTTTATCGACCGTCTTGCCACACACATCCTTGCCTTCGAAGATGAAGGCAAGGTGATTTTCTTCGAAGGAAACTTCGCCGATTATGAAGAAGCGAAGAAGAAGAGACTCGGAGATATCTCGCCGCATCGGCCCAGGTTTAAGAATCTTATTGGCTAAGGATTGCCTTGTGCGGGTTGGGTCTCCCCTCATTGAGGGGTCGGGGGTGAGTGGAGCAACAAGGAAACTTTGCGGACTATGAAGAAGCGAAGAAGAAGCGGCTTGGGGATATCTCTCCGCATCGGCCACGGTTTAAGAATCTGATAGGGTAGCGGAGAAATTCTCGATTTTCGATTTCTCAATTCTCTAAAATGGGATGTTTAAACCTTGTGGCGTGCTATGAAGTAGTATCACTTCATGGCGTGCTTGCACCCGAAAGCGTTTAAGCCAATGTATGACGCCATGTCTGCCCAGCACTGCGTGCTTTTGAACCTTTCCCAAAGGGACTCCTTTGGAGCGAGCGTCGAGGGGCGGGCGGTTGAAATTCTCGATTTTCGATGTCAATTATCGACTCGTGCAAATACAATTTCGATTTACAAATTGAGAATCGAGAATCGAGAATTGTTGTCCTGATTGTAGTCTTTGAACGAGGTAGGATTTCATGACCTAAACGATATAATGGCGCCATTTTATCGAATATATCCCACAAAACAGCGCGAATTTGTCGTTTAGCGGCAATGAACTCACCCAACATGAGTGTACCCCAACCTCTCAGAGGCCGGGGGTGTGAAGCGCAAGCAGGGCCAACTTCGACTGGATTTAGAACCCAGAAGGGGTTCTCGATTGGTCGATTCTAAATTGAGAATCAGGAATCGAAAATTGAGAATTGTTTTCAAACCGCGACATTTGACCAAACACGAAAATTGAAACAGTTCCTCAGCATATGTCTTGGCCTCTGTCTGGCAGCACCGTTCCTCGGGACATTTAGCTGGCTACATATGGAGAAGTGCTGGGTGAAAAAGGAAATCAAGGACCTGATGATCGCAGGAATAGACAGGAATGATCTCGCCCTTCTGAAATTCACGCGTGCCGAAACAGAAACGCTTCTCAACTGGCATCACTCAAAGGAATTTGAATATCTCAGGCAGATGTATGATGTCGTTGAGACCTCAGAGCACGGTGATTCGGTTTATTATTGGTGTTGGTGGGACAAGGATGAGACAGCGCTTAATCGCCAATTGGATCAACTCGCAGAAGAAGCAAATCAACGGAATCCTGAGAATACACAACAACAACAGCGTCTTTCAGATTTTCTGAAATCACTCATTATTCCAAATTCACTGAATACCACGATAGTTGTAAAGTTCCACAATACTGAACCGACTCTCACGCTGTTGATGTCCTATTCGCTTGAATGCAACCCGCCTCCTTCACCTCCTCCTGAGATAGTGTAAACTCATCCATACACACTAGTCCTGCTCTTTAAGGAGAGTGGACTGTGCATGATTTGTTTCATTATTTAAAACCATTAGTATGAGCAGAATGATCACCTTGTGGTTATTCCTTAGCATTGGTGCAAGAGGCTATTCTCAGGTCATCGCAATCGTAGACCATAAAACAGATGAGCCGATCGAACTTGTCACCGTGTCGAGTGTGAAGCCTAACGCATTTACAGCGACGAATAAGGCAGGTCAGGCTGATGTCACGGCATTCATTGGAGCTGAGAAAATTGAAATCCGTTACATCGGTTACACCACAGTAGTGCTAAGCTATGCAGAGCTTAAAGAATCCGGTTTCCAGGTACGGCTGGTGCCTTCGGGTATTTTTCTTGACCAGGTCGTGGTCTCTGCTTCGCGGTGGAGTCAGCGTGCGCGGGAGGTTCCTGCACGCATTGCGACAATCTCTGTACGGGAAACAGCCTTACAGAATCCAATGACCGCAGCGGATATGCTCTGGACATCCGGCGAAGTGTTTATTCAGAAGAGTCAGCAGGGTGGAGGGAGTCCGATGATCCGGGGCTTCGCTACAAACCGGTTGCTCTATGCTGTCGACGGCGTGCGGATGAATACAGCCATCTTCAGAAGTGGCAATCTGCAAAATGTGATCTCCCTTGATCCTTTTACAATTGAGAATACCGAAATCCTGTTCGGACCGGGTTCAGTAATCTACGGCAGCGACGCGATCGGCGGTATCATGAGTTTTACGACGCTGACGCCTCAATTCTCCTATATGGGTAAACCGCTCATCTCCGGTAGTGCAGTTGCACGTTACAGCTCAGTGAATAATGAAAACACAGTGCATTTTGATGTCAATGCGGGCTGGCATAAATGGTCTTTGCTGACGAGTTTTTCAAGTAGTGACTATGGTGATCTGAAAATGGGAAGCCATGGCCCGGAAGAATATCTCAAACCATTTTATGTGCAACGTCAGGACAATACCGATGTGGTCGTGACAAATGACGATCCGTTAGTGCAACGCCCGACCGGATATGCACAAATCAATCTGATGCAAGAGATCAGGTTCGCACCGAATGATGGATGGGATGTGCAGTTTGGTCTGCACTATTCAGTGACTTCCGACTTCTCGCGTTATGACAGGCACCTCATCTTACAAGATGGGTTACCCAAAAGTGCAGAATGGTATTACGGACCCCAGGAATGGTTGATGAACAATTTAAATATTACACACGACGGTGATTTTAAGTTATATGATCAAATATCCTTGCGGTTATCCCATCAATACTTTGCAGAAAGCCGAATCAACCGCGACCTGCATGCAGAAACAAGGTTCCGCAGAGAGGAAACTGTAAATGCCTATTCATTGAATCTGGATCTCCTCAAAGCAATCGGTGTGAAGCACAAGCTCTTTTATGGTGCCGAGGCTGTCATTGATGACGTGAAGTCCGGTAGTATGGATGAAAACATTTTGACAGGAGCTGAGATGACAGGTCCAGCGCGCTACCCGCAATCTACGTGGGCATCGTATGCCGTGTATCTGAGCTATCAGAATCGGTTATCGGAAAAACTCATTCTGCAGGCAGGTGCCCGATACAATCGTTTTGATCTCGATGCGGACTTCAGAAACAACTTACCTTTTTATCCATTCCCATTTGAGACTGCGGAAATCAACAATGGCTCGCTCACCGGAAGTCTTGGATTGGTCTACAATCCATCTGAAGACTGGACGGTAAGTGCAAATGTTTCCACAGGATTTCGTGCACCGAATGTCGATGATATCGGAAAAGTCTTTGACTCCGAGCCCGGTTCTGTGGTGATTCCCAATCCTGAGCTGCAAGCCGAGTATGCATACAATGCTGAATTCGGGATTGCGAAGGTCTTTGGCGAAAGATTGCGTATGGATCTCACCGGATTCTACACGATCCTGGCCGATGCGTTGGTACGACGTAATTTTTCTCTGAATGGTCAGGACAGTATTTTATATGACGGAGAACTGAGCCAGGTTCAGGCAATTCAAAATGCAGCCTCGGCGCATGTATATGGCATCCAGGCAGGACTCGAGGTCAAATTGGGCGGTGGCTTTTCCTTCCTTTCGAAATTCAACTTTCAGGATGGAGAAGAGGAGCTTGATGATGGTTCAAATAGTCCCCTGCGTCATGCCGCACCCTGGTTTGGTGTGTCCCGCCTGACTTTTATTACGGAAGGTTTGGATCTGCAGTTCTACACGATGTATAGCGGGGAGGTGCGTTATGCTCATCTTTCGGAAGAGGGTAGGGCGATGCCTTATATTTTTGCCATCGATAAGAATGGCAATCCCTATTCACCCGGATGGTTTACGCTGAACCTGAAGGTGTCATGTCCTGTATCGGATGCTTTTACGATCAGTGGTGGAGTTGAAAATCTCACCGACAAGAGATACCGGCCATACAGTTCTGGCCTTGTTGCTGCTGGCAGG
>DATDQA010000118.1:0-17166 GCA_035292505.1 Saprospiraceae bacterium | reverse complement strand
GGGGTGGAAAGTTGAGAGTTTCTATTCAGCCCCTTCAGGGCTATAAGACAAACTCAACCTTTGCAACGGGCTTTGCCCGTTGCTATTGATATTTGGCCCCTTCAGGGCCTTCTTTTCAAGTTTATCTTGAAAAGAACTTAGCCTTTAATTGAGTCGTTATGAAAAGCGTCAAATCGGAATCCCCGATTCCATGGGCGACAAAGCCTTCACTTATACACTGAGAAGTCCATGAAGTCAAATCGGGAATCCCCGATTCCATCGCTACGAGCCTTTACTTGAGTCGTTATGAAAAGTGTCAAATCAGGAATTCCCGATTCCATGGGCTACATAGTGGGAGCATTGCACCGCTTGTACCACCTTTCCTACACAGTGCCCTTATTTCTTTCTCTTACTTCCACCCTTCACAGCAGTTTTCTTTTTTGCAGGTTTGCTGCCCTGCTCGGATTTCTGCAGTCGCGGATGGACAGATTGATGCGTAGATTTTATTAGCGTCTTTGCATGTTTAAGGCTGTGACCGGGAGGTGGGATCAGGAGATCCGTCTTGCTTAAAGCTTCCCAGAGTTTTTTATGCTGGAAAGCGATTGTGCCACCTCCGCGTTTTTCCTGTGAAATCATGCGGTTGATATCACCCACGCAGATCCAATCGGATTTCACTGTAATACCCCATTTGGCATGATCATGCGTTTCAGGCCAGGTGAAAGGGAAACCGAGAGGAGTGAAGTCAATATATTTTACATCAAACGTCTTGTAGATGCCATCGCTGTCTCGTGTCGGAGGGATCTTTCCACGAATCCAACTCTCCACGTGCAGATCCGCTTTGAGAGTCGGCCCAACCAGATCATTCCAGAAATCTTTTCCCCACTTCCTGTTCTTTGCAATCACTTTAAAATGCTGTCCGCCCCGTGATGAAATAGATATGACGTCGGAATGTCCCGGGGCATTTGGATTTACATCCTGTGTGATCATGTACAGAGGATCTGATTTACGCAGTGTCGCAGGAATCCTTGGTAAATACACCTGTGGTTCCTGGTGATTTGCCATTTGGTTTGCAATGAGCCCTGCCGTGGCCATGTCCAGGGAAATGCATAAAAAGGTCTGACCATACTGCGGTGTGGGCATTTCCGAATATTTGTGGTCCACAAATTTTGGCCAGGAATGCAAAAGCCAGAAAGCAGTCCTCGAGGCAGTGTCGAAGGCGATGACTCCTTTGGTATGGCCATAGCTTCCCGCATCCGCCCGTTTTGCTTCGGCAGGCATTTCATCATTATAGAGGATCCATCCCATGGTAGCGGAGGGATTGTCAAATACCGAATCAAGAGTCAGATCGAGTGCCCCACGACCATCGGTGAACAGGTAAGGCGATTGAATGATTTTACCGATATGCGGATCATAATAAAAATACTCGTAACCTTTTGCACCCAGGCTCGTGGCATCTTTTACCATTTTCGGAACCTTATAGGCAAACCACCAGTCTACGGGTTTACCATTTTCATCCAGCGCTGATAGCGCCGTTTTTTTCGTTCTGCCTTTAGCCATGAATATTGATTATCGATTGCGTTGAAGAAATGTGCAATGTATGATGTTCTCCACGATTCCCGCGCGCGCAAACGCTCGTAAGTCCGACTTCGTCGGACGTTCCGAGGTTTGCCATCCCGCATTGTCAGACGTTCCGAGGTTTGCATCCCTCATCGTCGGACGTTCCGAGGTTTGCCATTCCGCAAGTCGAGACGTTCCGAGGTTTGCCATCCCGTATTGTCGAGCTGACCTTGCGAAGTGAGCTGACCTCGGAGCGTTCGCGAAGCGAGCTGACCTCAGAGCGTTCGCGAAGCGAACCTACAAGCGTCGTCAGCGCGAAAAGACTTATTTTTCACCTCGGTGAGGATCATTGCTCTATGCCTCGTCGCACCATTGAGACTGGTGAGTGTATTTTTATCGAACCTCTTAAAACAATCAAATGGCTGCAAAAAGAACTGGAACATCCAGAAAGGTCTGTGTTAAAATTCCCATCGATGGCACAGCGAAACAGCTTTCAAAACTCTTTTCATATGGGATCGAGACGCAGAAGTCAGATCTCACTTCGCTTGAAGAGTATATCGCACATACGTTCAACCAAACACTCGTGCGTGATCATTTCTATGGCGCATGGGCTGAGGTATTGAAAGACAAAGGGAAGTATATACTCAAGATGTACAGTCCTCATCACGACCTGAGTATCTATGAGCGTCTTATCCCTGCTTACCTTGAAGCAGGAAGAGTTGCTTTGTCTCTTTTTGAAGACAATAGAAAGAATGTGCGGAAGTATGGCAAAAAACAAATGCGTTTTTCACTTCCTTTTGGTCTTTGCATGGCCAAAGCGAAATCGGTGCAATTGCTCCATTTTCCTCCGCTGGAAACATTCGTCTACCAGGACTATCTGTATTCTCCGACCAACCGGCGTTGGGAAAACCTCATTGCCTATAATGAAGTAGCTGCGGTGAATTTTGCAGAGATGGAGTCGATAGTGGATTGTGTCCCCATCGCTGCCCCGGGCGGGGATAGTGAGGGTATCAGTCACTTCAACGAGACCTTCACCCCATATGTCATGAAAATGCTGCAGGCACGATTGGACCCGTCGGGAAAAACGACACAACCGGTTGTTGCATACGGCGAGCCTGTACGCGCCTGGCTGGAAAAAACATTTAGCGGCCAGATCAGGACACAGATCAAAGATGGTCGATTGCAAACCCTGTCTTTGATCGAGCTCAGACTTTTTAATTCTGGTGTCACTACTCCGGTGCTTTGTGCCAATCACCCAAGTAAGTATTTATATTATACGGACGACACTGATCCTGCGCATTTTGATGAAAAGAAGGATATCATGACACAGGATCTGATCGCAGCAGGCTGGCAGGCGAAGATGGCATATCAGCCCAAGGGGTCTCCACATAAGGTACTCCAGCATCTGCAAAAGCACTGGACAAACAACCCACAGGTACTCAAGATCATCACACAGGAGGACCAGGCATATGGATATAAGTTGTAGTGCATGTTCACCTATTTTGGTTACGGGTCAAATATTAACCTGATATCCCTGCGAGCGAAAGGGGTTGACCCCATTTCATCTGAGCGCGGTCTTCTCCGTGGCTGGCGACTGAGGTTCAATGTGCAACATTGGTTTCAGCACGAAGGCGGAGTCGGCAACATCGAGCCGTCACCGGATGCGAATGACTTTGTAGAGGGGATGGTGCATACCTGCCGGGATGAACACCTTGCCTCCCTCGACGCAATGGAAGCGTATGGAGTTGGATATGATCGGATTGAAGTGGACTTGGAAACAGATCATGGAAGAGTAAAAGCATTTGCCTATATCGGTCTTCCTGCTTTTCTCGACGACTCCTGTCTGCCTACGCGGCGGTATCTGAATATCATTCTTAAAGGTGCCGAAGCAGCAGGTCTCAGCAAGGCCTATATCGACAAATTGCGTCAACATCCGATTCATATCGCTGAAGAGTATCCGGAGTTTGAGTATCCTTCCGGTCAGGAAGCGGTATTTACTGAGCAAACCCTCGCCGCATATCCGTATCTGACTGTGCTTGCTGGTGCGGTTTTTGATATGCGTAGTGCAAGGAGTCAGTTGGATTCTCTGGCCAGACTTGTCGGTGGAAAGGATATGACCTTGTTTTACCTGAAGCGACATGATTCCAGCGATGGAACCGAAACGCTGGATGATGTCATACAGGGAAGGATATCTCCGGAAGGGAAGAAGTATCTCAATGCCTATTTGCATGCATATGCCAGGGAATTCAAATATGCAGGACGGTATGTGTATCATGATCCTCTGCGCGAATGAAATTTGTCGTGAAAACAAACAGTGTATTCTTATCACCCTTAAAAAAAACGAACTATGTCCAGCTACAAAGAAGCTATGGCGCATGGCAACATTGACGAAGTGTTTAAAGATGTCTTCTTCGTCACCGGCACAATGCGCAACGAGTTTTTCGGATCCATGTGGCAATTCAGCCGCAATATGACAATCGTACGGGAAAATGGAAAACTCACGATTCTCAATTCAGTACGGCTCAACGATGAGGGATTAGAAGCTCTGGATCGTCTCGGTCAGGTGGTCAATGTCGTCAGGCTTGGAGATATGCATGGTGTAGACGATCCGTTTTATGTGGACAGATACAAGGCACAGTTCTGGGCCCTCCCGGGCATGTCGGTACAGGAAAGTCTCCATATTGATAAGGAATTGAAAGAAAGCGGTGAAATGCCTTTTTCGGGAGCTACATTATTTGTGTTCAAGACAGTCCAGCGCCCGGAATGTATCATCCGCTTGGATCGGGAAGGAGGTATTATGATTGCCTGTGATTCTCTTCAAAATTGGATTGAGCCGGATCAATTTTTTGATGAGCAGACCTCAGCGACGATGCAGGGGATGAACTTTTTCAGGCCTGCCAATCTCGGTCCTGCCTGGATGCACTTCAGTCAACCCAAAGCCGGTGACTTTGTACGGCTGAAAGAGGTACCCTTCAAACATGCCCTGTGTGGTCATGGATATCCACTGCTGCATACTGCGGGTGAACAGTTTCACGCGACGTTTAAGCAATACTTCGATCTTTGACGGGTGAATACCAAACAGGATATTGGGATAGCTGAGGTTATTCCCGGATATACCGTTCTGGAAAAGATCCGTGTATCCTCTCCACATGTCTTCTATCAGGCGATACGTGAGGAAGACGGATCAGAGGTGATCATCAAAACACTCGCGGATGCATATCCGAAGAAGGAAGATCTCGCGAGTATACAACGGGAATACAGGATAACGCGTCAGCTGCAGATTGACGGTGTCATTCGCGTGCATGCGCTTGTCACACATGGCAATGGCAATCTGGCCCTTGTGATGGAGCGATTTGGTGTTTCGTTGCATCAGATGCTTGCCGGATATGAGAATCATATTCTTCCGCTGGAAAAATTTTTTCCTTTTGCCTTGCGCCTCATAAATGTATTGGGCAATGTGCATGAAAATAGAATTGTACATAAGAGCATCGAGCCTTCCAATATTCTCATTGATCCCGATACGGGAGATATCCGACTGATCGATTTCGGCTCTTCGTCTGAACTATTCCGAGAACATCAGGAGGCGTTTGTATTGTCAAAACAGATAGATGGATTCCTGCCTTATATCTCACCCGAACAGACAGGAAGGATCAACCGCGATATTGATTATCGGACAGACTTTTATTCGCTGGGCGTCACCTTTTTTCAACTGTTGACAGGTCAGCTTCCTTATACGGCAAATGATCCGCTTGAGTGGGTGCATTGTACCATAAGTCGTCAGCCTCTACCGGCGAATTCGATAAATCATAAAATACCGATGGTCCTGTCGGATATCGTCACCCGGCTCATGGCGAAAAACGCCGAAGATCGCTATCAAAGCAGCTATGGTCTCATAGCGGATCTTGAACAATGCAGGGATCTGGTAAAAAAAGGAGCAGGTGATCATGTTTTTAAACTTGCCCAATCGGATATCTCGCGTCAGTTTCAGATACCTCAAAAACTCTATGGACGTGAGCATGAACTTGCACAGTTGGAGTCCTATTTTGAAAATGCCTCGCATGGTGCGGTCGAGTTCTGTCTTGTGTCTGGATATTCCGGGGTAGGGAAGACGGTTCTCGTCCAGGAGCTTGGCAGGTCGATCGTTAGAAAGAGAGGCTATCTGATCCATGGAAAATTTGATCAAAACAGACAAAATGCTGCATATGTCGCGCTGGGAAATGCATTTCGCGATCTCATGCGGCAAATTCTGGGCGAGTCAAAGAAGCGCCTTGATCAATGGAGTGTAAAGATCTCGGAGGCGCTCGGCATCAATGCACAACTCATTATCGATATCGTTCCCGAGCTTGCCTTGATCATAGGAAAACAACCACCGGTGCAGGAGCTGTCACCTGCTGAGACACAGAATCGTTTTCTGCTCCTCTTTCCCAATTTCGTGAAGGTCTTTACGAGCGAGGAGCATCCCTTGGTGATATTCCTCGACGACCTCCAATGGAGTGATGTGCCGACGTTGAACCTGGTCAGTCATTTGGTGACAAGCCATGATCTGAGTCACCTTTTCATCATCGGATCCTATCGGGACAACGAAGTGGACACAATACATCCGTTGAGTCTTACCCTGCGGGATATTGAAAATGAACGGATCGTAGAAAACTTATCCTTGCAACCTCTGGACCTCGAAGCCACCAACCAACTGACAAAGGATACCCTCTTGTGCGACATGCACCGCGCAAATGCCTTGAGCCAGATCTTGTATGAAAAGACAGGCGGGAATCCCTTCTTTACGATTGAGTTGTTGAAAAATCTGAAGGAGCGGGACGTCATCCAGTTCAATCCGGTCAATGGTTGTTGGGATTGGGATATCACCCACGTACAAAGTGTGAACTACAGTGACAATGTTGTCGATATTCTGGTGGCCAATCAAAATCGCCTCGAGCCATCCACCCAGTATGTCCTGCAGCTCGCAGCCTGTATTGGTGCCACCTTTGATCTGAAGACCTTATCCATCATCCGTGAAGATTCCATGGAAATCGCAGGGGCAGAACTCCATGATGCGCTAAAGTCGAATATGGTAGTGCCTCTCAATGAGAGTTATAAATTCGTGGGACTCGATACGACAGGTGCTGCAGATATCTCTGTAAGTGATGCCCACGACCTCAATCCAATCTACAAGTTCCAGCATGATCGTGTCCAGCAGGCTGCGTATTCCCTGATTGCGCCGCAGAAAAGACAGGCTCTGCATCTCTCCATCGGCAGATTGATCCTTGGCCATAGCACGCAGGCAGAACTGGATGAAAAGCTCATGGATGTGGTAGGGCATTTCAACAGAGGTCGCACCTTAATCGATGATCACCATGAGCGTCTTGAACTTGCCCGGCTCAACATGGAAGCAGGTATCAAGGCGAAACAATCTTCTGCATATGCATCCGCTTTGGATTATCTGAAGATTGGCAATGAAATGCTTGGCAATGATGCATGGCAATCGGACTATGCCCTTGTATGGAAACTCAACAATGAACTACAGCACTGTTTCTATCTCACTGGTGACAGAAAGAACGCAGATGCCTGGACCGAGCTGATGCTGGAGCATTCGCGGACACCCATTGAAAAGGGATTGGTACTGGCAGCAAGAACACGCCAATATGCGACGACGGGACGTATGCAGGAATCCATCCAGGCTGCGTACAAGGGTCTTTCTATTCTTGGTTTCGAATTCATTCAGAGTCCGGCTTCCGAACATGTAACAGAAGAGGTCAGACTGATCTCGGAAAACCTTGGTGGTCGCGCGATCTCAGACCTGATCAATATGCCGGAGATCACGGATGAAAAGGCAAACATCGCCAGCCAGTTGATCATGGAGATCTTTCCTGCGGCATTCCTCTCAGGGAGCGGCGCGATGTTCCCATACCTCGTATTAAAATCCGTCAACATTGCCCTGCGCTATGGGAATAGTCCGGAGACAGCCTTTTCTTACGCCGCGTATGGCATGATCCTCTGTGGTCTGTTTGAAGATACCGCACAAGGTTATGAGTTCGGTATCCTTGGCATGCGCATGAACGAAAAGTTTCATGATATCGCGCTCAAGTCCCGGATCATTTATGTCTATGCCATGTTTGTACATCATTGGAGCAATCACTGGTCCAGTATGACGCCATGGTTTCGCAAAGGCATTGAAGCGGGATATCAGTCCGGTGATCTTCTTTACCTGGCATACAGCGCCCAGGACTGCATCATTTGGGATCCCCAGTTGGATTTGGAGACAGCATCACAGGAACATCGCCGGTTGCTCGCTATCGTAAAGGAAACCGAATACCAGGACTCCTTTGATTCAGGTACACTGTTTCTGCAAATGCAGATGAACTTCCAGGGCTTGACCGAGAGTAAATTTTCGATCACGGATGAGACATTCATTGAAAGTGTATGCGTGGAAGGCATGTATCAACGTCACTTCATGACAGGAATCAGCAACTATCATATTTATAAAGCGGAGATCCATCTGTTGTACAATGATCCCGCAGGCGCTATGGAACACGTCCTTGAGCAGGAAAAACGGATGGCGTCTGTGATGGCCTTGCCGCAGGCTGCCCGGTTTTATATCGTATCCTTTCTCGTACGCTCCATGCTCTTACAGTCATTGTCTCCTGAAGAACAGGAGCTATCCCTCAGTATGATGCGTGCGAGTCTCCGGAAGATTTCAGCATGGGCAAAGCATTGTCCTGAAAATTTTGAGCACCTGCGTCTCCTCATGGAGGCTGAGTTAGCCAGCTTTGCAGGCTCGGTGCACGAAGCCCTTTCCCTGTATGAACTGTCCATATCCACGGCACGTCAGAATACATTCATCCGGGATGAAGCGATGGCCAATGAAATGACCGCCAGGTACCTGCTGCGTCTTGGCCTTACGAAAGCTGCTGCAGGATATTTACGTGATGCGCATTACCTGTATTACCGGTGGGGAGCATATAGAAAAGTAGAAGACATCGAAACGGAATACCTGATGTTCCAAGATTCAAATACATTTAAGAAGAACAAAGCATCGCGATCAAAACATAAGGAATCCAGCCACTTGGTCACCGATGATGTACACGCAGACCAACTGGATATCAGTTCCGTATTGCGTGCTTCTCAAACGATCTCGGGAGAGCTCGTCCTGGAGAAACTATTAAAAGCAACGCTGCACATTCTGATAGAAAACGCCGGAGCACAAAAAGGATTCCTGGTAGAATACAGGGAGGGTCAGATCTTCATTCAGGCACACAGCCAGATCGATGACGTGGAAGCTGGTGAGATACAAACTTTGAAAGATGCGCAGGGTGTCCCTGTTCTGCCCTTGACGTTAATCAACACCGCATTACGGACAAAGGAGCCCATTGTGATTGCTAATGCATCGGAGTTGAATGCGTTTTCTTCGGATCCGTATATCAAGAAAAGAAAGCCGCTTTCCGTCATGTGTGTGCCCATGCCGCTACATGGACAATGGCCGTCGGCGGTGTACCTGGAGAATAACTTAACCCATAGTGCTTTCACAGACGAACGGGTGAAGATCATTAAGCTTCTGGCAAGCCAGGCTTCGATTTCGATGGAAAATGCGAGAATTTATGAGGCACAGGAAAGATTATTGAAAGCGCAACAACGCTTTGTGCCAATTCAGTTCCTTAAACATCTGGGACATAATGATATTGCCAGGGTAGAGCTTGGTGAATCTGTCTCGATGGAAATGAGTGTCTTGTTTTCGGATATCCGCAATTTCACACCGCTTGTAGAGCGTCTTTCTCCGCAGGCCGTGATTGAATTGCTGAATCGCTATTACAGTGAAATAGCTACACCTATCGCAGCTTCCGGAGGATTTATTGACTCTTATGCAGGTGATGGTATTATGGCATTGTTTGCTGTGCCGGCTCAACGCGCAGTGGAGGCAGGCGTCGGCATGAGCAAAGCTCTCTCCAAATTTAACCGGAAGCTCATACGCAAAGGACAACCTCCGATTGGCACCGGGATCGGTATCAATACAGGTCCGCTCGTCCTTGGTACGATGGGTGCCAATAATCGGATGCAATGCTCCGTGTTGGGTGATACCGTGAATCTGGCTGCGCGGATAGAGCAACTTACGCGGGTATATGAAGCGTCTTTCCTGATTAGCGAACGCACACTTGCAGTATTAGATGATCCACACGCTTTTTCCATACGTATGGTGGATTGTGTTGCTGTCAAGGGAAAAGGAGAAGCAGTCAGATTATACGAAGTCCTCGATGCGGAGGGAGATGCACGGCGCATCGTCAAAGAGGCTACCAAAGACATGCTGCGAGAGGCAATGGATGCATATTTCGCGCTTGACTTTTCACGCGCACACGAGATGTGCACAAAGGCAATGGAAAAAGATCCGATCGATCCGGTATTGTCTATGTTCGCGTCGAGGTCAAAGCAATTTTTACAGACTCCTCCACCCGATGATTGGAAAGGCTTTGAAAAGCTAAAGCATAAATAAATGGGAAATGCAGTTGATAGAGGATAGACTATGAAACCGATACGCATTGGATTTGTGATGGATCCCATCGATACCATCAACCCAAAAAAAGATACGACGCTTGCATGTATGCTGGAAGCACAGGCACGCGGCTGGCAGATTGCGTATCTGACACTCAGTGACCTGCGTATCAGCAATGGACGCGCCGAAGGATCCATGCGTTACCTCAAAGTCTTCAATGATCCTTACCACTGGTTTGCAATAGAAGGAGAAGAGCATGGTCCTCTCGGTGCACTTGATATCATCCTGATGCGGAAGGACCCGCCGTTCGATATGGAATATATCATGGCCACCTATATCCTTGAACGCGCAGAGATCGAAGGTGTCCTGGTGTTCAACAACCCGCGCGCACTCAGAGATGTGAATGAGAAAGTCTTTACCGCATGGTTTCCTCAATGCTGTCCGCCAGCTTTGTTGACGCGGAACAAAAAGGCGATTCTGGATTTTCTCAATACGCATCAGAAAATTGTCCTGAAACCCACGGGGAGAATGGGAGGCCAGTCGATCTTTGTGCTGTCCAAAGGCGACCCGAATACGCACGTCATGATTGAAGAAATGACGCTCTTCGGCAATCGCTATGTCCAGGCCCAGGCTTACATCCCTGAAATTAAAGATGTCGGAGACAAACGGATTCTGCTCATCAATGGTACTCCGGTCGATCACGGGATTGCGCGAATTCCTACCGGCGAAGATCATCGCGGAAACCTTGCAGCAGGTGCGGAGGCAAGGGGTTTTGAGCTGACCGATCGCGATCGTTGGATATGTGCACAGATAGGACCGACACTTAAGGATCGAGGTCTCTTGTTTGTCGGCATTGATGTGATCGGCGATTACCTGACCGAAATCAATGTCACAAGCCCTACTGGTGTGCGCGAGATCGACAGATTTTTTAACATGAATGTGTCAGCCATGTTTTTTGATGCATTAAGCGATATACTCAAGCATAGATGATTTCCATTATCGCCATTCGCTATTCGCTATTCGCTATTCGCCGTTGGCCGTTCGCCATTCGCTATTCGCCGTTGGCTATTCGCCCTTCGCTCTTCGCCTTTAGCAATAAACCCCTTTGCGTTCCTTCGCGGAAAATTACCGCTTAGCGGAATTTCGCGTCCTTATCGGATGATTTTCAAAAACGATGCAACATTGATGCCATCACCTCTCACCCGCGAAATCTGCCGGAGTTTTGTTGAACAGCATCTGTTTGAGCCCAGTCAAACTGCAAAACCAGGAGAACCCGGATTTGTTGGTATTGAACTCGAAGTCTTTCCATACATCCTCGATATTAAAAGTGAGAAAGGAAAGCGGCCTGTGCCATTATTCGGAGATCAGGATTCCCTGATGCATGCATTGGTCCATGCTTCGGAACATATTGGCGGTATTGCAAAATATTGGCATCCGGATATCAATCTTAAAGGCTATAACTCCCAAATTGAAAGAATTGCATTTCCTGACGGAGACAGATTTCTGTTTGAACCGGGAGGTCAGATCGAAATCAGTACTGCTCCTTGTCGGACCATGGATACACTGCAAGCGCATCTCAGTTCCAAACTGGCAGTGTTAGATGCAGTGACGCAACAAAGCAACATCCGGTTCGCACAGTTCGGCACAAATCCATGGTTTCATGTTGATGAGATCGGAAACCAGATCCATAAGCCGAGGTATCGTGCATTGGAAAAATACTTTGACGACATCGGTCCGTATGGCAAACAGATGATGCTTCAGACGGGCTCCTTGCATATCAATTTAGATTTGGGCAATGACCATACGATACGCATCAAGCGCATTCTTGCTGCAAATCTTTTAGTCCCTTTTGTCACGGCCATATTCGCGCACTCGCCCGTTATTGAAGGAAAAACAACAGGGCACAAGTCATATCGCAGTTTTCTCTGGCAGCACCTCGATGCAAGACGTACAGGAATTTTGCCAATGCAGCAGCTCTCCAAGACTCTGCGTGAAGAGAATCTCATCGACACGTACATGGAGTTTGCTTTAAAAGCTCCGCTGATGTATATCAGTGCATTGGGAGATCAGGTACTTCCACTGCATTACACAATGGAGTACATCATGACACATCCTATCGAAGGATTTTCTCCCGATGCAACATTTCTCGCAAATCACTTTTCTCTCTTGTTTCCGGAAGTGCGTCTGAAAGGCTACCTGGAACTTAGGTCTGTGGATGCTCCTCCTGCCGGATGGGAAATGGTCCCTGCCATCTTTTATTGCGGACTGTTGTATTCTGATCAGCATTTGGATCAGTTGCTTGGAATGCTGCTACCCCTGACATCGCGGATAGTTGATCTGTATCGGAAAGCAACCTTTGGCCTGGCATCCGATGAGATCTTTGCGCTATCCAAGGATCTGGTGCACCTCGCCATAGCGGGCTTCTCTTCTTTACCTGATGATTTCAAAAAAGACAACCATACTGATCAACTGATCACATTCTTCGAAAGGTTTACACGCAGGCGAAAGACATTCGCAGATGCATATCTTGAGACATTGAGTGGAAAGTAAGACAGAGGTTTGAGTCTCTCATCCAATCGATCCTGCAAATTGTCACGCGATTATTACACTCCAGAATCAGGAAATTTCAGGTTTTATTCTTAGCTTACCCATGCTAAGAATACACACTCTGTTTTTTTCTCTTCCTGACGAAGTCTTCATGATTCAGAACACACTAAAAATAGTTTTATGGCTTCACATCATTACACCCTGGGATTAGCCCGGGATCTGGAACAACTCTATCCTCCCCCACACCTGGCTGACGAGAGCCTGCATTTCAAAACGTATGCGGATGTCATTCGGCACTATACGGGCAATTCATTGCATGCCGACGGCATACTGGATGTACAAAGTATTGATGTGACCCGGGCAGGTGACGAGTATCATGTCAGGATTGAAAGTTCCACGTCATTGGACACACTTATTGCCTTCGGGAAACGTCATGCGCAAATCTTTAGTAAGGACTATGCGGTAAAAGCGATCCGGGGGAAAGAGTTGCTCAAGGAACTGGGAGTGTGGAATCCTATGGAGAATTACCCTGTCAATGATAATCAGAAGGACGGCACCTCCAAGTGGGAATTGTTTCCACCGCTTGGTCTCAATGTGATGGGACAGAAAGGCCTTTTGCTGTTACATTACCCGCCGTGGGCAGTACTCCAGCTTGGGACGTTTGACAATGCCATCACAATGAATCGCTGGGAACAGTTGCTCATCGCTGCAGGTATCCCAAGGTCGGATGTGAACTTCTTTAAAACGTTTATTGATGTAAATCCGATCGCGGCACCGGGCTCCGGTGAAAGTGAATATCCCAATGACTATTTGCCGATCATGATGGCTTCGGGATTTTTTGATGGCGGACCTGATCGTGATTATATCCGTGCGATGCTGGAATTGTATCTCACACCTCCGGGTTGGCCGGAAGACAGGAAGTACACGTTGCCATTATTAATATGTGGTTCTCCGTTGTATGATCCGCAGGCACCCGGATGGTTTCGCGTTGCATACACGGATATTCTTCCTACCGATGATCATGGCGTACCGCAGGTCAATGTATTGCAGACGGGGACATTTCGCGTGCGTCCCGATTCTGCAAAGGAGACGCCTTATCTGATCGGAAACCACATGATCGCTGCCGGAGTGACGGGCCAATGCACTGATCATCCTGACAAGATTCCCAACATCCTGCAATACGAAGCACAGGATATGGTCGCTGCGACCTTCTTAAAACTATATGTGGATAATCCCGAAATGGATCCTGAAGAGGCCAGGGCACAAGCGTGCGAAAGATGGTATGGTGATCCTAAGGGCAATTGTGCGCCGTACCCAAAAGATGAAAATGACAGACGTACGCTATGCGCTCTTGCACAAATGGATTTATTCTTTGAACCCCTGCCAAAACCGCATCCGAAGTTCACCTTCGAGGAAGCGTGGAAACGCTGTGCAGATGCGACGGAGAAGGACAATCCCTGTTTTGGTAATATCAAACCACCCGATCCTCAAACGTGAGTTAGAATTATTCCTTGTAAATGCATCTAAGTATGAATTGCCTCTGCACAAAGCAGCGTCGATATAACATAATACAGGGTTCTGAGAACAGTCCTCTTTAAATTGATAGCATGCAAAATGTTATTTCGTACCGCTGTCCCTCTCTTCAAAAAAGAGAGGGGTAGAGGTGAGTTAGTAAAAGGCAACGAAATAACATTTTGGCTGAATTCTATCCTGATAATTTTTGGTCAGCCTCTTAGCAGCCGGTGTGCATTTAGATGGCCGAACCTTGAAACATGCAATTTCCACACCCAAAACAACACCCCAATCGCACAAGTGAAAATTCCTCTACCTTCCGCACAGGCTAAAGATTCATCAACACCTCTTTTTTCAAAATCACATCATTATGAGCACCTACTATCAATACTTCATCAGCCAGGATAGCAATAGCGACTCCTATCAGGTTTGGGCAATGGATATGAAAAGTCCTGCATTGCTCAAAAAGATAAATAGCAAAAGCGGGAATACCATTCCCAAAGGCAACCATATCGCACAGGTAGGTAACTACCTTTTACAGTGGAGCCCGCTGAATAAAGACGGTCAATACAGCTATCGCTTATTGCAATTCAATCCTGATGCTCCGAACCCACTGGGTAGTTACGATCAGTCCGGCAATTGGACAGAAGGGGCGGTACAAGCCGGAACCTGGCCTAAGGGAAAGTTTTTCGGTTCACGTGCCGACTTTGCCAATCCGGATGGTGCCAAAAAGGGATTTGAATCAGGTCATGACCTGGTGTTGGTGTCGATGCACAATTTCGTCCTCAATTGGATCCCTACAGACGGGCGAGGGACATATCAACTGTTTCATTTTGATCACGGCAGCAGAGATCCGCTTCCAGCACCGGTGACACCTCAGGGTGCATGGCGGACGATTGAATCTGGCCATCAGCTCGTGCATATCAATGGAAATGTCATCGATTGGAAGATGGCTACCGGTGACTATTCAATCTGGCAATTTGATGCACTGGCCGAAGATCCAATGAGCTTTCCGGCAGCCCGCACTGGAAACTGGAAGTCTCTCGGCATCAATAGCAAACACCAGCTTACTGTGATTGGGAACTCTGTATTGGATTGGGAGCCTGCAAACAACAACTATCGCCTATGGAGGTTTGATCTCACCAGTGCGAATGTGCTCACCGGACCTGTGAAGCAGGGCACACTACCGAAAGCAATTACAAAGACATCTTCTCTTACCGCAATCGAAACATTAATCCCAAAGGATGCAACGTTGGCGGACATGCCAGGCACCTTGGACTATATGCGCGATAAGATCGAACATGTCATTTACTACATGGTTGAAAACAGATCATTCGATCATATCTGTGGCTGGCTCTATGCCAAAAACGCACCCATCAAAGTCATCGGTCCCGCCGGTCCATATCGTGGCGTCGATAAGAATTTCACTAATACTTTTCGCGGGAAGGAATATGCCATTACCAAGTACAACAATGGGAAGCTGACTGAAAAGCTGCCTGACGGAAAAGATTTTGTGCTCGACATTGATAAGCAGGATCCTTACCATGACAATTCCGATGTCTTGCGTCAGATGTTTTCAAAGGACATCAATGACTACTCTAAAAAGAAGCAACCGGACATGGGAGGTTTTGCCTGGAATAATGGCACAGCAGAAGTGATGTTGAGTTATACTCCTGAACAATTGCCGGTGATCAATGGCCTTGCGAAACATTTTGCAATCTCAGATGACTGGTTTTGTTCTATGCCTGGAGGCACCGATGTAAACCGGGCCTTCTCTCTGACAGGATCTTCGCTTGGTATGCTCAACAACTTCCAGAACGGCGTGGTGTATACCGAATGGTCGGAATACCCGCACCGCCCTTCTATCTGGAAGGTTCTCTGGAGCAATGGGATCGAGGACTTCAAGATCTATAATGCGGTGGAATGGATGGAATGCAAGTTTACTTACAACCTGTTCCTGAAAGGTCAGATCCCTTCGATCGATAATCCCTTTGTCGTCGGCAACTTTGCACCACAACTGAATCAGTTTTATGATGATCTGAAATATGGCACCTTACCGAAGTTCGCTTTTCTCGAACCGAAATGGGTCGCAAGCCAAGGTTCAACATCCTATCATCCCGGCAATGACCTGATTCCTGGAGAGCGCATCCTCAATGACATCTTCAATGCCATACAGGAAAGTCCACTCAGGGATAAAATACTCCTGGTCATCACCTTTGATGAGCACGGTGGCATAGCGGATCATGTGCCGCCGCCTCGTGCGGTCAATCCCTACACCAATGATTCCATCGGGGGTTTCAATTTCGATATCATGGGTGTGCGGATACCTACGATTCTTGTGTCGTCATGGATTACTGAAAACACGGTATTCCGTTCGGAAACTAACACAGCCTATGACTCCACATCCATTCTCGCCACACTCTTGCAGTGGCTGGGTGTTCCTAAATCACGATGGGGATTGGGTGAGCGCACCAACCATGCACCGACTTTTGAGGCGGTAATCCGTGAGAAGAAAGCGCGTACTGCTAAGATCAAGTTGCCTCTACCATGGGATTCTAAGTTTCCAAAGCAGAATGGAGATCCTGCACAAATGCAAGCGACCAGTACTGATTTGCCGATTCATGATCTGCATCGATTGGTAGTCCCGCGTATGGTGGCAGATATGACCCCTGGAATGAGCAGATCCGAGAGGGCAAAGATTACCGAAGAGATACTCAGTAATGCGAAGACCCAGGCTGGATTGCACAAGCGACTGGATGATCTTTCAAATAAACGCAACGACAGATCGTAGCACAAATGTGTTTTGCTCTTGATATAAGAGGAGGCATTGCAGGGCCATCTTCGCAAGGCATCTGGTATAGTTGTCTAGGGTACTCTTGCTTCTCCCAGCAAGGGATGTCTTCTGCCGCATCCTTCGAGTACCTCAGGACAAGTTGTCTGCATACAGCTTTGCAAAGCCTGCAATCTCATCGCATGCTTGCTCAATCAAATTCTTTTTTTCATCACTTGGATTTTGATTAATGAATAATGCCCTTAAGATCGGAAAACTGCCGAAGGTTTAATGCAACACGGCATACACGCATTCGCACCAA
>DATDQA010000117.1:0-8223 GCA_035292505.1 Saprospiraceae bacterium | reverse complement strand
ATTGTATTCATTGGTCATGCGCATCCAGATAGGAGTGACAGGTGTGCCGGCATTGTAATAAAAGCCTGTATTAAAATCGGTCTGATACACGATCAACCCATTCGCCGGATCAGGTAAATTGTCACGCTGACCCGAAGTCATGCGTGGAATCAGGAGCCCCTTGCCATCGCTTGAAATATCGAGTATCGAACTGGGGTCCGGTGCACTGCCGGTATTGTTAATGGCAACAGATTGCCCTGTTAGATATGTCACCCAGGAACTGACAAAACAAATCAGGATCAGCCTCTTTTGCATTTCGACAAGTTTGAATCCAAACTTCAAGTCCTTCGAAGCAGGTTGCATCGGAAATCGATTGAACGGCAGAAACGACTTACTGTGTGGTCAAATGTTGTAGAAGGATCGCGTAATGCGAACAGCCAACCCACCTGAAAGTGGGTTTATAGGTTTATAAGTTTTTAAAAACTGAAACAGCAGAAGCTTAGAAGCTAGCAGCTTGAAGCCAGTTGCCTATTCCAAGTCAAATTTATACTGTACCGTATACACGATCGGATTCCCTCTCTCATCCCTTTCCCGCAAAATCACATCAATATCCACGGTCTCGCCCTGTTCTTTCTCTGTACTGTCAAAAACTGCATGGATCTGATCACGATCTCCCGGCTTGATCACCTTCGCTTCAGGCCATGTCAGGGTGGTGCAATCACAAGATGTAACGATGTCTATGACGATGGGGTCTGTGCCGGTGTTTTGGAAACCGAACGTGTATTCACGCCTTTCTCCACGCCGCATTTTTCCGAAGTCGACTAAGAGTGTATCGAAGGTGAGCTGATATTTTGGCTTTGTAGAAGAGAGAGGGGTCTGTCTAACTTTAATCTGTGACGAAGATCCGTTGCCGCTATTCAATTTTTTTTTTCGCTCTCGCTTTCCTTGAAGACTTCCTTCTTCACCTGGATCTCGCGCGGACCGGCAATGATCTTGAATTCCGTGCGACGATTAAAACGATGCTCATTGTCTGTACACGAAACACCATTGACACAATGATTGAGAATCTGGCTCTCGCCATAGCCTATTGCGATCAGCCGATCCGGATCGACGCCACGGTTGATCAACCAATCTATCGCGCTTTGTGCCCGACGTTGTGACAGACGTTCATTGTATTTGTCGGAGCCTTGTGCATCTGTATGTGAGCTCAGCTCGATGACCATATCCTTGTACTCATCCATAAGATCGAGGAGTGATTGGAGGTCCTTTTCTGAGTCGGCGAGGATCTTATCATCATCGAAATCGTAGTAAATATTATTCAGCCGGATCGGTTCATTGATGGAGATCGTTTCCATCTCGGTGTCTTGTGAAGGATCTCTTTCGAGGAACACTTCGCGTTCAATCGTATTATCGCCGATAAGGCCAACGGTATTAAAATCAAAATCGGCCGGATAGTACCCGTCACGTTCGACTGTGACTTTATAGTTTCTGTCAAAATCCAATAAGAACCTTGTCGTGTTTCCGGCGCCACTGTCTTTCGTATCGGATTTACCTGAGCGATTGCCTGTGACTTCGAACAAGGTCACCTTTGCCCCACTCAAAGGTTCTTTATCCTTATCATATACATATGTCGCAAGATCGACGACAATTTCGCGAATCTCGAATGTGAAGAGATCGTCGCAACACGTCTTACTTTTCACAGAACGCGTCTCGTCAGAAGGACGATTAGACACAATAAAACCACGTGTGCCTTCCGCATTCGCAGAGAAGTAAAGGTCATCTACACCGGAGTTGTACCCTAAACCCAGATTTGTCACTGCCGACCACTTCGTTCCATCCCATTCACTGGAAAAAATATCGAAGCCTCCAAATCCAGGATGCCCGGTCGAACTGAAATACAACACATTATCCCTAAAGTAGGGCGTCCATTCATCGCCAGGGGTATTGATACCTATACCCAGATTGACCGGAAGACTGTAGTCGCCTGCTCCGCGACGTACACAATAATAGATGTCATAGCCACCTTCTCCCCCATCCATATCCGATGAAAAGAACAAGACTTCATTTCCAAGAAGCGCTCCTACGGCAGGATGTGTAGCGATGTAATCACCATTGACATTCCTGAGCTCATTTGGTGCACCCCAGCTTCCATCGCCTCCTGTCGCTTCAAAGATTTTACTTTCTGCAAGATCGTCACCGTCCGTGAGCGCCCTTGTGAAATACATTCTGTTTCCATCCGTCGAAAACCGGGCATTACCGGTATGATACCCTTCGCGATTGATTTGATTAGATAATGCCTTCGGATTGTCCCAATCTCCATCTTTTTCTTGCGCTGTCGTATAAATTTGCGCAAAGTAATCGCTTGTCTTGCCATCAAGTACGACCAGTTCTTTCTTGTTTATGGCAGCGAGATAGAGTGTACCTGTCGGATGCATCATCGGTGAGAACTCAGTATATGACGAATTCACTTTCCGACCCAGATTCGTGATCACCAATTCGATCGGTGCTTCTGCTTTTGCAGCCATTTGGATCCCGGCAACTTCCACATCGGCTTCATGAAGGAGGGCTTCATCCTGAACCATATTCGCATAGACATTGAAAGCTTCGATCGCTTCCTCATACTTACCATTCATCTTCAGAGTCTTCGCATACGTGAGTACTGCATCCGGATGCTTGCCCTCCTTGTCATCTTCAATCACACGTGACAGCCAACGCTCTGCCCGCGCATAGTCGCGCAATTTGAACTGCAGCATCCCTATCTTATATGCGAGCTCTTCACTCCTTTCCTGCTTGTACGCGATTTCATAATACTCCAGGGCACGATAATAGTCTTTGATCGCAAGATGTTCGTCTGCAACTTCAATATTCATGTAGGGAGGGACCTCCTTCACAGGCTGCGCTGCCAAAGTCAATACACACCAATATGCAAGAGAGGCAAGAATCAGCTTCTTCATGAAAAGACAGTTAAATATTCAGAATCTCGGGCAGAACAGCACCGGATCAGGATCAGGTTTTTTATAAATAATGCCGACAATCATCGCAGAAATTTCGAAAGCACCAAATGTATTGCTTGCCGGAGAGAGGCGCGACGTATTGATATCATAACCGAATGTGATTTTCAAGTCCCTGATATCGGTACCAAGGATCACCTGCAAGGCATCACCGACACGATATCCAAATCCTCCTTTCAGGGTGATCTGTTTCCCGGGATTAAATAAATATTCTCCTACGGCCTGTACCATGATCTCGCTGTCCTTACCCAGCACCTGCACGAACGCGCTTGGTATGATGGCTAGTTTTTCATTGAGCATGGTACGATAACTTCCATGTGCAAGGAGGCGCATCGGCACTTCATAGATTCCTCCTCCTCCCTGTCCACCTCCCTGATCAACTCCACCTCGTGGCTTTCCAATATGTCCGACAGAAATACCCAACTGAAGAACATCCTCCTTGTTCATCAATGTTTTCAGGTGGAGTCCCCCGACATGATCTATATAACTGTTCTTGAGCTCCTCCAGGTTTGTGAGTGTCGGGTCTGGATCGAGGAGATACTGTTCGATGTCAAAAGGTTTCTTAATCCGTTTCTGCACACTTCCGGTCTGATATCCAAAAGACAAGATGCTGTTACCTTTCTTGTCTAGTGCAAGATGATAAGCACCGCTGAGCTTGAAGGCAGTATGTTGGAGTCCGACGGAGCCCGATTTATCACTAAACATCAGAACACCTACGCCCACCCAATCCTTGTCACGGAAGCCTTTGATCACAGGAATATCTACTGAAAATGACGGTGTCTTGTATTCATTTGGCACACCTGTCACGGAGAGCCACTGATCGCGATACAGACCTGAAAGCCGGTATGTCCCGCTAAATGCTCCTGACTCTGCCGGATTGAACACCAACGGCATCATATCGTACAGGGTAAAATGAATATCTTGAGCACGGCCACTGATAACGATTGTGCAGAGCGTGCATAGTGAGAAGGTAAGGTTTCTGATCATAACGTCCTCAAATCGGATAAGACTTCAACAGGCAAGATGCTAATTTCCCGGTAATTGAAACATCTAAAATAGACCTTTCAGTATAATCCATGCGGCAAAGATGTTGGTTATGTTTGATTTGTCTGATCGCTTGCGTGATTTGCGGGCAGGTGGTTTCAGGACAAGTGGCATCCCCCGAAGTGGTCTTTTTCAACCACGAAGAAAGACAAGAACACGAAGGAAAACACGTGGACGAAGGGTCAAAAAGAATTCCTTTGCTTTCTTTCGCGCCAGCAGACGACTTCCATGCAGGGAGATTTTGGGTAGCTACCGGAGTCACAACCTCTCTCTATGCAGGTACCGTAATTGCCCTGAATGAAGCCTGGTACAAACAATATCCGCGCTCGTCGTTTCACTTCTTTGATGATTCCAAAGAATGGCGCCAAATGGACAAGATGGGACACTTGTATACTTCGTATTTCGAAAGCCTTTGGGCATATGAGGTCGCGCGATGGACAGGGATGTCAGAAAATTCTTCGATCTGGACAGGTGCTGCGCTGGGTCTCGTCTTTCAGGGCACAGTGGAAGTGCTCGATGGCTTTTCCAGGGAATGGGGCTTTTCTGTCACTGATGCCGGATTCAATCTCCTTGGCTCTGGTGCTTTTCTGGCACAGCAGCGATTATGGGGTGAGCAACGCATCCATTTGAAAGTGAGCAGTACGCCGGTCACTTATCCTGAAACATTCCTCATTTCGACGGATGGAGAGTCGATGTCATCCTTGAGAAAGCGTACGGATGATTTTTTCGGACGTGGTTACGCAGAGCGCTTTTTGAAAGATTACAATGCCCAGACTACATGGCTTTCTGTGAATGTGCATTCTTTCCTCAAAAAGGAAAGCCGGTTTCCGAAGTGGCTAAATATTGCGGTCGGATATGGTGCGGAAAATATGTACGGCGGATTTAGAAACGCGTGGGAAGAAGATGGTGCAGTGTTTGAGTTGTCAAAGGATGCGTATCCCCGATATAGCCAGTTTTATCTGTCACCGGATGTGGATTTCTCACGTATTCCTTCGCGGAGTCCATTTGTGCGTACTCTCTTAGGCATGTTGAATGTCTTTAAAGTGCCAGGGCCGGTGCTTGAGATGAGTGGAGAGAAAGGTGTAAGAGTTGAATTGAGATGGTGAGAAAGTCCTCCTTCGCCCTTGGCTACGGCGGATGCAATGAGATGGTGAGAATGTCCTCCTTCGCCCTTGGCTACGGCGGATGCAATGAGACAGTGAGAATGCGAGATGGTCCTCCTTCGCCCTTGGCTACGGCGGATGCAATGAGAATCTGAGACAGGAAAGTTCAAAGTTCCATGTTCAAAGTTTGAGCCCACTCCGAAAAGTCCCGGACTGCTGACGCTCGAAGGTCCTATCAAGTCTCATTCTAATCATCAGGTACAGCAAGCGAACGCCCGCCTGTCTGATCATTCCCGTCCGACCGCCCGCCTGAATGACATAGTCGGGCAGGGAGTCATCCGGGCGCGGCGGGCAGGCTGCGAGGTCATCCTCGCCTTTTAGGAGTAAGCTCAATTTTACATTTACATTTTGACTTTAACGGTGAACTAAATCAAAAAGGCAAAATGTAAAACGCTAAATGTAAAATGTAAAAGTACGGTGTTCTTGTTTTGACTTTTACATTTAGTTTCATGTTTCATATGAGGGCCTCAGCTTCCATTACTTTCTTCATTTTCTCTGTTTCTCCTTTTTTAAACACCACAACTCATAAAATATTTGAGTTAGAAAATTGATATATTTATCAAAATAGTCATTCTGCAATCAGGTATTGACATGTTGCCAGACACTTGCATGCATCTGCTCCTGTGGTTTATAATGAGCCTTAATTTGAACATCTGTCATGCTCAGCTTCTAACGGACGAGGAGCTTTTAAAACAGGGATATGAACCGTTGGATATTTTTGTTTTTCGAGATGCCACTGAGACTGATGTCGAAGTAAAACCGGACCAGATGCCTCAATACCCGGGTGGACTTCAGGGACTATTGAGTGATTTCTATAGTCATGTCCAATATCCTGCGATGGCCAGGAGGAAAGGAATGCAGGCGAAATTCCTGATTCGGTATGTGATCGAAAGAGATGGATCGATTTCGGAAATCGAAGTGATTGAACACGAGGGTATTGTTCATCAATCGTTTAAGGATGCTGGATTGAATGGTATAAAGAACCTGAAAACGTGGTATCCAGGATTTATAGATGGAGATCCTGTACGAGTACAATTCACTCAACCGGTGACTTTTAAGCTTACAAAAGACTAGCATTACAGATCCAGATAAACAGATTCTCTATCCGGATATCGTCCGGATTTATTTCCTCATCTAAATTCCAGAGGTGTTCGGCAGAATCATCAGGATATTCTCATGTATAAAGGCGACGTTTAGAGAGTTCGCTATCGAAACAGAAAAATCATGAAAAGAAAAACATTCCTCAGTACAAGTGGTGCGGGAGTCCTTGGTTTTTATTTGCCTGGAAGTGCCAAACCAACTTCTTCTTCTAATGACCCATTAGACACGGAGGTTGTAAAGGAGTTTGTTGGCGCCGGTCACAATAACTTACCACGCGTGAAGGAAATGCTGGCAGAGTATCCGAACCTGATCTATAGCCGGTACGATTGGGGAAATGGCGATTTCGAAGAAGCCATCGAAGGTGCGGGCCATGTTGGCGACAGAGAGATTGCGGAGTACCTGATTTCCCAAGGCGCGCGCGTAAACTTATTTGTACTCACCATGCTCGGCGAGACAGCGCTTGTAAAACCTGTGCTGGAAAAATATCCTCAATTGATTCAGGCGAAAGGTGCACATGGATTTACCTTGTTGCATCATGCTATCAGGGGTGGTGCACCAGCCGCAGAATTACATGCTTATTTCCTTGAAAAAGGGCTAACAGAAACACGAATTCCAATAATCTAGCAACGCGCACATTAAGATAACATCTTTCGTACGGGGATATTATACTTATTATCTTATTGTCAATACGTTGCAATTGAGGCATTGGTTAGAGAATTGAACATTCCCTTGCGGCAGACAGGAACAAAAAACAGGAATTACTTCCCAAATACCTTCCTTGCTGCATTAATGAGATCTACACAACCTTCCCCGCCGCCTCTCCAAATCCCACTCTCACACCATCCTTCTCAGCGAATCCTCTAATCGTCACTGTATCTCCATCTTGAATAAACTTCCGCTGCGATCCATCAGGCATCTCAATCGGTTTCGTCCCGCGCCATGCGAGTTCGAGCATTGAGCCATAAGAAGATGGATCGGGGCCACTGATCGTACCTGAGGCGTAGAGATCGCCAACCTGGATATTGCAACCATTCACTGTATGATGTGCGAGTTGCTGGCACATATTCCAGTACATGTATTTGAAATTGGAATTGCACACCGTTTTTTGATGACCACTTGCAGTCGTGATATCCACCTTCAAATGGATGTCATAGTTTTTCTTTCCGGAGAATAGCAAATAAGGAAGTACGGGTGGTGACTGTACAGGTCCATCTACTCTGAATTGTTCGAGCGCATCGAGTGTGACAATCCATGGCGACATCGTCGAGGCAAAATTCTTTGCGAGAAATGGACCAAGCGGCACATATTCCCATTGCTGGATATCTCGGGCAGACCAATCATTGAAAAGCGTAAGACCGAAAATGTAATCTTCAGCTTCTTCCGTCGAGACTTGTTGTCCGAGCTGCGTTTCTTTTCCGATGACAAACCCCATTTCGAGCTCGAAGTCCAAAGACATCGTCGGACCAAACTTTGGTATGCCATTTTCACCAGGAGCTGTCTGACCTGATGGCCGTTTAATCGGAGTGCTGGACACAACTATCGAAGATGCACGCCCATGATAACCAACGGGCAGATGCAACCAATTTGGTAACAGTGCATTCGCCGGATCGCGAAACATCGAACCCACATTTGTTGCATGTTCTTTACTGGAATAAAAGTCCGTGTAATTGCCAATGCGCAAGGGAAGCAGCAATTCTACTTCATGCACAGGCGCGAGGCTTAATGCTGCTCTTTCACGTAGTGCATGATCCGCATCTTCTGAAAAGATCTCCATCACCCGCGTACGCACTTGTCGCGTCACTGTCTTTCCCAGTGATATGAAGTCATTGAGATATCTGTTGAGCAGTTCCTTATGCGTCAATCCAGGTACAGTTAATAATTCCTGCACGTGCAGAACAGAGAGATCAATGATCTGATCCCCGATG
>DATDQA010000116.1:0-6953 GCA_035292505.1 Saprospiraceae bacterium | reverse complement strand
GATTGGACTGTTGAAGAGGTAAGAACAATGTCCTCCCTTCTCACAAAGTTTCATTAACTTAACTGCAAAGCACTTGCCTGAGGACCCGGTTCGCTGCTCAGTCAGCATTGAGAAGAGGCGACCAGCCATGGGCTGCCATTGGCTAGCAATGAAAGCAGTGTGAAAAAGCTGAGACTTATGAAGATTATTGTATTTCGGGCGGAATGACAGTGAACCAGGCGGACGGAGTTGAGGATTCATCCATTGGATTAAAATCTCTCTTCTATGTCATACAAATACCTGTTCATCCTCCTGCTCACATATACAGCCTTTCGGATTCCTGCCCAGTCGGTCGAAGTCAAAAACAATGCAAACAATGAACCGCGCATCGAGCTGCTCAATCCGGGAGAGAATACATTTGTCGGCGTTGGGGCGGGTAATGTAAATACCGGCATGTACAACAGCGTCTTTGGGTATCAGGCGCTTTATTCCAACACCTCAGGTCAAAACAATACCTCATTGGGAGCTCATGCTCTATACAACAATACGGATCGAAGCGGATTGGTAGCGATCGGTGATTCGGCTTTATTTAACAATGGCATTGGAGTAACACAAAGTTTTCACGCCACAGGTAATACAGCTACTGGTTCTCACGCACTATATTCCAACACTACTGGGTATTCAAATACTGCCACTGGGTATAGGACGCTTTATTCCAACACCGCTGGCTTTCAAAATACGGCCAGTGGGTATTTGGCACTCTATTCCAACACCACCGCAGATAATAATACGGCTAATGGATATCAGGCACTCTATGTCAACACCATCGGAGATAGAAATACAGCAAATGGTAATCAGGCACTCTATTCAAACACCACCGGAGATAACAATACAGCAGTTGGTTATAGGGCGCTATATTCAAACACCTCTGGGTTATACAACACAGCGAGTGGCAATCAGGCGCTCTTTTCAAACACCACAGCAGACTATAATACTGCCACGGGATATCAGGCGCTTTATTCCAACACTGGTTTGTATAACACTGCCAATGGGTATCAGACACTTTATAACAACACCACCGGAAATGCCAATACAGCCAATGGGTATCGGGCGCTCTATTCTAATACCATAGGGTTATACAATGTTGCAAACGGGTATCAGGCACTTAATGATAACACCACCGGTGATGCCAATACAGCCAATGGGTATCAGGCACTTAATAACAACACCACCGGAAATGCCAATACAGCCAATGCGTATCGAGCGCTCTATTCCAACACTACCGGCTTGCATAATACTTCAAACGGGTATCAGGCACTCTATTCTAACACTACAGGAGATGATAATACAGCAATCGGGTTCAATGCGCTCTATTACAACACCACCGCAAATGATAATACAGCAATCGGGTACCAGGTGCTTACTCTCAACACTACCGGAAACAATAATACTGCCAATGGGAGTTATGCACTTTATTTCAATAGTACAGGTTTTGGTAATACAGCAATCGGGGAAGAAGCGTTATTCTTTAATGAGACAGGGGACTACAATACTGCCATTGGGAAACAAGCAGATGTAAGTTCCGAAAACCTGATTAATGCCACAGCTCTTGGTTATCTGGCTGAAGTGGATGCAAGCAATAAAGTGAGGATCGGGAATGCATCTGTCTCAAGCAATGGAGGACAGGTGAGTTGGACCGCCTATAGTGACGCCCGCATTAAAGACAATATCAAGGAAAACATCCCTGGTCTTGCATTTATCAAAGAACTCCGTCCTGTCTCTTATCACTTCAATATCACCAGCCAGAATCAACTCATGGGTATTGTAGACACCGCAATTTGGGACAGCAAGTATGACATCGAACAGATCCAATTCAGTGGATTCCTTGCACAGGAAGTAGAATTTGCAGCAGAACGTGTGGGATATGATTTCAGCGGAGTGGATAAAAGTGGAAAAATTCTGGGATTGCGGTATGCAGAGTTTACGGTCCCCCTTGTAAAAGCTGTACAGGAGATGCTAGGGACTATAGAATCTCAACAACAATCTATCGAAATGTTACGCCAACAAGTCAGTGCAGTGCAGGTACAGTTGGTGGAGTTGAAGAAAGAAAAGGCTCGTGAATGAGCGAGATGCAGTGCACAAGCGTGTAAATGCATTTTACTGTAAATGAAAAAAGCACACGAGTGGCGCAAAAACTGCACCACCGTATGCCTTAAAACTCCGGTATGCAAAACACATTATCTATGCCTCAACTGTTTCGGGGGTTCTGCTTTTCTTTTTGTTCTGGTCGAGATATTTATCTACCAGTTCAGGAAGCTTTTCTAAGGCAAGGCCAAGTCCTTTTGAGGTATGTGTATGGATAAACCGGATTTCGTTGTTTCGGGAAACAAGAAAACCGACTGGCCCCATACCGATTCCTGCAGCACCTGCTGCACCAAATCCCTGGCCCTCAGCTTTGTCTTTTGCAGCGCCCTTTCCTTCACCACTTCCGCCGCCAAAGCCAAGGCCTACATGCATAATTGGTACGCAGGTATATTCACCGAGTTTGAATTGCTCACCAATAATGGTTTCAGTTTTTGCTTCTGTCTTCAGAAACTCGGTCATTTTGCCAAGAACCTCATTTAAGTTGCTCATGATCCTTTGATTTTAATATGATAGAAAATAAATCCTTTTCAACTGGTCCGGAAATATGTCCATAACATACGCGCCATATTGTTTTCAATATTGAGCTTTACTTCATTCTCATCATTGAAACTTACTCTAAAGGCCTGTCCACTCCAAATACTCAGCCAATAAAACACCGGATACAGCATACCATTCAGCGGCATGTCTCCGGTGTCCGCAACCACCTGGCATGTCTTGACTTTAAAACTGCGTAAGACTGCCAACACTCTTCGAAACGATATCTTGCGCTGTTTCCTGATCGGTTTGGCTTTAGCTCCATTTTCTTTCAACTCCTTTCTCCGCACTTTTTCCCTTCCCCCTAAAAGATCAATGGGTTTTTTCCATCCCGCGACATTCAGATCGATGATCAAAGAACTTGCTGTAAGTCTCAATGCAGCGCTCGCGATGTGATGTAATCTTATCCGGAACAATCCAATTTCACTATCCACCTCCACAAATAACGGCGCGAACAGAAGATACATCACTCCAATAAGCAACACGACGGGAATGAGAATCCACACCATCTTCTCCAATTTGCGGTCATAAATGTGGGCTCGCCCTATCTCACATAGAATGACAGGCCTCATGCCTGCTTATGATTTCTGTCAAGAATGCATTTGCCTTTAGAACACAATTTTTCTTTTTTTCATCTCTTCCGCGAGTGTTGCAGGAATAGATCGACACGCGCAATTCTTCTGATGGGCGAGATGCCATTTCACCCGCTGTTCAAATGTCGGATTCTTCGGCATCGGATGTTTGAGATGCCATTCGGCGTTGAGTTTTGCTTTCATGGGATGACTGATTGATATGAGGATGTTCTTGCCTGGGCGGTACGTTCAGCGACCTTCTTGAGATTCTTCAACTGTACAGCTGACATCAATCCGTGGATCGGCGGGTAGAGCACATGACCCATGAACCATTCAGCCCATTTGGGTGATGCCACCATTCGTGCGTTGTTCACCAGATGTGTCGCATCATCACCGACGGGCTCAGTGACAAAAGTCCAGGTCATCTTGAATGGACCTCCAAGACGTTCGGTTTCACCACCAATCACAAAGAATTTTTCAGGTTCTATATCATATACTTCATAAAAACTATCGAGCGCTAGGGTGGCAGCGAGTTGATCTCCGGTTTTGCGTGATTCCCATCCCTCTATCAGCAGATCGATACTTGGTAATCCAGCATGATCAAAGGCATCAATACTATACCATCCCGCTCTGTCACAACCTAGTTGCATCAGATAACGCCATACCACAGAAACAGGGGCTTCAATGATTTTGTGAAGAGTAATACGATGCTTTGCAGCCGGAATCAGCTCATCGCCGGGAAATATCATGTCCGTATCATTCGGAAAACTCATTTTGCATAATTCCGCTTCAAGGTGAGACATGACAGAATTCCTGATCAATAGGGAGCCGATGCTGATCACTTTATAGTATCGGTTGAACTTATACCAGCTTTTCTCATCCGTGGCAGTCATACGGAGTTCAAAACTGATTGTACTTCCATTTTGATAAGACTCCACACGAATAGCCCATGCGAGCTTGCCCCAACCTTTCTCATGAAACTGTGCAAACTCCCCAGGTTTTGTATCCGCAAAGGGAATATCCAGATGCCAGAACTGCCCAATTGCTCCGACCACAACTTCTTCTCCCGGAATCTCATGGATGATCTGAAATCCCTTCTCATTTTTTGCAATCTGGTCTACACCAAGTCGCCGATCACTATCATCTGATGTGTGTCCGAGAATCATATGAGGGATACTCCTCAGATCAAAGAGAAAACGGACCCATGGGATCTGTGCGCCGTCAAAATGCCTGGCTACCTTCCAGGCTATTTCGGGGGGTGCCTGTACGAAAATGCGATGCACTTCGCTGTGTCGTGGAGAGGGAAGATATAATTGAATTGCGCGCACGAATGCAAATCAAATCATAAGATTTTACTGCTGTGATGATTCTCGTCAGTAAGGCATAGGACATGCGTCAAAAGCAGGAAGAAAAGGCTGAAGTCGTCATGATGGTTAAACCTCTTGCCTTAAAATATGACTATATTCACAACATCCTATTTGGCCGGAGGACCCGATCATCACCAGGTCGCTGCCCGGTCTGCAAAGAAAAACCGGTAAAAAGCTTATACTAAATGAAAGCCCAGAATATTTGTACTCATTCAACGACCATAGCTGTGTGAGCTTTCCTTACAGAGGGGTATCCACTTCTTTCAGCCCGATCAGATCATCAGGCTCGAAGCTGAGAGCAACTATACTAACATTTTTTTCAATAACCACAGGCCAATCCCGATGGCAAGTCCTTCGCGATTATCAAGCGCTTCTTGAACCGTTTGGTTTCATCCTCACTCACCGTTCACACCTGATCAACATACAACACATTTCAGGAATTGACATCAACGAGGATATTATCATGGATGATAAAAGTAAAGAATCAAACAGATAAATACAATACAATATCAGTAACTTTAATCTTCTGATAATTAACCAAAACGGTTTGACTATGAAAAAGATATTTTTTCCCCTATTGCTCACCATTCCCTCATTTGTATTTGCCCAATTGGGTGTAAAGGGCGGTCTTAATTTTGCCAATGTCACCAAGGCTTCATCTATCAACAGCAGCAGCCGCACTGGATTTCATGCAGGCGTCTTCTTCGCCGGATCTTCCAAGACTGTTCTGAGTTCGCGTACTGAATTATTGTTCTCCAGGCAAGGGTATGACTTTTCAACAAATACGAATACGGGGACAGTCAATCTCGACTACCTGTTGTTGCCACAGTTTATGGCGATCAACATCACAAAATTTGTACAAGTTCAGTTAGGTGGACAAGTGGCCTATCTCCTCAACGCCAAAGTAGATAGTACTAATAATACAGGGAATCCTCAGACCGATAAAATCCTGGATCTCTATAACCGATTTGATTTTGGGTTCGGGGCAGGCGTTGAAGTACACCCCGTCAAAATCCTAGTCGTAGGCGCCAGAATCAACATCAGCCTAGGAAAACTGTACAAAGAGCCTGAGCCAGGTGAACAATATTCCTTCATCCCGGACATCGATGCCAAAAACAATGTCTTCCAATTGTATGCAGGTTTGAAATTTGGCGGTGATTAACATATGATGCGGGAGAGAACCAGAGTGCGCCTACCCCAACTTCCTCTTTCCGAATTTTCCGGATGACCTGAAATCTGCTGTGGTGGTAAAATTTTTACGATCATAACGGAAATACAGTCACGATGCCATTGTCAATGCCCAATACAAAGGTAAAATCCTTGCGCCTCACCTATGACGCAATCCTGAAGTATGCTCAATTTCTTGGAAGACGTAGATGTTGCACCCAAAAAAGCCAGTGTGAGTTTCCACAGGAAAAGGCAAGTTGTTTAAGTACGGCCTTCGACAAAAACACGTATCGATCCTGGATTGAAATTCAATAATAAATCACACACAGACCGACTCGAGACGTCAGTACCCTTCGGAATGATGTGCACCCATCGGATTCAACTCATCGACCTGAAGCAACTTGATCAAAAAGTACTCGATTGGATCAAAGAGGTATATGATGAGGCGGGACGAGATAAATGTTACCAGCCAAAAGTTTTAACCAGAGCTTGATCAGCCTCTAGCTGAGAGTCGACCTCTCCCAAAGAGTCCTTTAGACTGGCCGAAAGGATAGTTGAAGAGGAATAATAATGATCGCGCATAAAAGATGTATTTTCGTGTCATGCATACAATGGCACGTATACTACCGCACTATACTTATGAAGACTATCGCCAGTGGGAAGGACAGTGGGAAATCATTGAAGGGATACCTTATGCAATGAGTCCTGCTCCTCTGCCGTACCATCAGTTCATTGCAGGAAATCTGCATTCGGTGTTTTGGGAAGCACTTAAGGGGAATAGCTGTGGATGCCGTGTTTATCAACCAATAGATTATCTCATAGAAGAGGACACAGTACTCAACCCTGACTTATTGATTGTCTGCAAGCCCATTGCAAAGAAATTCCTTGATTTTCCACCTGTTCTTGTTGCAGAAATCCTGTTCCCATCCACTGCTCTGAAGGATCGACATACAAAATATGCATGGTATCAAAAAGAAGGCGTGAAATACTATCTGATCGTAGATCCGGATGAAAAGCTCATCGAGAAATACGTCCTCTCGGCAGAGAATGAGTACGTCAAACAGGAGCATCTTTCGACATTCCAATTGACTGATTACTGTGCTATCCAGGTGGAGATGTCGGCGATCTGGGAGTAGTATCTGGCAGTAATATTCATCACTGTCATTGCATGCTTTGAGCTGCCTCGGTC
>DATDQA010000115.1:0-28709 GCA_035292505.1 Saprospiraceae bacterium | reverse complement strand
AAATTTTTCATAGCATTCATAAACGATAAATATTTAAAGTGAAAAAAAAGTCTTTTTTTGAGTGATGAGCTTGTCGGAGGTGAGCTTACAGACGCCAAGGTACTCATTATTGTCTACCCGCAGACTGTCATAGAGGGTGTATTCACCTATAACTTTTGTTCTATCAGCTATCCGTATAGGTAGGGGGCGCGTCCGTCCTTACCGGCCGGGGAGACTTTCCCGATTCAATGGCGAGGGATACCGTTACATTCCGGGCATACTCAATTTTTGAATTGCCCCATAAATATGGTATTGACTATTCGGACGAACAATCGATATTTGCTAAGGCTTAAAAACCATTCGTTTACTGACTCCAATTCATAATCAAATGAGAAATACGAGCTTTTGGATTTGTATCCTTGTCTTATCCGCATGCTTCACCGGCAAACAACAAGCCTCTTCAGATACCAAGAAGCCGGAACCACGCATTGGTTGTGGACCGACGCCTGCAGATCTGAACACCCCCCCGGGGTATGATGGTAAACTTTCCCCATTATTCAAGGGACTGGCCATTTACAACTACCCTATTACGACGAGTTCAAATGCGGCACAGAAATACTTTAACCAGGGGTTTGTCCTCAACTTCGGTTTCAACCATGCCGAATCGGCAAGATCATTCCGTGAAGCAATACGCCAGGATCCGCAATGCGCGATGTGCTATTGGGGATTGGCTTATGTCCTGGGACCAAACTACAATGCACCGATGGAATCGGATGTCCTCCCTGCCGCGCTCGAAGCATTACAACAGGCGCGACTTGTGATGCACAGATCATCGGCAAAAGAGCGGGCGATGATCGAAGCTTTAGCAACGCGCTATCCTCCTTCCAAAGATGTAGATCCTTCACCATACTACGAGGCTTATGCAAATGCAATGCGTGAACTCATGCGTGCATATCCCGAAGATCTGGATATCGCAGCGATGGCAGCCGAAGCGCAAATGGATCTCCATCCCTGGGATCTTTGGGAAAGGGACGGTACGCCTAAACCCTGGACTCCTGAAATCATAAGCATTATTGAAGGAGTAGTCGCAAAAAATCCCAGGCATCCTCAAGGCGCTCATCTCTATATCCACGCAATGGAGGCAAGCCAGGATCCGGAACGCGTGCTGCCTTATGCAAGAATGCTTGAAGATCGTGTTCCGGGTTCCGGACACCTCCTGCACATGCCTTCGCATTTATATATTAATACAGGCCATTACCATGATGGTACATTAGCAAATGAACGTGGAGTGAAAGAAGATAGCATGTATGTCTCATCGTGTCATGAAGCAGGCATCTATCCGCTCGTCTACTATCCTCACAACTGGCACTTTCTTGCGGCCTGTGCTGGTCTCGAGGGCAGGGGTGATCGTGCATTGGAGGCGAGCAGGTATATGGCCGATTATGTAGTCGACAGGGAATTGATGCAGGTTCCTGCTCTTGCGGGATTGCAACATTTTACGACCATTCCATGGTTCATCATGGTGAAGTTTGCCATGTGGGATGATATTCTGAAAGAACCTGCACCGGATCCGAACCTCATGTATCCAACAGCAATCTGGAATTATGCACAGGGGATGGCGAATGCAGCAAAGGGATCCTTTGACAAGGCTGCACAGAATCTCAAGTATGTCCGTGATGCTGCCTCTGATACCTCAATGGCAAAACTCACAGTCTTTATTAATGCCTTTGCTGATGTCCTTAAGCTTGCCGAACAGGTCCTGCAGGGTGAAATCGTCCGTCGGCAGGGACACTATGACATCGCAGCACGATTCTTTGAGCAAGCAGTGAAGCTGGAAGATAATCTGAAATACAATGAACCGCCCGATTGGTTTTTCTCAGTGCGTCATAATCTTGGCGATGCCTTGTTGAAAGCCGGGAGGTTTACAGAAGCAGAAGAAGTCTACCGCGCCGACTTAAAAGAATTGAAGAGCAATGGCTGGGCGTTGATGGGATTATATAAAAGTCTTGAGGGGCAGGGCAAGAGTGCAGAAGCGCAGGAAGTGATGAAACAATTCAAGGAGGCATGGAAATATTCTTCTATTAAGTTGGAGTCGTCGGTGATATGAGAGAGTGAGAAGGTGAGAGAGCAAGAAAGCGAGAAAAACCCTTCTTACTCTATGCTCTTTGCCTATGCTCTTTGCTCTTCAACGATCGTAGCCAAACGCCCCAAAGCGCAATACCAAGGCAAATGATGGACTATCAAAGTCATTGCTTTGCAGTGTAGGGATATCATTCACACCATTCATGAAACGATAGCCAGCCTGCCCGGCGATCCGAAACCAATGCGCCACATTGAGTTCGATACCAACCTCAGGTTGTATGACAAAGGCCCCATCATTATAGTCGGTGCTGTGATCATCACGATTCTCTGACAGAAAAGCTTCACCCCATCCGATTTTCATCGTAGCTAAGAGATGTAAAAGTTTATTTGACGGGGCTACATAACCGAACCATAGACCGCCATACCCAATGCTGACATAGTAATCCTGATCGTCGACATCTATTTTCCCAAAGGTTTCTCCCTGACCGAATCCTCCAATGAAGAATTTGTCGATTATAAAACCTCCTCCCCCACCCGCACCTCTGCCATGCATTTCACCAACAGTGCTGTAGAGAAAGAATGGGCCACCGAAACCACCTTTGATTCGGGCATCACCCGTCAGCGTTTCTTCTGTCTGTGCGGGCAGAATCCCCGGCACGAGAAGGATCAACATGATAAGTCGAAAGAATTTTATTTTCATCTCTCAGAAATTTAATGTGTTCAAGAGTTAAAAAACAAATCTCCTGCTTCAATCACTGAATGTCGACGACGGATGTCAGTTGATAAGATGATTCTGATGTTCATTTAGCCTTTTTCAGCTCGTTTTCACTGCCTTTAGTAGTCATGCTGAGGTGCGCGAAGGGCTGCGCCTATTTGTGTAATTCTCTGGGGTCTGCGTAAAACTTGTCCGAACCACAGGGGCGGACGCCGTTTCATGGAGGCCTTGTAAAACGCCCTTTCAAATGGGGTCTACGTAAAACGTCGTTTCAATGGGTCTACGTAAAACGCCGTTTCAATGAGGTCTTCGTAAAACGCCGTTTCAATGGGGGTCTACGTAAAACGCCGTTTCAATGGGTCTTCGTAAAACGCCGTTTCAATGGGTCTACGTCAAACGCCGTTCCAATGGAGTCTACGTAAAAGGCCGTTTCAATGGTGGTCTTCGTAAAACGCCGTTTCAATGTGTCTACATAAAACTTGTCCGAACCAAAGGGGCGGAAGGGAAGCCGTTTCATGGAAAGGAACTTGTAAAACGTCGTTTCATGAAGTCTGCGTAAAACGCCGTTTCATTGGGACCAAGCCAGTTGAGCAATTCTCAGAGGTCTACATAAAACTTATCCGAACCAAAAGGCATACAACTCTCGCTCTGTCCACTGCCGGACACCTTTTCGTACCACATCGGACACCTTTCTAAAGGTTTTCCCAACCGTCTTGAGGAAAGTCACTGACAATCAATAACTTGTCGTACTGGCATATCCCTTGAACAAAATTCCTTCAGTAAATCACTTCAGGATGATTCAGAATTACTTCAAAGTCGCGTTGCGCAATATCTGGCGGCACAAATTTTACTCGCTGATCAATATCCTTGGACTCGCTGTCGGTTTGGGTGCGTGTATGCTTATTCTCATCTACGTCACGGATGAACTCAGCTATGACCGATACCATACCAATGCAGAGAGGATTTTTCGTATTGATGGAGAAGGAAAGCTCGGTGACCAGATCATTGTTACTGCCCAGGCGGGAGCGCCGGTCGGACCTACTTCGCTTGCAGAGTTTCCTGAGGTCGAGAGATTCCTGCGCTTTAGAAGCCAGGGGAGTTTCCTGGTGAAGCATGAGGATAAGCACTACCAGGAAGAGAAATTGATTTTTGCGGACAGCACTTTTTTCAAAGTGTTTTCCATTTCATTGTTACAAGGCGACCCTACTACTGCACTTGCACAACCTAATACAATCATCATAACATATCGTATTGCAAAGAAGTATTTCGGCAATGACACTCCTCTTGGTAAAACACTGACGCTTGACAATAAGAGAAACTACCAGGTGACTGGTGTCATGGATGAAATCCCGGCGAACACACATTTCGACTTTGACTTCATGATGTCGATGGCCTCATTGGATGAAAGTCGTTCCGATCAGTGGGGGAATATGAATTTCAATACCTACATCATTCTGAAAGAAGGTACTGACGCGGAAACCTTCGAAAAAAAGCTCTCTGCACATTTCATCGGAACATATTTCGCACCTGAAGTCGAAAAATATATCGGACAGACATGGGATGAGTTTATTGAGAGCGGCAACCGATTTGATTATTATCTCACACCAGTAACAAAAATCCATCTTTACTCGGATAGCGAGAGTGAACTCGGTCCTAATAGTGATATCCGGTATGTCTTGATCTTCGGCCTTATCGGAATTTTCATTCTCTTATTAGCCGGAATCAATTTTATTAATATTTCCACCGCACGAGCCGCTATTCGGTCCCGGGAAATTGGCGTGCGCAAAGTCGTCGGTGCTCAACGTGGTAACCTGATTACCCAGTTTCTCGGTGAAGGCCTTATTGTAAGTGTACTGGCTTTGTTGATTGCCTGGGGGATCGTACAGATCATTCTACCTTATTTCAACGCACTCGCGGGAAAAGAAATGATCCTGGCTCAAATCAACGCACCTAAATACTATGCAGCGGCAGTGTTGATTACACTGACAACAGGACTGCTTGCAGGCATTTACCCTGCCTTTTTTCTATCCGGGTTCCAACCGATAGCCGTACTCAAAAGTACTCTTCAGCATCGTGGTAAAAATTCCTACCTCCGCAATGGCCTTGTTGTATTTCAATTTCTCATCACCATTTTCCTGGTGTGTGGTACGTTGATTGTACAGCGTCAGCTCAGTTTTATTCAACACAGAAAGCTCGGCTATCAGCGCGATCACGTGATCATGCTCCATGATGCTTATGCATTGGGTGACAATCTGAAAGCTTTCAAAGAGAAACTCCATACTATTCCGCAAGTGGAAAGTGCAACGATTTCGAGTTATCTGCCAGTACCTTCTTCGAATAATACAAGCTCCTATTTTCTTGGTCGGAATGCAGACATGGCCCAAGCCGTGCTGTTGAACAATTGGTATGTCGATCACGATTATGTGCACACTATGGGTATGGAACTCGCTGCGGGACGTGATTTCTCCACTGATTTTCCCTCGGACTCTCAGGCCGTACTGATCAATGAGAGTACTGCCGCTTTCTTCCAGGGAGAAGATCCTGTGGGCAAAGAAATCAGTAACTATGATGAGAATGACAGTCTTGTCGCCTACAAAGTCATCGGCGTGATCAAAGACTTTCACTTTCAGAGCTTGCGTGAACGCGTTGCTCCGCTGGCATTGTTTCTCGGAGAGAGTAGCGGCTATATCAGCATGCGGTTGAATGCAGAGGATGTCGCATCGTTTATTCATCGACTGCAGGATATCTGGAAGACGATGGCCCCCGGACAACCTTTTACATATTCTTTCATGGATGACCGTTTTATGCAGATGTATCTGGCAGAACAGCGTTTTGGTCGGATCATTGGCACCTTCTCTCTCCTAGCCATCTTCGTGGCATGCATCGGCATGGTCGGTCTTGCTACCTTTATTGCAGAGCAACGGACCAAAGAGATTGGCGTGCGGAAAATACTCGGCGCATCCGTTCCGGGACTGATTGCTTTGCTCTCAAAAGATTTTCTCAGGCTTGTGTTGATTGCATTTATCCTCGCGGTGCCTTTTGCCTGGTACGTCATGAATAGATGGCTTGACAATTTTGCGTATCGTATCAGCATAGAATGGTGGGTCTTCGCAGTTGCAGGTATTGTTGCAATGATCATCGCATTGCTCACAGTGAGTTATCAGAGTGTAAGAGCTGCGGTGGCGAATCCGGTTACCTCGCTACGCTCGGAATAAAAATGAAAATTAAAATCAAAATTAAAAGAACTCAGTTAGCAATCTTCAATGCGCAGTCGAACTTGCCGAGGACTGAAAACTGAGAGCTCTGAACATTGAACATAATACTAAACATTAAACCCTAAACAATAAACACCTAAACATTTAAACACCTAAACATCTAAACATCTAAACACTCAGCATCACACATGTATTCAAACTTTCTCAAAATCACCCTCCGCAACCTCTGGAATTACAAATTCTATGCGCTTATCAATGTCGTAGGACTCGGCGTGGGCCTGGCTGCTATCATATGGGCATTTCAAAACTATCGATTTTCGTTTAGTTATGACAATTTTCATAACGATCCGGAACATGTCTTTCGGGCCATGATATTCCGGGAAGGGAATGATGCAATTCATGGAATCTGTCCTTCAGCGGCACCAGTGGTTGCAATGCAGGAGTTTTCGGGTATCCAGCATGCGTTGCGCATAGATAGCAGGGGTGTGACGGTGAAAGCAGATGCCAGCGAAGCGATCACGCAACAAGTACATTTTACCGATGATGGGTTTTTCGAAGTGTTCAATTTCCCATTGGTTTCAGGCACGTATGATCTGAGCGATCCTGCTGCAGTACTGATTACTGAAGACATTGCGGAGAAGCTATATGGCAAAGCCGATCCGATTGGTAAGACGGTGACGTTTTATGCCGGTGATTCCTGCCAGATCAATCTCATCGTAAAAGGCGTGTTGCAGCAGCTGCCCATGAATTCGATGATGTGGTTTAAGGTGATTACACATTGGGATAATTTACGGAAGTTTGATTGCACACCGATTGCGGATGACGACTGGGGCTGGTTTGCAGATGGCGTCTTTTTTAAACTCAATAATCCGGAAGACGCTCCGAGACTAGAATCCTATTTAAATAAGTTTGTCACCGTACAAAACAATGCAAGGCCGGATTGGAAAATGACCAGCTATCGCCTTGAAAATCTTCCCACATTTTCCCGCCGTACAGAGATGAACGCAAATGGCTTCAATGAACGACCTGAGGATTCTGCGGCATACGGGCCCCTGGTACTCGCGGTTTTGATATTCATTTCGGCATGTCTCAATTTTACCAATACTACTATCTCACGCTCAAGTAGCCGATTGCGTGAAATGGGTGTGCGCAAAGTCATGGGAGGTACACGCGGACAATTGACGATGCAGTTGCTATCGGAATGTGCAGTGGTCGTTCTTGCAGGTATTCTCCTTTCTATTGCATTGAATGCGCTTTGGTTTCCTGTGTACAACCGGATGTGGGAAGCTCTTGATCTTCAGGTGAATTATGCAAAAGATCCCACGTTGCAGATATTCCTGCTCGGCAGCCTGGTGGTAACTACTGTCGTTGCGGGAGCGTATCCGGCTCTCTATATGAGCAGATTTAATCCCACAAGTATTTTTCGTGGATCGATAAAATTCGGTGGTTCCAATTTATTCTCCAGAATACTCCTTGGTTTGCAGATTGCGATCGCGCTTATTACAGTGATCGCTGGTGTTTCTTTTGCACGTAATGCAGCCTTTCAGAAGAACTATGATTTCGGATATGAGCGTGAAAATCTCCTGGTGGTAGATGCATTTGATCAGAATACATTCAATGTCATGCACCACGCGATGCAACAGAACCCGAAAGTTTTAGGCACGGCAGGGACAAGGCATCACATGGGATTCTATATGGGGACGCTGATGCTCGAGGGCGAAGGAAATAAAATAGAATCGCGCTACATGAGCGTCGGCGAAGGATATCTCGAACTCCTGGGATTAGAGACGGCGACGGGCAGGGCTTTCGATCCCAAATTGCAATCCGACTATGAAGATGCGATGATGATCACTGAGACGCTCGCCGCGCAATACGGCTGGAAACCGGAAGAAGCTTTAGGTAAACAAATTCGTTATGACACAAATCAATATTCAGTCATTGGTGTCCTGAAAGATTTTCATCCCACAGAACTCTTCAGGCCACTGGAACCAGTCGTGATGACCTTTACGAAACCCGATAAGTATGTAAGTCTGATCATACGCGCGGCCCCGGAGCATCTCACTGCAGTCTTCGATGATTTGCGCACGACGTGGAATAAAGAATTTCCGCTCAAACCTTTCAATGGATTCTATCAGGACGAAGTCATCGCGGAAGGTGTGGAGGTAACTGTGAACATCGCAAAGATCATGTTGTGGTTTGCCTTCATCTCTGTGTTCCTCACTGCAACAGGTCTTTTTGCCCTTGTCTCATTGACCTTACTCAAAAAAATGAAAGAGATCGCCGTGCGTAAGATCGTCGGTGCATCTCAGGGGCAGTTGATTGCACTCGTCAACAGAGGCTATATCTGGATTTTTCTTGTGGCCGTAGCTATCGGATGTTATGCAGGTTGGTATTTGACCAGATTACTCATGGATCTTATTTTCAAAGTGCATGTGGATATCGGACTGGAGACGATGGTGATCTCATGTATTGTGTTGTTATTAATCGCAGGACTTACGATAAGCGTGAAGATATGGAGTGCGGTGAGGGCCAATCCCGTTGAAAGCCTACGTTCAGAATGAAACTACTACCTCGCAAAATACAAGAAGGTGAGAAAGCGAGAGGGTGAGTACAAGTTTCGAAACGAACCGTGCAGAGCCAACTGCCAAAAGCGTTGATCGCAGCATCTGGTTTGAACGTTTTGCATAGCGAATTCAAGCAAAGGAATATCGAGTATAGGTTACTGAATTCGCGATTGTCCGGTATGAATAAAAAAAGCCTAATCGTTACAGGTCATGGTACATAACTATTTCAAACTTGCCGTCCGCCATCTCTGGAAAAACAAAACATTCAGTCTACTCAACATTGCGGGGTTATCCATTGGAGTGGCATGTGCAGTATTAATCCTGCTCTGGACAGAAGACGAAGTCACCTTCAATGCATTTCATCAAAAGGCGGATCGCATCTTCCAGGTACTGGAAAATCAGACTTTCGAAGGGAAAACCTACACATTCTCCGCTACACCAGGTTTACTCGCTAATGCACTCAAAGCCGAGATACCTGAAATCGCCCAGAGTACACGGTTTAGCTGGGGTGAGCGATATGCATTTTCATTAGGCGAAAGAAGCACATTCGAAGAAGGCTACCTGGTGGACAGCACATTCTTAGACATTCTGACTTTCCCGCTTATGGAAGGGGATCCCCGAACAGCCTTACGCGAAACCAATTCACTGCTGATTACTGAGCGCATGGCGACAAAATTTTTCGGCGAAGAATCTCCGCTTGGCAAATCATTGAAGGTGAATAACAAAGATCAATTCACTATCACAGGAGTCTTGAAAGATCCGCCGTACAATTCCTCTTTGCGCTTTGATTGGTTGGGGTCGTTTCGCATTTTCGAAAAGCAGAATAGTTGGTGGAATGATTGGAATACAAACGGCATGCAAACAGTCGTACTGTTAAATGCCGCTTCTGATTCTGCAACAGTGAACAGGAAATTGCATGGCTTTATTCAAGGGAAATCAAAGGATGTTGTCGCTCAGCCTTTCCTCTTTGCCATGAACGATTGGCATCTGCGCTCGGAATTCAAAGAAGGAAGGCATACTGGTAAAGGACGCATCGAATATGTCCGTTTGTTCAGCATCATTGCCGGCTTCATACTGCTCATCGCATGTTTCAATTACATGAATTTGTCTACCGCACGTTCAGAACATCGCAGCCGGGAGGTTGGCATACGAAAGGTCGTCGGAGCCGGGAGGGGTTCTCTTGCAAGACAATTCATTGGTGAAGCGCTCTTGACCTCTGCAGTCGCGACGCTCCTGGCTGTAGTACTTGTATATGTGGCTCTGCCATCGTTCAATGTATTAGTTGATAAGCAATTGGTTCTTCATCCTGGCAACCCATGGCATCTTGTGGGTTTGCTTTCCATAGCCTTAATCAGTGGCTTGCTTGCAGGAAGTTACCCGTCGTTGTATCTCTCTTCATTCCGCCCACTTGCTGTGTTGAAGGGTCTGAAGCTCCCGATGTTTGGAGGAGTTTTCTCAGTCCGGAAAGGACTCGTCATTGCACAATTCAGTGTCTCGGTCTTTCTCATCTTCTGTACGATCGTCATTTATAAACAAATCAGCCATGTCAAAAGTCGCCACCTCGGTTATGATAAAGAAGGCTTGATTTACCTGGGTACGACAGAACAGATCAATGCAAAGTTTCCCCTCATCAAACAAGGGTTGCTTGCAACAGGCCTGGTGCAAAATGTTGCTAAATCCACCAGTCGGGTGTTTGAGATAGGGAGCAGTTCCGGAGGATATAGCTGGCAAGGCAAAGATGCGAATGCAGACAAGCTCATCTCTCTGGATTGGGTCAGCCCGGAGTATATCAACACCTTAGGCATGCATCTTACTTCAGGAAGAGATTTTTACGAAAACCCTGATCTCGACTCTACCTCAGTCATCATCAATGAAACATTCGCGAACCTGATCCGAAGGGACAGCAAGAAAGATGATATCGTCGGTGAAGTGATTCAATCCGATGAGAGAAAACGCCATATCGTTGGCATCATAGAGGATTTTCGATTTGGCGGCATGTATGGTGAGATAGAGCCGCTCATGGTCTTCTGCAGACCTCCTGAAGAAGGTGTACTTTTTATCAAATTCAATGCCGGGGAGGATCTGACAAAAGCGCTGGTTTCTGTCGAAGGTGTTTTGCGTACACACAACCCTGGCTTCCCTTTTGACTATAAATTCTTTGACGAAGAGTATGACCGGTTATTCCGCAGTGAAACGACAGTAGGAAGGCTTTCATTCGGGTTTGCGATGCTTGCAGTGTTTATCTGTTGTCTTGGTTTGTTCGGGTTGTCTGCATTCTCTGCAGAGCGACGTACGAAAGAAATCGGTATTCGTAAAGTATTGGGTGCCACCACAGCTGGTATCGTAGGGATTCTGTCGAAAGAATTTCTGAAGCTGGTGATAGTATCTCTTGTGATAACGTCACCACTGGCCTGGTTGGCAACAAATTCATGGTTGAAGAATTTCGAATACCATATTACGATACCCTGGTGGGTATTTGTAGCAGTGGGTATCGTTGCACTCTCCGTTGCATTTCTAACAGTAAGCTTCCAAAGCGTCAGGGCTGCGCTCTCGAATCCTGTGGAGAGTCTACGCTCAGAGTAAAGTCAAAACGGTAATGCTTTCCAACTACCTGAAAATCAGCTTCCGCAGCCTCTGGAGACAGAAAGCCCTCTCGCTCCTCAATATTGGCGGCCTGGCCCTTGGTATCGCAGTTTTCGCGCTCATGAGCTGGCATGTCATCCATGAACTGAGCTTCGACAACTATCACAGCCTACGTAATAATATATACAGACTCGTCATCCAGGTCGAGGGTGCATCCTATGAAAATGGGATCGCCAAGGTAGCGGGGACGTATGTCGGCATTGCAAAGAAGGAAATACCCGAGGTCGTCCAGGCGGCGCGCTTTGTGAAATATGGCCAGGTCCTCGTATCTCATGGTGAACAACGCGTCTATGAGGCCGGCGGTTTCTATGTTGATTCCACAACGTTTCAACTCTTTGACTTTCCGCTTCTGAAGGGGGATAAACGTTCGTTGCTTTCAGAACCAAATTCGATGGTGGTCACACAAAGCTTTGCACGGCGCTACTTCGGTGATGAGGATCCGATGGGAAAGTCACTGACCTTCGACAATGCAACGGAGATGCGTGTGACGGGTGCGATGGATGATGTCCCTGTGAACTCTCACTTCCGTTTCGACTTTCTGGTCTCGATGTCGTCATGGAAACATCCGCAACATGATACACCAACGTGGTGGCAATATTATACTTATCTCCTGCTCGCAGACGATGCCGCACCCGGAATCGTAGCACTAAAATTCAAAGAAGCGTTATCGAAAACACTTATACCGGAAGATGCGGCGAACTATTCACCATTCCTGCAGCCATTGACGGATATCCATCTGAAATCCGATTTGCACAGAGAGATTGCTGCGAATTCCAATATGACACAACTCTGGATCTTCGGAACCTCAGCGTTGTTTATCCTCCTCATCGCGTGTATCAATTTTGTCAATCTCACGACTGCTTTCGCCGTACGTCGCACGCGTGAAGTAGGTGTACGCAAAGTGACCGGCGCATATCGTGGTCAGCTTGTCGAACAGTTTTTGACAGAAGCGCTTGTGACGACATTCATCGCGGTGCTTCTTGCAAGTCAGATCATGACATTGCTTGCACCTGTCTTCGCAGACCTCACGGGAAGTGAATTGGAACTGCAATTGAGTAATCCTTCTATTTTGAGTTTTCTCGCAGGCACATGGTTATTGGTCGGACTCACTTCAGGCATGTATCCAGCCTTTTTCCTCTCCGCATTCAAACCTGTCGTTGCACTAAAAGGTAACGAGAGCTCCGTTGGCACCGGTGGATTATTACGTAAAGGCCTGGTGATATTTCAGTTTGCGCTCTCATCCTTCCTGATCATCGCTGCATTGACGATGTATCTACAGAATACTTTCCTGCAGAATAAAGATCTCGGCTTCCATCGTGAACATCTCGTGGTATTGAACATCCGCGATGAAGGTCTGCGTTTGCGCACGGAGGCATTTAAAGAAAGCCTTCTGCGTAATCCTGGCATCTCAAAAGTGACTGCATCCGGTAATATGCCAGGAGGAAGTGATTATGGTGTTCCCTGTGTACCGGAAGGCGTACCGGAAGACCAGGTGCCGCCAATTCGCAGCCTTGTCGTCGATCATGATTTCATTGAGACGTTCGGGATGGAGATTGCTGAAGGCCGAGACTTTTCCCGCGCTTATGCAACAGACAGTACGGCATATCTCATCAATGAAGAAGCTGCAAGACAACTGGCTTGGGATTCACCTCTCGAGCATTCTATCTCCATGCCTGCGATTGAAAGACCGAAAGCACCTGTGATTGGTGTTGTCAGGGATTTCAACTTTCATACACTGCATGAGTCTATTGGTCCACTGATGTTTTTCATTCCGCCGCAATCATGGCTTTCTTATATCACTGTGCGCATCAAACCCAGCGATATCTCAGGCACGCTTGGCTATATCGAAAAAGTGTGGAATGATTTCGATCCGAATCACCCTTTTGTGTATCAGTTCATGGACGAAGCCTATGGTCAGATGTATGCACAGGAGCAACGAACGGGCAGACTTGCCAATGCCGTTTCCATGCTCGCAATTTTTATTGCATGCCTCGGACTCTTCGGTCTTGCTGTACATAGCGCACAGACACGGACTAAGGAAATCGGCATCCGTAAAGTACTTGGTGCGACGACGGCGGGTATCACCGGACTTCTGACAAAAGATTTTCTGAAACTCGTGGCCTTTTCATTATTGATTGCAATGCCTGTCGGGTGGTATTTCATGAATGAGTGGCTGGAGAATTTTGCTTACAGGATCGAATTGAAATGGTGGGTGTTTGGAGTGACCGCGATTGTTACACTAGGGGTTGCTTTCTTGACTGTGAGTTTTCAAAGTATTAAAGCCGCATTATCTAATCCCGTTAAAAGTTTAAGGAGTGAGTAGTGAAGAATTGGGGATCAAAGGATCAATGGATCAACCACCTCCGGTGATTGAAATGGATCAATAGGAGCCCTGAAGGGGCGTAATATTAATAACAACGGCTGCAAGCCGTTGATAAGAACAAAACATGATTCGAGCCCTGAAGGGGCGAAAGAAAAACTTCTAACTATGTTAACTAACTACTTCAAACTCGCCTGGCGCAACCTCCTGAAAGGAAAGATGTATTCCGTCATTAACCGGCCTCGCTGCGCTCGGAATGAAAATCAAAATAAAAATGAAAATGAAATAAATACAGACCCCTCATTTTCATTTTAATTGTCATTTTAATTTTAATTAATTGAAGTATATGATCTCAAACTACCTAAAATCAGCCTGGCGCAACCTCCTAAAAGACCGCATGTACTCCATCATTAATCTCGCTGGTCTCTCCGTCGGGACAGCAGTAGTGATACTCCTGACACTCTATGTCTATGACGAGTGGACCTTCGATCGCTTTCACCAGAAGAGTGATCGCATCTATCGCGCATGGGTAAAAGAACATGTGAGCGATCAGGTCTTCTTCAATACAGTGACACCATATATTCTCGGGGAAGAACTACAGGGGAACTTCCCCGAAATACGTCACATAGTACGTTATTCTACACTGAATTCGCAGGTGAAAAAGGGAAATTTCTCCGAACAGGAAATCGTCCATATTGTTGAACCTGAGTTTTTTAAAGTATTTGATTTCAACTTACTCCGTGGAAAAGCAGAGGACGTGCTCGCAGATGTGCACAACGCTGTGATTACAGAAGACATCGGTAAAAAATATTTTGGCGATCCTGCTGTAATAGGTCAAACGCTTACCATGCAGGTAGCCGGTCAATGGACAGATTTTGTCGTCTCAGGTATTATTGAAAAAGCGCCGGGAAATTCGAGCCTCCAATATGACATACTGATCCCCTTCGAAATCCAAAAGACGGCGATGTCAGAGGGTAGCAGGACAAGCTGGACAAATGTAAATGTGGAAACTTTTGTCCTACTCGATGACAATAACAATGTCAAAGACCTCGAAGCGAAGATTGCACCGTTTATTGATAGTAAAGTCGCTGACATTTATAAACCTGGTGAGTATCAGATGGGCTTACAGCCACTGACAGATATTCATTTGAACAAAGATTTTCCCGAAGGTTTTCTTACTGTGAGCGACGCACGTTATCCATACATCCTGTCTGGCATTGCGGCATTGATCCTGATGCTCGCCTGTATCAATTTTACTTCACTCGCTGTCGGCAGATCTATTTCACGGGCTAAAGAAGTCGGTGTGCGCAAAGCTACAGGTGCAAGCAAGCAACAAATCATGATGCAATTCTGGAGTGAAGCGATCATGACTTCGACAGCGGGTGCTCTTCTCGGAGTATTGATCGCGAAAGCAAGTCTCGGTGCATTTAATACCATCGCTGACAAGCAACTGGAATTACATTGGACACCCATGCATGTCATGGCGATTGGCAGCCTGGCATTGCTGACTGGATTAATCGCCGGTGCGTATCCTTCTCTTGTGCTATCAGGCTTTTCTCCGGTGAAAACACTGCGCGGTGCGATCACTAAAATGGGATCGGACAAACATGTCCTGCTCCGTAGTCTTGTCGGGTTTCAGTTTTTACTCTCGATCCTTCTCATCATCTGTACAATCGTAATGACACAGCAACTGAGGTTTATTCAAAACAAAAACCTTGGCTTTGAACAAGATCAAGTAGTTATCCTCCCTTATGCACGTTCTGGTGTGCGACTGTCAGAACTCTATGCAGAAGGACAGACTACACTTGGCCGTCTGAGACATACACTCACGGGCAAGACTGAATTCAAAGATTTTGCACTCACCACACATGCCTTTGGAACGCCGGGCTGGATGAATCTCGGCTATACGGAACAAGGCACGGAGAAGTTCAGGAAGTTCTTTGTATGTGGCGTTGATGATCGATTGGTACCTATGATGCAATTGCAGATCACCGAGGGTCGCAATTTTTCCAGTGATGCAGTTGCCGACAAACAATCCGTGCTAGTGAATGAAGCTTATGCCCGGGAATTCAATGTAAAATACGGAGAGCCCTTGCAGCAGCCATTCCAGGAGTATTCAGTGATCGGCATTGTGAAAGATTTCAATTTTGAAAGCCTGCATACGACAGTGCAACCACTTGTGATGGCCGTAGAACCGATCAATTTGATACGAACTGCCTCGGACTTAAACTATGGTGACAATCCTAATCCGAAACTCCTGATCAAAGTCGCCGGTGAAAATCTGACTGCGACACTTTCTGTCCTTCGTCAGGCATGGCTTGAAGTCGCACCGGAGCAACCTTTCAATTATGTCTTCCTTAATGAGAACATTGACAAGCAGTACAGATCAGAAGCGCGATTGAGCAAAGTGATCAGCATTGCATCCGTCCTTGCCGTATTGATCGCATGCCTCGGACTTTTCGGTATCGTGACCTTGACTGTCGCACAACGGACAAAGGAGATCGGCATTCGGAAAGTACTTGGTGCATCGACGGCGCAGCTCGCCAGTCTTTTGTCGAATGATTTTCTCAAGCTTGTTCTTCTTGCTGTGATTCCGGCATCGCCGATGGCCTGGTATTTCATGAATGGATGGCTTGAGGACTTTGCGTATCGGATTGAGATAGAATGGTGGGTGTTTGTATTGGCGGGTGTTGCGGCGGTGATTGTTGCACTATTGACAGTGAGTTTTCAGAGTATGAAAGCAGCTTTAAGTAATCCGGTAAAGAGTCTGAGATCAGAATAAAGTCGCAACTCGCTATGAATAGTTTGATGTTTCATGTTTGAAGTTTGAAGCAAATCACGGATAGTAGCTATCAATGAAATTGAGAGCCATCTCGTATTAAATATTTTCTAAAGCTGTAACTTATTATCTTTTATCAAACATCAAACATCAAATATTGAATGAACATTGAACATTAAACATTAAATTGATATGCTTTCAAACTACCTCAAACTCGCCATCCGCACCCTCTCCCGCAATAAAGCGCAATCATTGATCCTCATCGGTGGGCTGGCGACAGGCATGGCTGCATGCATGCTTTTGCTGCAATATGTCGGCTTTGAACTGAGCTTTGATGACTTTCACACCAAAAAGGATCGCATCTACCGCGTGGTCAATGAACGCATCCAGAATGGCAAACCAATCCAAAAAGGTACTATCACCTATCCGACGATTGGTCCAGCCATGCAACGGGACTATCCGGAAGTGCTGAACCATGCCCGCATAGCACCGAGCGGTGAAGTGTTTATCAGGTATGAAGATAACCTTGCCATCCAGGATGAACTGATCTGGGCCGATGAACATTTCTTTGAAATCTTTGATTTTCCCATACTCACAAGTACAAGCGATAAGCTCTTGGATGAAACAAACGAACTGGTCCTCACTCGCTCGGTCGCCGATTCTTATTTCCCGGGGGCAAAAGGAAATTATGAACTCGTTCTCGATAAGGAAGTCTATGTCAATAAGACAACGGATCCATACAGAATCGTCGCCGTATGTGAGGATGTCCCGGCAAACTCATTTCTTCAATTCAGCGTGCTCGGCTCTTTCGATACGTTTATCCGGTACAATGGCAAGGATGCCGACGAGAGCTGGGAATGGTCGGACTTCTGGCATTTTATTGAATTGAAACCTGAGACGGATGTCACGGAATTCGAATCCAAGCTTGTCTCATTCAGCGATCAGTATTTCAAAGGGACCGAGGTCACGGGCAGCACGGAGATTTTCACATTACAGCCATTGAACGATGCGCATCTCTACTCCTCAGGTCTTGAATATGAGGTCGGGGTCACTACAAACGGGAAAGCTGTATGGTCGCTATTGATCATTGCCTTCTTCATTCTTGTCATTGCATGGATCAACTATGTCAACCTTGCTTCTGTACGTGCAATAGAACGTGCGAAAGAAGTCGGTGTGCGTAAAGTTGTTGGTGCACAACGAAGTGTACTTGTCGGACAATTCCTCACAGAAGCATTTGTCGTAAATATCCTTGCCTTGTTCATCGCCTGGCAGCTCGCTGCGTTGATCCGACCATGGTTTGCCTTGAACTTTGGATTGGAAAGTTCTGCACTGCGATTCATTTCTGCAGGGAATTATCAATTGCCTTTGATTATGCTTGCCGTAGTATTCGCTGGGGTGGCATTGTCCGGTGCATACCCGGCGTGGCTCCTGTCTTCTCCACATATCTCAAATGTCCTCAAAGGCCTTTTTCAAAGGAATCTGGGAGGAGAAAAATTGCGCAAAGGGTTAGTGGTCTTTCAATTCACCGCATCCATAGCATTGATCACGGCCACCTGGTTCGTCTCCCGCCAGATCGGATATATGAACAGCCTGGATCTCGGCCTCAAAATAGACCAGGTCATCACGGTTGAAGGTCCGGCGCTCACCAACTGGGACAGCACGTTTATCAGCAAGATGGATGCATTGAAAGGAAAACTGGTGACGAACCCACAGATTCTGAGCGTAGCGACGTCGAACCGTACCGTGGATGATGGATGGCACGGCCGGGTGTTCAATATCGAAAAGGTCAGTGATCACCCCTCCGGCGAGCGCTTTACAAGCAGTTGGCTCATGACTGATCACAATTATGCTGAAACATATGGTTTGAAACCCGTGGAAGGAAGATTCTTCAATGAAACAGATCACAGTCCTTATTGGAGCCAATTGACAAATATCGTCATCAATGAAGCCGCCGTAAGGATGTTCGGTTATGCATCAAGTGAAGATGCAATTGGGCAGAGGATCCGCTATTGGAACCAGGAGAAAACAATCGTCGGTGTGCTACCTGATTTTCATGAGATGTCCCTGCATCATCCGATCGAATCCCTGATCTTCATTCCTGCCTATGGAACAAGCAGTAAGCTTTCATTACGTGTCGACGGTGCTGATATGGATGGAACGATCGCATTCATTAAGGCTGCATTCGATCAATTCTTTCCGGGAAATGTCTTTCAATACGCATTCCTGAATGAATCGTATCAGAGACTGTATGATGGAGAACGCCGTTTTGGCAGGATACTTGGCTTTTTTACATTGCTGACGATCGTGATCGCCTGCCTCGGACTATTTGGGCTGGCATCATACATGACTTTTTTAAGGACAAAAGAAATCGGCATCCGTAAGGTGCTCGGAGCTTCTTTGACCGGCATTGTGACTTTACTGTCAAAAGACTTCTTGAAACTGGTCCTTATCGCAATCTTGCTTGCTGCTCCTGTAGTATGGTATATGATGCGACAATGGCTCAGAGAATTCCCATACAGGATAGACATTGAATGGTGGGTGTTTGCTGTAGCCGGTATTTCCGCTGTGATCATTGCGTTCCTGACGGTGAGTGTACATAGCGTGAAGGCTGCGTTGATGAATCCGGTGACCTCCCTGCGGTCGGAATAGTGAGAACGTGAGAATGTGAGAACGCGAGACAGCCGGGTCCTGACGACTGCTTGCCATGCCAGTCCACAGGACTCCTTGGGAGAGGCAAAGAACGATAGTCTCTGCTCCATACAGCATTAAACGCTAAAGATTAAACGTTTAAACATTAAACAGATCTCAAGCAAAACAAGATATATGCAGTCTCAAACCCGTTTACGTTCTGCCCTGCTGATCTCAGGCCTCCTGTTCACCGGCATCATCAATCTCTCATCGCAGGGTGTGAACCTCGAAGTGATTTTTACTGCCAATCCATTCCTCGGTGTCAGGATAGATAGTACGTTGGCCCTCTACGAATTTAAAGACGGATGGCAGCATTATGATGGATGGGATATCTTTTTGCCCGGCGAATTAGATGAGTTACTCATAGCTCCGAATGGGCAGCTCGGCGTACGGAAGGGAAATACACTGACATTTTATGCAGTGAGCAACCTTTTCGGCGCGATGTTTGAGACCGATTCCCTTGATTTTCAACTTCCGGATAATGTAGAGGAACTGATCATTTCAACTACAGGTGATCTTGGTATCAGATCAGGTGATTCTCTGAAGTTCTATTTGTACAATCAGGGATGGAAGCCAGAAGCAGAATATGACTTCGCTCTGCCCTCCAATGTGGATGAAATTCTGATTACAACAAACGCGTTGTTAGGTCTCAGAACAGGCCGGGAACTGAAATTCTATCAAATTGCAAATCACTATGAGCCTGTCCCTCAATTTGATTTCACACTTCCGTTTGAGGCAGATGAGTTGGCTCTCACGTATGCGGATGACTTATGTGCACGCAAGGGAAAGAAACTGAGGTTTTTCAGATTTGCAGAGAAATGGGAAGCTAATCCGGAGTTGGATTTTGAAATAGAGATACCAGAGGGGGAAAAATAGTCAGCAGTCTTCAGTCCTCAGTCCGGAATCAGCAGCTTGCAATCTGTAGTCTCTAGTTTTAGCCCTGCCTCGCCTTGCGCCACCGCTGGAGCCAGCTAGGGCGGCACGCGGTCGCGTAGCCGCTATGGCGGAGCAAGGAAGGGGCGTAACATCAATAATAACGGCAGCAAGCCGTTGGTAAAAGCAACAATGAACTAGGCTCTGAAGCTTGCCTGCCGGCAGGATGACCAGGAACTCTTGACTTTAAACTTGGAGCAAAATGTTATTTCGTGCCGCTTGGCCCTCTCTTAAAAAAAGAGAGGGTTTGGGTGAGTTAGATGAAAGCAAACGAAATAACTTTTTGCGACAACTTCTTAAACTTGAATTCTCGGTCAGCCTGCCGGGCAGGCAAGGGGCGAAAGAGAAGCTGTAGTGTCAAAGACTTTCAAATCCAACATGATGCCCCAGAGCCATTCAATTTAATCTTATCTTGTGCAAGACTCAGAAATAATATTTGACCATGATCGATCAAGTGAAAAAGGCCATACACCAGATTGAACAGTTGCCTAGAGAGAAGCAGATTGAAATAGCTCAACTCATCCAGGATGAACTCAATTGGGATAACACTCTGCAGCAAACTCAAAATGAATTATCCAATCTGGCTCAAGAGGCTCTAAAAGAATATAAAGCGGGCAATACTTCTGAGAAGAGTTGGTGATGAAATCGGTCACTACATCTAAGTTCAGAAAGGCATTGCATAAACTTCCGAAAGTCACACAAGACAGAGCTCGAAGTACATATTTGTTATGGCTGGACAATCCACATCACCCTGGTTTGCACTTCAAACAAATTCACGCAAAAGAGCCCATCTACTCGATTAGAGTCGGATTGGGTTATAGAGCAACTGGTATACTGCAAGTTGACACGATGATTTGGTTCTGGATCGGATCCCACGAAGAGTACAACACCATGATCAGAAATCTATAGCGATGTCTGTCGCTTTGTATCTGATGTATCAATGGATTAAAGGATTAACCAACCTGATTGATATCTCTCTGCGCTCGGAATGAAAGTTAAAAAAAGGACAATGAAAATCTTTGAAGACATCTTCCCTTTTCATTTTTATTTTCATTTTAATTTTAATTAACCGCCTCGACATGAAACTAACAATTCTTCTTCTCCTGATCATCGCGCTTTTCTCCTGTAGCCAGCCGACAGACAATACAATGGTTTTGCAAAACCTTATTGATAGCCTGGAAAGCAAACTTGCCAACACATACATCCCTGGCTTCGGAGAATTTATGACTAACATTCAGGCACATCACGCCAAACTGTGGTTTGCAGGGCAAAATGAAAACTGGAAGCTTGCAGAATTCGAAGTGCATGAGATTATGGAATCACTTGATGCCATTCAGAAATATCAGACGGACAGAAAGGAAAGCCGGGGGATAGAAATGATCAATCCTGCATTAGACAGTATAAACATTGCTATCGGGGAGGAGAACCTTGAACGCTTTAAATACAGCTACACGCTGCTTACTAATACGTGCAACAATTGTCATCGCGCCACAGACTTTGCATTCAATGTGGTGAAAATTCCGGAAACATCACCTTTCAGCAATCAGGACTTCAGGCTGTTGAAGAATAAATAGATGGAAGCAAATCCTCATGCGTGGATCGCTCACAAAGGACCCTTCTAAGTCAACTTCCCCTCTCCCACAAAAAGCACTATATTTCAAACATCAAAAACAAACAAAACGATGAACCAGAAAAACATTTTCACCGGCATTGCAGTCGTATTGATCCTGCAGGGCATTGTTTTCTTCATCATTGGCGACAAGATGGTCTCGGATACGTTTCCCGGTCAGACAGAAGAAGGCCATCGTGCTCTCAGATTGCTGCTTGAAGTGCCATCAGCACTTTCAATTCTCCTCGGCCTGATAGCATATGCCTCGCGGAACACAGCTTCTGTCCTGTGGGCTTTCACCCTTGGAACTGCCGTGTTACTCGCAGTGACGCTGAAGCACATGTTCGTTGATTCCATAAACGTGCCTATCCCTGCCGTCGTCATCCAGGCTTTGATCCTGCTTTCATGTGCGTACCTGTGGCTTGGGAAGAGAGCGGCTAGCAGTTAGCGACTAGCTACTGGCTTCATGCGTTTTTTAGCTACTAGCCACTGGCCGCTAGCTACTGGCTGCTAATTTCTATAGGGGCGGCCTGTTGCCGGAAGCCTGTTCACAGCTGGATGGGAAGGCTGAAATCACAATAGGAGGAATCGCGTATAACCTGCAAGCAGGAGAGTGCATTGTTTTGTCTGCAGATGTTCCGCACGTGCTGAAGGCGAATGAGAAGTTTAAGATGATGTTGGTGATGGTGAAGAGTTGAGATTTGCTCTTGCATATTTAGAAGGTGTATTATCCAGACTTTAAACCTCTCGAATTCGATAGGTTTGGTGGCCTGCATGCAGATGTTTCGTTAGGCGCTTAAGCGACCGAAAAGTTTAGGATGATATTGGTGATTGTGAAGAGTTGATAGATGCCCCTGTCGCTTAAAACGAACACTGAACTTGCAAAGATCTTGAGGAAGATCGTGGAATACATACTCATGGATATTTCCATCAGCTAGGTGATGGTCGTCTAAGCTGCTCACACAGCCTAATTTTATTCGCCTCTATGGACATCCGACAAACTAACACCTACATCAAATCACTGGTTTGCGTATTAAACAGAATAACTTGGGTGGTCTATACGAGCTACTATACAATAAGAGCAAACAATTTCAGTTAGCTTTCTGGTACAGCTCTGCGTATTTTTCACCCTCCGACAACTTGATTAATTTACTTCATTTGTTGATCTATCTGCCTAGGTACCCTCCATAAACTGACCTTTCGGAAAAAACAATTTGTTTTCGTCAACGTAGAGGTATAATTTCCGATATTCACAAATCAAATTGCTGACAATAGCTAAATGACACATAAAATATCCCTTTCTCGCTTAGAAAACTTCCTTTTTGAAGCCTGCGACATTCTCAGAGGAAACATGGATGCTTCCGAATACAAGGAATACGTCATTTCAATGCTGTTTCTGAAACGCGTGAATGACCAATTCGAAGTACATCGTGCCAGCAGAAGAACTAACCTGGTCGAGAAACGACAATTAGACGATCCTCTTGTGATCTATAGAGAATTAGAACGAGAGAATGCGCCTGAATATGAATTTTTCGTACCGCTGGCTGCACGTTGGAAACGCCTCGAAGGTGATCCTGAATTTTATACTGACGATGAAGGCAAGCAGCAACCCTATAATTACATCAAAGACTTAACTGAAGAAATTGGTGACCACCTCAATAAAGCATTGGCCGCACTTGAAAGTGCCAATCTGGACAAATTGGATGGCGTATTCAACCAGGACAATATCAATTTCAACAAGACATTCGGGAAGAACAACAAGCAAATCAGCGATGAAGATTTGCGCAGGCTCATTCAGCATTTCAACAAAAAGAATTTGCGTGATGATAATTTAGAGTTCCCTGACCTGATGGGTGCTGCATATGAATACCTGATCAAACACTTTGCAGACAGCGCCGGGAAGAAAGCCGGAGAATTCTACACGCCTAACGAGATTGTAAAACTGCTGGTGAACATTCTGGAGCCTGGAAAAGACGCCGAGATTTACGACCCGACCGTGGGAAGCGGTGGTATGTTGATTGAATGCAAAAACTATGTGGAGAGCCGCTATGGAAGTGCAAAAAATCTTTCACTATACGGACAAGAGAAAAGCGGAACTGTCTGGGGCTTGTGTAAAATGAATATGCTGTTCCATAACATCTATGACAGTAACATACTGAATGGTGATACACTGCTCACACCATTGCATCAGGAGAATGGAGAATTGAAAACCTTTGACATCGTCATTGCTAATCCCCCCTTTTCACAGGATTACTCCACTACCAACATGAAGTTTAAGGAACGCTTCCATTTTTGGATGCCAACCAAGGATAAGGCCGACTTTATGTTTGTACAGCACATGGTGGCATCACTAAACAATGCCGGTCGCATGGCTGTCGTCATGCCTCATGGTGTGTTGTTCCGTGGTGGAATGGAACGCCAGTTCCGGGAATGGCTCGTCAACAAAGGATATCTGGAAGCGGTCATTGGCCTGCCACCCGCGTTGTTTTATGGCACTGGTATCCCGGCAAGCGTTTTAGTCATTAATAAACAAGATGCTCACCTCAGAGATCATGTACTGTTTATCAATGCGGACCGTGAATACAAGGAAGGAAAAAATCAAAACAAACTACGACCTGAAGACCTCGCAAAAATTGCATACACCTATCGCCATAAAAAGGAAACGCTGAAATACAGCAAACTCGTGGCGAGGAATAAAGCCATTGATGAACTAAATAATCTTGAGAACGAAGAGTGCAATCTGAACATCCGCAGGTTTGTGGATAATGCCCCACCGTCTGAACCGCACGACGTGCATGCTCATCTTCAAGGCGGCATACCTGCAAGCGAGGTGATGTCGTTGCAAGATTACTTTGACTGCTACAGTGGTCTGCAGGAGAAATTATTTGAACCGCTGAAAGAGAACTACCTGAAATTCCGTGACAGCATAGCTCAAAAAGAGGATATCAAAACACTGTTTGACGAAAGTCAGGAAATCAAATTGGCTCATACGCAGTACACCAGTGCAATCAGCGAATGGTGGGACCACCAGGTTCCGGTGTTGGAGCAATTGCCAGAACAGAAAATCACAGTGTTTGACCTCTATCATAAATTCTCTGCCACGCTTACAGAAAAACTCATCGCGCTTCCGATCCTCGACGCATTTAAATGCCGTGGCTCCTTCGCGTCTTATTGGAACAGCATAACCAATGACATCAAAAGTGTGGATGCCAGTGGATGGAATGCAGAACTGATTCCCGATGATGAAATATTGGAAAGCCAGTTTCCTGAAGTATTGAAAGAGTTGAAGGAAAACGAAGCAAGACGTGATGAATTGCAAGCCCAATTTGATGAAGTAAACGAACTGGAAGATGATGTGTGGAATGAGGAAGATTACCAGGTATGGCGGAGCAAGGAACTGAATGAGTACAAGGAAACTCTTAAAGAACTTAAGGGCGAGAGAAAGGAAGCTGATAAGGAATCTAAAAATTTACAAAAGAGAGTGAAAGCATATGAAAGTGCACTCAAAAAACAAACCGCGTCGAAGAAAAAATTGGAAAAGCAATTTGAAAAAGACCTGAAGAAATCTCAGAAGGAAAAAAATGAAGAGTCAATTATAGAATTAGAGAGCATTTACGAAAGAAACAATCAAAATTTAATTTCTGAGATAGACAATTGTAAAAATGAAATTGACGGATTAAAAGCCGAAGCAGGAAAATACATTGCCGAAGTGCTAGACTACGATACCAGGATTGACGCCGATGAAATCCGCATCGCCAAGCACACAGAACTGGAAGAAGAACTGAAAGTTTGCAAACGAAAAATCAAAGAGATAAACGACCGTAAGCAGGACTTAGTAGACAAGGCGCGTTTATTGATAACACCTCAGGAAGCCAAGGAGCTGATCATGGCACGTTGGCTGAAGACCTTACTAGAAACTGTAAATGGCTATTTACAATCATACCAGCGCCAATTGTTGCAAGCAGTAGAAAACCTTTGGGACAAATACACCATACCGCTCCACAGTATTCTGCATACAAGAGAACAAGAAACTGAATTGCTTAACTCCTTCTTAGTGGAACTCGGGTATGAATAATACACTAAGAGACCTCGCTGACGTTGAGTATGGAGCAAGTCCAAAAGAAATCAGAGTTGATTACACAACTCCCGTTAAAATTTTTGGTACGGGAGGTTGCGTTGGTTATGCGAGAGAATTTTTGTTTGAAGGTCCTCTGATTGTTGTCGCCAGAAAAGGCACACTTGATAATCCAATATTTTCAGAAGAGAATTGCTGGGTGATTGACACCGCTTATGCTGTCATTCCTAAGCAAGATGTAAATCCAAAATGGCTCTACTATCAGCTGTCTAATTTTGATTTAAAGAAATTGAATGAAGCCACTGGGGTACCAAGCATTAACCGTGATTTGCTTTACAAAGTTCGGTTTAACAAAACATCTCCTACTGAGCAGGCATACATTTCCCGCATCCTCTCCACAACCGATTCCGTCATAGAAAAAACCAAAGCGGCCATTGCCAAATACAAAGCCATCAAGCAAGGTATGTTGCAGGATTTGTTTACCCGTGGTATTGACCTTAGTACCAACAAACTCCGACCACGATATGAAGATACTCCCGAGCTGTATAAGCCTGCCCGACTTTCAGGCGGGGAAAGCAAGTTGGGGTGGATTCCGAAGGAGTGGGAGGTGGAAGAGCTGGAACAATTAACCGAGAAAATTGGAAGCGGTATTACTCCAACAGGCGGAAGTGAAGTATATAAATCATCTGGAGTACTTTTTCTAAGAAGTCAAAATATTCTTATCGGAGATCTGTCAATAAGCGATTCAGCATTTATAACAAAGGAAATCGATGAGATGATGCAAGGATCAAGGGTCAAGCCATTTGATGTATTGCTAAATATTACAGGCGCATCAATTGGCAGATGTGCATATTTTCCGCAAGAATTAGTATCCGCAAATGTTAATCAGCATGTTTGCATTATCCGCTTTATTAACGCTTCAAAACCCCGTGCGGTTTTCGCTTCGAATTTTTTAAACAGTGATTTTGGACAAAGTCAAATATTTAGATTAAATGCAGGAGGCAACAGGGAAGGACTGAATTTTCAGCAAATAAAATCCTTTGCATTTCCTGTGATAAATATTGATGAATTAAATGCGATCTCAAGAATCATTGAAGCGATATCCGATAAACTCCAATTAGAGCAGACCTACCTACGTAAACTGCAGCAAATTAAACAAGGCCTAATGGAGGATTTGCTGACTGGAAGAAAGCGAGTAAAGTTAGAGGAGCTTATTGCAACATATGTTGAAAGAGATTAATTCTGTCCCGAATACTTACTAAATTAGGGACAAATTATGGTCAAAAACATGCCTGAAAGTGTTGTAAATCAGATACTTGCGAGAATATCTAAAGCAGGTAGGGGTGTGCTATTCTTTACCGATAGCTTCATTTCTTATGGAAGCACCGAGGCCGTAAAAAAGGCTTTACAACGCTTAACCATGGCGGGAGAACTGCAAAGAGTGGCCCATGGAATTTATGTTCGCCCCAAAACGGATAGCATCATAGGTAATATCACACCTGGCATAGATGAGATTGCGAAAGCCCTCGCGAGACGTGACAAAGCACGCATCGTGCCTACTGGCAGCTATGCACTCAACCGTCTTGGCCTCTCTACACAAATTCCGCTCAATGTTGTGTACCTCACCGATGGCGCAGCACGTAAAATCAAGATTGGTAACCGCAGCATCACCTTTAAAAAAACCACTCCCAAAAATGTAGCGGCAGTGGGTGAAATAAGCGGGCTGGCGATACAGGCATTAAGAGCTATCGGAAAGGAAAATGTCACTGAGGAGGAAATAAAAAAAATACAGGAACTGCTTAAAAACGAAACTCCCACTAAATTAGAACATGATATACGGCTTGCACCTGCATGGATACGTGAGATCATGAAACCGATTTTGAAAACCTTTAGAATATGACTAAAGACCAACTGCAGGAATGGTTTAAACTGACCGATGCAAACAGGCGAAACATCTTTGAGCAAGTTGCAAATGAGATGGGCTTGCCTGCTGTGGCGGCAGTCGAAAAGGACTGGTGGGTAGTGCGTACACTACAGCTCGTTTTCGAGACGGAAATTGCGGAACACACGGTTTTTAAAGGAGGTACATCCCTGAGCAAAGCATGGAGTCTCATTGATCGCTTTTCTGAAGATATAGACCTGGCACTGGATAGGAAATTCTTAGGTTTTGACAAACCTGATATAGAAATGAACGGCTCCCAGGTTTCGAAACTACGAAGGGAGTCCAACAGCTACATTACAGCAACATACCTACCTCAGATTGAGAAAGACTTTGCTAAAGCTGGTTTCACTGAAGTAAAACTTCAGCTTGTCGCAATAAAAGCACCGGACGAGGATCCGGTAAAAATCTTAGTTCACTATCCATCGGTCACGGCTCCATCAAGATATCTGCCACCAAAAGTGGAGATTGAAATAGGCTGCCGTTCATTAATAGAACCGTATACAGAAAGAGAAATTGTCTCCTTTGTGGGTGAGCGCTTCAAAGGACGACCCTTTGCCGATACTGAAATAATCATTCCGGTAGTGAATCCTGAAAGAACATTCCTCGAAAAAGTATTTCTCCTGCACGAAGAATTTCAACAACCGACAGAAAAAATCAGAACCGAACGTAAGAGCCGACATCTGTACGACCTTGAAAAAATGATGGACACTATGTTTGGACTAAAAGCATTATCAGACAAGGAACTATATCAACACATTGTCGAACACCGTAAAACCATCACGCCCATTCGCGGGATTGGTTACGCTAATCATTCGCCTGCAACAATCAATATTATTCCCCCGGCTGACGTACTGGATGCATGGAAAAAAGACTATGAAGAAATGCAAGAAAGTATGATTTACAAAGAATCGCTTCCGTTTGAAAGACTGATGGACAGAATACAGGAACTTCAAAACAAAATCAACCAACTAAAGTGGCAGAGTACCTCAACGTAGAAAGGCCATTCCTTGACAAACTGCGCCATTTGGGTTGGCAGGTGATCGACCAGGGCATTGGCGTACCACAAGAGCCTGAAAAAAGTTTGAGAGAAAATTTCAAGCAAGTTGTGCTGTCCCGGGTATTTAAAGACAGCGTCAAAGCCATCAACAAAATGGCTGACGGCACA
>DATDQA010000114.1:0-3954 GCA_035292505.1 Saprospiraceae bacterium | reverse complement strand
GAATGCTCCCAATGTAACTGGTATCACATGCAGGATATTTGATAGATGGGGGGATGTTCTATTTGAGACGAAGGAGATGCCAGTTGTTTGGGATGGAATATTCAAAGGCAAATTGATTCCCCCTGGAGTTTATGTATATCTTTTACAAGTGGATGTATTAGCGGGGACTGAAGAAAGGTTCAAGATCCTCTCTGGGGATGTGACGTTGATACGATAACTTACCTGTACGACTGATTAGATCATTGAGATGCCTAACTTCTTCGTATTGTCAGGCAGACCGCTGTTGTTTCGTTAAACTGGATGGCGATGATGCGGCATCGCTGCTCTTTTGTGGAACAACTGATGGCGCCAGTGCATGTATGGGAAGTTCGTCGGGTTGCGGTAGTATTTCGGGAGGAGGCCAACTCATCACTTTGAGTGTTGGTACACCGCGCAAGCTATTCTGTGCCGGGTTGAATAGTTCTTTCCGAATTCGCAATTTCTCAACTACTGATGAAGCCGATATCATCATAAGTTGCCAGGCGGAAGATGGAACGCCGCAAACGATAATGGTTCATCTTGCAACAGCCTTTAACACAGGATACGAGTTTTATTACTCCACAAATGGCGACTGTGAGCTAGATGATTGCTAAAATGACAAATAGTGAGCAACTTAGTAAGTGAATGATAGGGTTAGGTTTGCTTAGCTCTATCAGTTTTTTCACTTAGCGTTCGGACAGTTTTTATAAAGTATCTGGGGCGAATCGTAAACAAGAAGCACAAAAGTCCGCTCTTGCATGCTTGCTGGCGCGAGTTCGACAAAGAGAAAAAGGATTGTCTGGGTTTTGCGAATATGAGTCAAATTCGTAAATTTGAAATATTCAAACTTCACTATTTACCGGATTATTGAAAGAAACCAGCTACCGATTATTGGCAGTGCTTGTACTGTCGTATTTGTTGGCTTTCCGTTGTGCTTCGCAAAATCTAGTGCCGAATCCGAATTTTGAAGACTATACAGACTGTCCTACAACTCTAGGTCAAATACATCTTGCTCCACCATGGATGAATGGGAATGAGGGCCACGTGGATTACTTTCACAGTTGCGTAGATCCAGGAGGAATTGTTGATGTACCAGACAATGGGTGGGGCCACCAGGATCCGTTGTCAGGTCAGGCTTACAGTGGAGTTGGAGCAGGTTCGCTCGGTCTCAACGACTATCGCGAGTACCTGATGGCTCCACTATTATCTCCGCTTATCGTAGGTCAGAGCTATCTGGTTTCGTTTTATATCAGCTTAGCAGAGGCCGCTTGCCCGATTGTTCCTTTTGGCGCCCTATTCACTGTCGGTCCTCCTGTTTACGACAGCTACCATCATCTGGCGTATGAACCGCAGATCGAGACAAATGGCGGGTTATTGGACAACTATATAGGCTGGACGCTGGTTTCCAGGTGTTTTATTGCTGACGGTGGGGAAAACTATATCACCATCGGCAACTTCCGCGATGTATATAACACGCCATTCGACAGCTCATGTTTTCTTCCTGCTGGTGATCATGGTTACTACTTCGTCGAGGATGTATCAGTGATTGAAATGCCATTATCCGAGTCGGAGTTTACCATGGATCCTGTCACAGTTTGTGGTCCATATACTATTAACCCCGGTAGCGCAGAAAACTATCACTGGAACGACGGCACAACAAATCCGACCCTCACAGTCACAGAGTCAGGTACTTACTCTGTCACGCTTTCAAATGAATGTGCCTTTTCCTATGGAGAAATTGAAGTGACAATCATTCTCGATGCTCCTCCGGTGATACTGCCTAATGATACTGTGTTATGTCCCGGTGAAAGCATAGAAATTATTCTCGATCCGGATGCTGGTATCTACGAATGGAATGATGGCAATAGTAACAATGAGTACACCATCACTGAGGAGGGCGAGTACATCGTGACACTGACCGATGATTGCGATGAGACATCCGATACGATCAATATCGCCTTCCTCGATCCTCCGATTCCGTTCACACTTGGAGAAGACACAGTGATTTGTGAAGGTGATCTTATATCGATCTCGTTGGATCCGGATCTGGGCGAGTTTGAATGGCAGGATGGCAGTAACTCCACAACCTATACGATTAGTGAAGGCGGAACATATGCGCTCACGATCACGAGTCAATGCGGGACAGAAGAAGATGAAATAATGGTCACTGTTGTTGAGTCGATCGTCTTCTCGCTTGGCCCGGACATGATTGCACTGTGTAATGGGCAAGAGATCGAAATAGATCTTGACCCTGACCTCGGAGATTTTCTTTGGCATGATAACAGCCAGGGAAACACATTCACGATTAGCGAAGGTGGAACAGTATCAGTGACGATATCCAATACCTGTTTTACGGAAACCGATTCGATGGTCGTGGAAGTAGTCTATCCGCCTGTGTTTACTTTGGGACCTGATCTGACAGTTTGTTCTGGTGAATTTCCCGTCACCATAGACATGTCTGATGTCGAACACGCAGAGTCTTGGGAATGGACAGGAGGATCGTCTGAGTCCGTCATTCTCGTCTCTACTCCAGGTACATACGGCGTGACGATCAGCAATGACTGCTTTGCGATGAGCGATGAGATTGTTGTGACTGTGGGTGATGTCGATCCGGTTGTCACGCTTCCCCCAGATCAGTTGCTTTGCCCGGGTCAGACTTTTATGCTTGATGCAGGTGGCCTGATGGGCACCTATCAATGGTCCACTTCGACAGGCTCAGTGACCGATGCTGATACATTTCTGGTGACAGAACCAGGAACATATTACCTCACTGTGACGAATATCTGCGGATCGGGATCGGATAGTGTTACTATATATTATATACCTCCACTCGCTCCGCCCGACTTGGGTAATGACTTCAGCCTCTGTCCGGGAGAGACTGGTGTGCTCTATGCGGGTGTGGAAAACGTCACCTATTTGTGGAGTGAGGGTACAACGGGTACAGTCGGGACAGCCGATTCATTGGCCATCACTTCTCCCGGCACATATTCCGTGCAAATTGCCGATGGATGTACCAGTGCCTCTGATACGGTAATTGTCACGTTCAATGCAAATCCTCCGGATATCGATCTGCCAGCTTCGGTTGATTTGTGCCAAGGAGATACAGTTGTCATCGATGCCGGTGTGACAGGTGTTCAATATCTGTGGAATGATGCTTCGACAGGCTCAGCAACCACAGCGCCCGAACTTATTGTTACGACATCAGGAATCTATTATCTCCAGGTGAGCAATGCATGTGGTACAGATGCGGATACAATCATGATCATCGATGCAGGGCCAGCACCTACTGTTTCGCTGGGTGCAGATCTTTCTCTTTGTCCGGGTGATGTGATGAACGTCATTCCTGTTTCATCGGATGTACAATCATGGCTTTGGCATGACAGTTCGACTTCTTCTTCGTTCAGTGTCTCTGCTGCGGGAGTTGTCTATGTAGAGGCTTCAAATCAATGCGGACAGGCAGGTGATACGATCCAGGTGACGATGCTTCCGGCTACACCACCGCTCGATCTTGGTGCAGATCTTTCAATCTGTCCCGGTGAGACGGTCACGCTCACGATCACTGAACCGAACGTCGATATCCTCTGGCACGCTTCGACAGGCTCAGCGGCCAGTGATACCACTTCAACAAACCCGGAATTTTCTCTCGACACGTCCGGTTTGATCACGGCGACGATTTCAAATGCTTGTGGCTCTGCATCGGATTCTGTTGTTGTGAGTTTATTGGATGCAGCACCAACACTCGATCTCGGTGCAGATCAATTGCTTTGTCCGGGAGAAGCAATCACTTTTGATCCTGGTATAAAAGATGTAGAATACATGTGGCTGGAGGTTTCGAGTGGCGTGGTTTCGACAGGCTCAACCACCGCGATCACGAGTCCTGGTACAATCATCCTCACCATCTCGAATGACTGCGGATCGGCTACGGATACAGTTATT
>DATDQA010000113.1:0-21976 GCA_035292505.1 Saprospiraceae bacterium | reverse complement strand
GCCTTTGGCATGCGGGTTTAGAAATGTTCCTTATCAGTTAGGAAACGGATCGCTAAAAAGGTGGGAAACGTTTCTTATCAGTTAAGAAACGGATCGTCAAAAAAGAGAGGAAACGTTCCTTATCAGTTAGGAAACGGATCGCTAAAAAGGGAGGAAACGTTCCTTATCAGTTAGGAAACGGATCACTAAAAAGGGAGGAAACGTTCCTTATCAGTTAGGAAACGGATCGCTAAAAAGGGAGGAAACGTTCCTTATCAGTTAGGAAACGGATCGCTAAAAAGGGAGGAAACATTCCTTATCAGTTAGGAAACGGATCGCTAAAAGCCTAGTAAGAAAACTTAGCTTCTCTTTTTAAAGAATGCGCGACTAATACAAATTCTGCATTCAGCATACTACCAACTTCCACCACAACCACCTCCACTTCCTCCTCCACTAAAGCCCCCACCACCACTTCCTGCGGACCCACTGCTACTCGACGCTCGGCTTTTGCATGAAATGGCCAAACACTTCAGGTCTTTGTGGAAGAGATATAAACGAACACAACTCTAGTAGTACCTCCAATACAGTTTTCTATATCGCGGAAATTGTTCAGCTTGCTCAGGGTGCAAATAGATATTGATGTAGTTGTCGACAGCCTCACGTTCTTGAGTCTGAAGACGTGTCTGGGACTCACCCATCTTTTTTGCAAGTTCCAGGGCTTTGCCGGCACATGGCGCATTTGGAGAAATCCTGAGTAACTGGCCCAGGACTTCATTTGGGTTGTAGATACCTGATGAGACCTTGATTTCCAGATCATACATGACTGTCTCACATGTGATACGATCCAATTCGCTCAGTATAGATTCAGTCTTGGCTAATGCAGACTTTGCACAACTCCCATTTCCAAGATATTCCATGGCAACAAATGCCCTTGTGAGTGTCGTCTCATCTCCCTTGACAGGAATCTGAGAGAGCGCTGTAGTGCAATTCTCATCGAAATAGGATGTGATGTCCGCATCTACCGTCTGTCGCAAGCCAATGACATAACCCGGACTCTCGACATATTTTTTGATAGCATCCCTGATCGCGGCACTTTCATTCATGGCTTTGCCTGAGATCTGTGATGTCGAAACGGAGATAGTATCCTTCGAAATCAGATTCTGTAGTGATTGGTGGAAGGTGACTTCAGTAAATGTTTTCGTATCCATCCCTTCTATCGTTCTGCTTTTGCCAATCTCAATCGTCACATTGAGTTGGTACACCGCATCTTTTGATATCTGAAAATGGGTGGTCAGTTTTTGTGTAAGCGAGGTATTGAGCGAAGATGTCTGTTGTGAATTTGTGCCCGCATGTGTGCAATTCACTAAAAGGTTGGGTAAGGATGGTACATCCTCTGGTGTCTGAGCAGCAGAGGTGAATCCTAATGCACAAAAGAAACTGCAAAGAAGAGATTTCATGATTGCCATCAGAGAATAGTGATAGTCACGTTATTACCATTGATGGTACGCTCGGATTTCAAGCCCAGGGAATCCAGATAGCTTCTGAGTGTCGCTGCAAATGAGGAAATCCTGTAATTGTTTCCTCGTGCATCCTTGAGTGGTACTTTCACAATATCGAAGATGATCTTGTTGGATGTTGTCCCCTGAATATGATAATAGTTTTTGAAGGCATTTTCCAAGACCCAGTCTTCGATCGCATCAGACAACAATGCACCTGAAGATCCAACTTCAGAATCGAAATCATGCACAGAACCTTCCAGGATTCCAACACTCAGGACGACTGTGCGGCCGTTTTCTCTGAGGTCGGCGAACTTTTCATTGATGGTATTGAGGAAGTTGTCTATTTCACTTTCCACCGCATTCATGATCAGTTTTTCATAATTGTCTGTGTAGAACTTTGGTGAGTTTGCTACTTTGTTTGAATACGATTCTCCCGAAAACGCATCGAAGGAAGTCATAATTAATGTCACAGAATTACCGCTTGAAGAAAGATTCTTGTTTGCTTCGACTTCCACATAGATATCAGCACCGGACAAGGCGATTACCTCATCCTTCATATCTGATTTCTGATCCTCCTGCAGGACTTCATTGTTGGAAGTTTGTTTGAGTTTGGCGCGTAGGTCAATGGTGTTGACGCCACGGGTATCAAAGCCTTCCTTCACTTTGGTGATCGCGACGCGTACCAGCTCATCACTTTCATATTTGGAGCGTAAACTTTGCCCTTCCCGGGTAAATGGGATCACCATAATGGTCGGTTGAAGTGTTTTGGCTTCAGGAGCGGTAGTGACTTCTGTTTGAGCCGAAACCAGGATGCTGAATGTCATCAGGTAGCAGCCCGGTACAAGTGTGCATATTGTCTTCATTGTCCGAATTTTCTAATGATCTGTTGATCTTCGAGATGTTTTCTGAACGCTGTAATATCGATGGTGATACGTTGATTGATGAAGTGATTGTTGTCAGATACGCGATGCGATCTGACATCTGACGCCGTCACAAACTGACGGTAAATACCATCGTTGAAAAATTCAACAAAGTAAGCGTCTGTGGACTCTGTGCGCTTATCACTTGAGATCAATGGTATTTCCTGATTGCTGTCCGGGACGCCTTTGTACAACAGATTCTCAAATGACTTGACCTCAGCGTAAAATGTCGCGTCAGAGAGACTGCTGCCGACTGTGTTGACGTCGAAGGTTGCGGTACGATTGTCATGCGATATACACCTGACTTCTCCTGTACGCTCATAGCCCAACTTTGTTGGCGTAGAACATGACATGACGCCTAGTGCGAAAATCAAGATATATCCGATGAGAAGTTTCATGCGTCGCTATTTATAGGTGACTCCCAGGAAGCGAAAAGGTTTGTTTCTGAAACGAATCTTGCTGCCTCGCTGCATTGCCTCAAATAGCTCTGTCTCGCCTTTATTGACAGTGAACTCGACGACAGCCTGATCGACATTGTATGCCCTGCAGATCCCAAGTTCTACTGGACGCTCCTTTACTTCGTTTCCGACTTTTTCGCTGAGAAGTTCATAGATATTCAGTGTAAAGTAATCGCCATTGAATCCAAATGGAGAGAAGAGCCGCAACTTTTCAACACTATTTTTCTTTTGCTTTGTGACCTCGACGATTTCAATTTCAAGATCAAACAGCTCCATCGCTGCGTCTGCAATTCCTTTATAGCCTTCTGAAGCAGGATATGCGTATAGCAGAGCACCACTTTCCACATCCACCAGTTCTATCATGTCACCTTTCGCGACAATTAAGTATTGGGCGCCCTGCGCTTTTGCAGCAAATTCATCATCGATAAATTGCTCTTGCTTATACATCTCACGTAGCTGATTCACCAGGTATGTCGCTCCAAGATCAATCAATTGAATGTTACTCATCGCAACGAGCTTTTCTTCCAGGTCGGTTATCGCCAGATCTCCAAAATTGATACCGATTTTCAATGGCTCTTGCTTTGTTCCCAGTTTGGTACTGTAACCACCGGATGAAAATGAAGCGTAGATCTTGTTGCCGGCCAGGTGAGACTCCCCAACCTGTTTTGATTTGCTGAACATGCTGTTATCAAGGATCAGGGATTTGCCGTTCTGATCTTCGACAAAATATAAACCGAAAAGCTCGGGTACGACATACACCCCGACAGTGTCCAGGGAGTAAAGTCTCAGACTCGTATACTTCTGCACGATGGCATCATGCGCAAGTGTGAGTTTGGCTTTCTTTGCTTTATCACCATCCATGACAAACTCTTCGATCATCATTGGCCCTGGCAGGAAGTAGCCCAGCTCGCAGTTATCGATAGCTTGTGCGACTGAAGGCGCTTTCCCGCGATAAAAGTTCTTGAATTTTGTGAGAAAGCTTTTATGCAATTTTGCCAATGCCTCTGCATATTCTTTTGGTTTGACTTTTTTCATGACATCGGGGTCACTGCCAAAGGTTTTCGCATAGTCTGAAATCACAAATGATCCTTCTTTTTCAGATATCGCAACGTCGGTATCAAAGTCGATCGCATTTTCAATATGCGCTACAGACACACTGACTATCTCATTGGTGCTGAGATCAATCATTTTGGCATTAATGAAGGCCTCTGGTGAAAGTTTAAAACCCACTCCAGTCACGGCATTTTCACTACGATAGACTGTAAGCGCAGGGTTATATATCTCCCGAATGTCAATGTGATATAACAACAGGTACCTCGCAGCGTTTTCCTGTGCATTCGAACTCATTTGCGGATTGAAGGAAAGGCGCTTGTTCTGGTGTGTGTAGGTATAGTGCTTGAGATCTTTCTGAGATTTGAGATGATTGTGAATGCTATCTCTGATTTCTATGGAAACAGGCTTGCTTTCTGCAATGTTGGGATAGATGACTGCGATATTCTGCTGACTGATGGCTGTCAGAGTCAGACAAAGCAGGATTGATAGAGTATATCCTCTCATCATTTCTTTTGTGTTTTTGTTCTGCAATATAGAGGTGTTCCGATATCAAGCTTCTGACGTACGACATCACCACCGTTAAGAATTTTTGCGACAGAAAAATCAATGCCTTCTACGACGACGATCTCACATTCTGCAACAACAACAGGTCGCATCTTTGTCTTTCCTTCAATGACGATGTCTACTTTTTCAAAAACTTCCAACACTTTCTTTTCTTTCATTTGCTGTCCGGAACCAGCTGCGACGAGAATCTCGCGCACTTTATCACCTTTACTGTCTGTAGCGCGGACGACCAAATAGCTCAAATCAAAACATGCACTATTGAGTTGTTCAAGCAGTATGCTGATATAGTAAGAAGTATGTTCAGGTCCCACTTTATCCTTAATGACCTCTACCTGCGCTTCACAAGCTACATCACCGGTCGCGACATCAAATACACGGACTGTGATGGTATTATCTACAGCATTGTACCTCGGCCTAAGGAGATAGTCGATACCTTCACTCTTCCCCTGATCGATCACGTAGCCATCTATAAAGTCTTCTGATTTCTGACGCTCGCGCTCGTCAGTGACAAGTTGATAGTTCTTCTTATCAATGACTACAAATCTTGATTGATTAGAATACGCACGGACGAGATGCTCAGGTATTGAATTCAACGCATTTGGTTTGAGCATATCAAGCATGAATAGTGTACCCAGCAAGCTCGTCTTAGTCTTGAATTCACTCAAGTCAATATTAAAGACAGCAATCCGCGTGACATCCTGTTGTGCCAGAAGTGTGTGGGCGCTTAGATAACAGAGTAAAATCAAAGTGCATCGTAGGTGTTTCATATTTGAATGCGTCAATTCATTATTTCCAAATTGTCGTTGACGTACGGATCAATCACCAGCTTCCTCCGCCTCCACCACCACTTCCTCCTCCACTAAATCCACCTCCGCCGCCTCCCGATCCGCTACTACTCGGAGCACTGCTGAAGACCGACCCTATTTGGTTTATCTCTGAAGGGAAACTCTCAGAAAACGTATTCCATGAATGAGTCAGAGCGGCGCCATGCATTCCATAGCCGCGATACCATGACGGAGGCTGACTGAGGAGTCCGTCAAAGAGTTTATTCCATTTTTTAAGATAACCATAGGCGAGTGCATATGGCATCGTCTTGTCGTAGTAGAGCGGATCTTCCTTCATCAGGCGTTCGATCACAGGGCGTTCTGCTTTCGCAACGAATTGACGAAAACCCTCCAGCTTACGGTATGTTTCATTCCCCGATGGCGTACGTTTATTGAATCTCCCTGCAAAGAAAAATAAAATAATGCCTGTCACAATCAATGCAATGCCATCTAGGTTTTGTCTTGCGAAAATGGCATAAGCGCCCCAGGCTAATGCTCCTAGCCCAGCTAATCCTGTAACACAGCCCAACGCTCGTTGATCCGGTTCATACCAGCCCTGTTCTTTGATCCAATTCCGGACTGATGCCTGCACAGCTGACATATGCATGTAAAACTTGTCTTTCAGACTCTTCACTTCTACGCGCTCTCCGGTTGAGAACAACGCATCGAAAAATTCTTTTTCAAATGAAAGTAATTCTGTCCCAGCTTCTTTCTGCTTATGAAAAATGATATTGTCCTTTTTGAAAATGCCTTCTCCTTCTTCCGCTTCCATGAGCAAATAACCTTTGTTGGCAAGATGTGGAATGAGGCAAAGGACATCGTTGCTGTCTACGCTATGGTCAACAAACCCTCCTGCTATCGCCGGTGAAATCCCTTCCGGTGGAAAATATTCCGTCATGATTGTCTGACGCCGGTTACGCGCCATGAATTTTGCGAGTATCCCACCAAGAAGGAAAAAGATTGGTGCAAGTAAAAGGCTATGTCTCTCGCGGAGATTCTGCCATGTAGACATGGGGGTGAATACTTCCTTTGGGAGACGCACGGCAACTGTCAGTCCTTCTCCGGGAACAAATCGCTTTGTGATATTTCCTCTGAGTTCATTGGAAGAAACCTCAAGTGTTGCGTCTTGTCCTCTCGAACCTGATGAACCGGTATAGAAGTACACATCTTCAACAGTCAGCTGGACCCGATCTGGGAAAGTGACGCTGAATGTGAATGCTTCAATATCTACAGGCCAAGAGATACCAATAAGGTCCCAATAGAATTCGCTGTGTTCATCATAAAAGTTCAATGGATTGAGCACACGGTAATGGATGCGATACACCTGGCGGTCATCCACATACACATCCGCGTCACCAATCTTCATGATGAGGTTATTGTTTTCTTTTGAAGTGGTGAATTTGAATCCGTCCACCTTGATGTCGCGGATAATCCGGTCCACCCTCTTTCCATTGATTTCGTCGCGGAATGGAATGAAACGGAAAATGCCATGCCTTGGTTCCGAAAATTCTACCTCAATGACTTCTTCAAAATCCGCATAGCCTTCTTCGGTGAAGGTCACAACGATGTGATAGTTCTTGATGATGAAATACTCAGCTTGTGCAAGGGTAGTGCTCAGACATACCGCAAGCAACAGCAGTACGAAGTGTTTTACCATGACTTCAGAATTCTACCTTGACATTTTTCGTTTCAGCTTCCTCTACTTCGAAGTAGTTCATTCTGCCAAAACCAAGTGCACCGGCAAGGAGATTGTTTGGGAAGACTTCGACAGCATTATTGAGGTCACGAGCTGAAGCGTTGTAATACCTGCGGGCGCGTTGAATACTTTCTTCCAGGCTTGTAAGAGTTTCCTGGAGCTGCAGAAAGTCCTTGCTCGCCTTGAGATCAGGATAGTTTTCTGCAAGCGCAAACACGGATTTGAGTGCACCACTGAGGGCGGTTTCAGCAGCGCCGCCATCCTTGCCACCTGCGGCCATTGCCTGACTGCGGAGTTGCACGATTTTTTCGAGCGTGCTGCTCTCGTACTGAGTATAACCTTTGATCGTACTGACGAGGTTAGGAATCAGATCATAGCGCTGTTTGAGAAATACATTGATGGATTCAAACGCCTCCTCGGCGCCGTTACGCAGCCGGACAAGTTTGTTGTAGATGCCCATGAGGACAAGGCCAACAATAACAAGAATCACCAGAAGAATCAGAAGGATTGTCATAGTAAAAGTTAATTGTTTTGATTAGATGAGGGTTCAAATGTACGAAGTACCGGAATAGTTCCGGATCACTGGTTTCCGCCATGTGATAGAGCCAAGAATATGTGGCTCCTGAAGGCAGGAGAGACAGATTAGCTCGGGTACCTGTTGCATTCAAGGATCGAACCATGATTTTCGTCGAAGAAGTCTTTTTACGGGTAAAAAATGATCTGTTCCTTACTTCATGCCCGTTTCCCATCTTTGCGGCCTATGGCAGACTACACCCAAATCAGAAAATCTTATACCGGACCAGGATTAGAGTTATCCGATGTCCCGGATCCCATTCAGCTCCTGCACACCTGGCTGGAAGAGGCACTAGGTGCAGGTATTGCAGAGCCTAATGCAATGGCACTTTCCACAGTCGACTCTCTGGGACAGCCCTCCAGCCGCATGGTTCTCCTTCGTGGACTTTCGGAGCGGGGGTTGGAATTTTATACCAACTATACCAGCCAGAAGGCGGTGGAGATGGCTGACAATGCGCAGGTTGCGCTGTTGTTTTTCTGGTCTTCAGTCCATCGCCAGGTCCGTGTGGAAGGCCATGTTGTGTTTTCTGATCCAACAGCTTCTGATGATTACTTCAATGAACGTCCAAGAGAGCACCAGATAGGGGCGTGGGCCTCTCCCCAAAGTGCAGCGATTCCTGATCGCAAGGCGATCGAAGACAATGTGTTGAGATATGAGAGAATGTTTGAAGGAAAGCCCGTACCAAGACCCAGCTTCTGGGGTGGGTATCTCGTGATTCCTCAAAAAATTGAATTCTGGCAAGGGCGGGAGAGCAGGCTTCATGACCGCTATCGCTTTCAACAGACGGAGAATGGATGGAAGATGGAACGGCTGGCGCCTTAGAATGTGTCCAAAGGACTCCTTGGGAGAGAAAGCGGGAGAGCGAGAAGGTGAGAGAAGAGAAACTTAAACTCAAGTGTAAGGGCATTTCTCGACTCCTACATCGCTCAAAATGACAAAATGAATGCGAATATGAGCCCTGAAGCCGGCCGGCCGGCAGGGGGCGATAAAATAGGAATGGGGACAGCCCATTGCGAAGGGATCGGTATCGTTTATAGCCCTGAAGGGGTGTAAGAAAAAGTACAAGTGCAAAGAAATATCCACTTAGCAGCCACTTAGAATCCACTTAGCAGCAACTTAGATGATTCAATACAGCAGGCATACACTTGACAACGGACTTCGGATTGTCATTCATGAAGATTATAGTACACCGGTCGTCGCGATTAACATACTCTATAATGTCGGTAGTCGCGATGATCATCCGGATCGGACGGGATTTGCACATCTCTTCGAGCACCTGATGTTTGGCGGATCAAAGAATGCGCCTTCCTATGACGATCCGATCCAATTCGCCGGTGGAGAAAGCAATGCCTTCACGAATACCGATGTCACAAATTTCTTCTGTATCCTACCGGCGGAGAATTTCGAGTTGGGTTTGTTTCTTGAAGCGGATCGCATGCAATACCTTAAACTTGACAGACATTTATTGGGGGTAGAGCAACAGGTTGTGTGTGAAGAGTTCAAAGAGACATGTCTCAGTGAACCATATGGTGATGTCTGGCATCTGCTGTCGGCACTTGCATACAAAAATCATCCGTATCGTTGGCCTGTCATTGGCATGTCGATGGATCACATTGCCGGTGCAGGAATCGATGATGTCCAGCGATTTTATCACGATTATTATGGTCCGAATAATGCCGTTTGTGTCGTTGCCGGACCTGTAAAAACTGAGGATGCACTTGAGCAAGTGAAAAAACATTTTGGGCATATCGAAAAGAGGATACGGCCCGTGCAACATTTCTCCGGGGAACAAACACAACAAACAATCAGGACTGCAGAGCATCAATCCGAGGTACCTGTAGATGCTGTCTTCATGGCGTTTCACATGGGGAACAGAATGGATGCCGGATATTACGAAGCAGATCTCCTTGCGGATATCCTGGCAAGTGGCTTTGCATCACGCATGCACTGTGCACTTGTAAAAGAAATGCAATGTGCAACATCGATTGACGCGTATATCACAGGCACGAGCGATCCCGGATTATTTATTATTGAGGCTAAATGTGCTGATGGTCATTCGCCGTCAAAAGTTGAATCCGCAATCTGGCCCTTGTTGCAGGATCTGAGTAAACTACCTGTCGGGGAAAGAGAGCTTGCGCGTCATATTCATAAAAGTGAAAGTAGCATTGCCTATTCAAATATGAGTGTGTTGAATAAAGCGATGAACCTTGCGTACTTCGAACTCATCGGCGATACTGAACTCATCAATTCAGAACAGGAGATGTATGAAAAGATCACTGCCGAAATGTTGCAACAAACTGCGGCGACCCTGTTTCGTGAGGAAAACTGTTCAATCTTGTATTACCACAAGAAGAATGAAAATGAAAATCAAAATGAAAATCAAAATGAAAATTAAAATCAGGGAGTAGTATTCAGTCAGAAGTCTGCAGTTCTTAATTTAGATCATATGTACTGATAAAATTTGCTCAATCACACGGCTAAACAGTTAAATTCTTTTCAAGACAGGCTTAAAAAGAAAGCCCTGAAGGGGCTCAATACAAATAGCAACGGGCAAAGCCCGTTGCGAAGGTTGTGTTTGTTTTTGCAGCCCTGAAGGGGCTGAATAAAAACTCCCAACTTTCCACTCCTAACGACCAACATGTTGGTATTGTCAAATTGCTAAGCGCCTAAACAATCAAACCAATCACCCAACCCATTCAGTATCCTTTGTAATTAAACGGATGAAATGCTTTCAGATCCAATAATATGGATATACGTTCAAAAATAGAATCCCGATCGAGATAGGTAAGGCTGTGACGGATATCTTTGCTTTCCAGAAGCGGCACATAAATTTCAAACACGTTTTTTTTCAGCACTAATGCCAACCCGCCACTATAGCTCACGCCTACACCATCTTCAAACGGATCATTGTACATAGCGACATCCATGTACGGTTGTAGGGGAATCGGCAGGGGAATGTCAGTGGCAAAACCTGCGGACAACATCCAGCGATCACTGATGCCGCCTGTGTACAACGTCTTGAGCTGGGCATCTTTGAGAAAGACGAGTTGTGATGCAAAGCCTTTCGTATCATTCCTGGCGAAAAGCAGCTCATCATAGGCATAATCTCTTGAAAAGAAACCGTTGCTCTGGATGCCATTAAAATTGAAATTGACATTGGCCTTTGGATTGTCATAATAGGGGAGTGCCCCTCCAAAGGCATGGATATATAACGCCTTTTGCGGATTTTGATAGGCAACGCGTTGTCGCATGTCGCCCATGATACGAACAAACCCTTTCCCTGCATGCAATGTCGCTTCGAAATGTCGGGTTATCAGGTTCTGTGTTCTTTCACGGACATATTTGATTTCATGAAAGCTGTAGGAGCGTTTTTTTTCTTCCCAGATAAAATCTTCGTAGTCGATGCCCTGTCCATAGTTCTGATGGACATAAATAAAGCGATACTGCAGATACTGCGCAGCAGCCTGTGGCATATGTTGATTTCCGAAACCAAGCCTGATGCGGGGTGCAATTTTCAGATAACGATCAAAAAACCCGTAATGCGTGTCTTGCACAAAGTGAAATGACTTGAATCCCAATCCGAATTCAAGGTTGTATGGTTTGATATCCGAAACATGACGATATCGTATCTCTCCAACACCGGTGAGCGATTTTGTTTTTGTCGAGTAGAGCGGAACTGCGGCCCATTGGAGTTTTCCCGGTGGCCAATACGTATTCGAAATTGCAAGACCAATGAGTTCTTTGTCTGTATCATTCCACCCGATTACAGGAACTAAGTTGAGGTATTGTTCACCTGGGTATTGCTTCCCACCACGTACCCGCAATTTCAACTTTGCATGTACTGCCCTGTCACCATTGAGCCACATGACATTATCCGAGGGCGTGAGATCGAGTGAATAAATTTCGTCATAAATCTGAAGCCGATCTGCGTCAGGGATATCCGGGATAATTTCATATTGACCATCAAATCCTTCCAACCAGTTTTCAAAGACAATCTGCGAGTCTTTGTATGCGATGAGATGAACGGGAGCCATGATCTTTCCACGGTTTTCAAGCGTGACCACGCCAGCTTCCATATCAGCAATCCGATAGTCAATCAAATGATCCGTGCCTAATAACTCATCGAACAACCACGAGAGGTCACAATCGCAATGTCGGCTGAGTAATTCCTGTAAATCTGAAGGTTGTGGATGTCGAAATTTCCAGGTGTCGAAATACTCCCGCATTGCAGATGCAAATACATGTTCGCCCATATACTCTTGTAACATGTGAAATGCGAGCGCCGGTTTGACGTATATACCAAATAATACCTGCAAGTCTGTCATATGTTCGGGATCGGTATCAGGAGCGACAAGTTGCTGCTCATATGACATGTGTTGCAGAATTCGCTGCTCATCCGACATCTCATTGGGCTTTACAGGCTTGTGGGGAAGGATATGTTCGGACCATGATTGATATTTCTCACGCAGGTAGAGATACTCATAAAATGTATTGATGCCTTCGTCCATCCATGGATGCTGCCGTTCATTTGATGCAAGCGCTCCATAGAACCAGTTGTGTCCAACCTCGTGTGCCAGGACATCATCCAATATTCTGGCCTTACCTGCCATATTGATCGATGTAATCATTGGATACTCCATCCCAAAGTCTCGTCCGAGAGGAACCTGGACGGCAGTCATTTGGGAATATGGATAGTTTCCTACATGTTCTGAATAGAATTGCAAAGCATCGCTCAGGTATGTAGTTGCGTTCTCCCAAAGCTTTTGCTCGACAGCAGTGAAGAAAGCCCAGCAATCCACATCCTTCTCACCAATTCTTATTGTTCTTTTACGTACAGCGAAACGCGTATCGGCAAACAATGCAAAATCATGGACATTGCGTGCCTGATAGTGCCAGGTTCGCGATCGATTGGTTGTAGGAGGAGACTGCTGCAATGGAGGATTTTTGGCCTCTGCAAGTGAATCAAGTAAGTGGTTAGCTTCTTGCGTTTGTAATTCCCCTGTAGCTGCGACAAGATACTCTTCGGGTAAAGTGATCCGGACATCAAAAGTTCCAACCTCACCATAGAATTCACCCTGATTCAGATAGGGGAGAGGATGCCATCCATTGTGATCGTAGACTGCCGGCTTCGGATACCATTGTGTGATCTGATAGGAATCGTCGATTCTTCCTAATCGCGAAAATGCCGTTGGAATCTTCACGCGCATCGGACTGCTGATTCTGATGGCCGCGCCAGGCAACAGCGGTTGAATCAGATTCAACGTAGCGATATCGGAATGGTCTTTGTCCAGAGACCATGACATGCGTGCATGGTCTGTAGAGAAATCAAGACTATCCATTCCACCGAGTTCTGATTGTTTTGCGAAATGAAAATCGGTGATACCGAGACGAAGTTGTTGTTTTGCAAAGGCAGTGTTCTTTGCGCTGTATGCATTTGGATAGAGATACACGATTAAAGTCTGCAGTGTATCCCGTGAGTTATTGCGATATACCATCTCCCAGTGACCACGGAGGATATGTTGTCGTGCATCAAGAGTCACCGAGATGTTGTAGTCTGCCTGTTGTTGAAAGTACTGGGCATGTGAATGACTTAAAGTAAATAGTATTACAAAAATGAATCCCGAATTGCGAATCACGCTTGAGTCGTTTATCTGCAGTTTATAGTTAATAAGACTTCATTACAGAAAAGTTCGGATATCAATGGATTAAGTAATTAAGTAACTCAAGTTTCTGTACATGAATATTAGTATTGTTTCACACAACGATCACGACGATCGCAACCTAAGACGATCACGACAGCAGGATTAGGAACTGAAACAAAAGCCTTTGAATCATTTGATATCTCGCGTGCAACCACTTTTGAGTTTGAACGTAACGTGCTGATATTCTGATTATTACTTGTAGAACAGAAGTGCCGAAACTTGAGTTAAGTAACTATGAATAGCCATGTGCGTGATTTTCTCACTCTGTAATTTTCTCCAGGCTTGTTCGCTCATGTAATTCTTCCAACAACTTAGGTAGCCGCAAAAAACTTCTTGTGAATTCTGCCCTCAATTCTCTTTGCTCTTGCTGAGGCAGAAGATCAACGTCTTTCCAGAAATGTTCCCCTAATGCATCACGTTCTTCAACGCTTTCTTTCATAAGATAAAGAGTATAAAATGTTCTGAAGGTGTCGTCATCCGTAAGGCGTCGCACCAGGTTCTGTATGAGCGAATACTTGTTCATAAAGCTAATGTTTTATTCTTCTAACTTTTGATTGATTGCATTTATTCTGTCTAAGATATCATTTATATACTCTTCCAAATCCTGGCGACGCATGATAATATTCTTTTGATATTGCACATGGAAATCCAGAATTATTATAAGTAAGCGTAATTCGTCTCTGAGTTCTTGTCGTTCTTCTTTGCTCAACATATCAAATAGCATTTCTCCTCATCTCCCATACCCATGCCGTTTTCATAATTTCCTCAACCCCATATTTCGGCTCCCAACCTAGTAGTTCTCTTGCTTTGGAGTAATCAGCATAGATAGCGATTACATCCCCAGGCCTTCTCGCGCCAATGCGGTAATTGAGTTTCTCACCCGAGACTTTTTGGAAAGCCTGAATGGCTTCCAGCACGGTAACACCTTCACCAATACCAAGATTTACATACTCTACAGGCTTCGTCATCTCATTTTTATCGCTTGTCTCAAAAGCAAGTGTATGGGCACGTGCAAGATCCATCACATGGATGTAATCTCTGATACATGTACCATCACGTGTCGGATAATCAGCACCATAGACCACAACTTCTTTACGCAATCCAGCCGCCGTTTCAGTAATGATTGGCACCAGATTCTGGGCTGGATTACTCGGCGCCTCACCTATATCGCCCGATGGATGCGCACCTGCAGGATTAAAGTAACGCAACGAGATCACCTGCGTTTGTTGATTGAGAAAGACATCATGCAGGATCTCTTCACCCATTTGTTTTGTGCGGCCATAAGGGGAAGTCGCTTTTTTCAATGGCGTGTGTTCATTCACAGGAAGCTTATCTGGATTACCATATACTGTACATGAGGAAGAGTAAACAAAGCAGGGTATCGCATGCCTGCGCGTCTCTTCAGCGACATTCAGCAAGCTATTCAGATTGTTGCGGAAATACCGTACCGGCTCTGCCACCGATTCTCCAACTGCCTTAAACGCCGCAAAATGAATGATTCCTGCGAGATCCCGATGTGCTTTGAAGACCTCCGCGGTAGCCTTTTGATCACAGAGATCAATCGGATAGTTCTGCACATAGATGCCAGTAATCTTTGCAATGCGAGCAAGAACTGACCGGTCACTGTTTGAGAAATCATCGATAGAGATGACATGATAGCCATGATCGATGAGGTCGATGATTGTATGACTGCCGATATATCCACAACCGCCGGTGACAAGGACTTTTTGCATGAGGTTTCAAAAGTAGGCACAAAATATCGTGCTGGATTCTCGTTCCTCGGTCAGGCCCAATACCGGGTACCAGGCATCGAGTGTCTTTGCTTTCTTACTTTCGCCAAATGAGTACTCAAGAGCTTCTTGAACCTTTAAAATCCATCGCCCGTGAGGCAGGTGAGGCGATCATGCGTGTCTACGAAACCGGTATGACACAGGTAGAAATAAAGAAGGATGATTCACCGCTGACAAGAGCAGACCGGGAATCAAACAGCATCATTTGTTCCAGGTTAGAGGATCTCCCGGTACACTATCCCATTTTTTCGGAGGAAAGTAATATCCTGCCATATGATGAGCGACGACCGTACCAAACGTGCTGGCTTGTGGATCCACTTGACGGGACGAAAGAGTTTATTAGCCGCAATGGCGAGTTTACAGTAAACATTGCACTGATTGAAGATGGTAATCCTATCCTTGGTGTCATCTATGTACCACTTACACGAGAATTGTATTATGCAACAAAGGGAGAAGGGGCTTTTTGGGAAAAGGATGGTTCATCAGGGGCGATGCATGTGACGGAATTTAGCATGCAGGATAACGGCCTGAAAGTCGTATGCTCGCGCTCTCATCTCGATCCTGATACGCGAGCGTTTATCGACCGGCTACATCATCCCGAATGTGTCTCGCGTGGTAGTGCGTTAAAGTTCATCATGATCGCCGCTGGCGAGGCACAGCTTTATCCACGACTCGCACCTACCATGGAATGGGATATCGCCGCTGGGCAATGTATCGTCGAGGAAGCCGGGGGTTTTGTTGTTGACTTTCATACCGGAATACCGCTGAGATACAACAAGGAATCACTCCTGAATCCTTCGTTTCTCGCCGGCGGGAGGATAGCGTAGGAGCTAAGGACATTTGAAAAGCGCAAGGAGGGATAGACGCAGGAGATATTGGGAAAAGCGCAATACTAAAATGTTGGTTTGCAGGATATTATTTTGTAGATGGTTGCGTATATTTATGTGTTGTGCGCAATGAGAAATCGATATAGTAAATGATAGAACCACGATGTATTTTAAGTGGAGATAACTTTAACCCATCTCACTTGATTGACAAACTCACTGACGTTACTATTGAAAAGATAATAGGGACAGGTGAGATAAGCAACAGGGGGCGTTATAAACTACAGCCATCTCCATACGGATTGTGTCAAATTTGGACACCTAGCAATGTGCCAATGCCTGATCGAATAAAATGGATGACAACACTTATTTCACAACACAGTGAATCGTTTAGATCAAGTGGTGTAACAGACATTGAACTGAATATTCTTTGGACTGGTCGACAAGGAAATATGGAGTTCACACATGAAGAACTAGTGGGCATCGCTGAATTAGGAATACCATTGACTATAAACTATAGTTTTGAAGAGAAGGGAAACTAACTCACTCCGCACAACATCGGCTATAGGCCATGCCGGTATCCGGGAGAACTGTATTTTTAATAGCGATACCGCTAGAATAAAAGATTAAAACACCAAAGTCGGCACGTCCTATAGCCCAAACCGTTATCATCGATTACAAGAAAAAAACACAACAGCAAACCATGAATCAATACGACAGAATTTGATGCATGCTTTTGGAAAGTGGCCCGGTGATCCGGGTAAGTAATTGTGACCGGGATGACGGGAGGTCAGTCGCAAGTAATGTGGCTGGCCGCAAAATGAAGTGCCATCCTGCCTCGGTAGTCCGGAAGTGGATGGGGCGAAAAACGCGTTAACATTTTAGAAATGAAAACAATAACTTTTTTTCTGGTTTCAACATTCTATCTGTCGATGATGCAGGCACAAATATGTGGAAATCGGGGCCTGGAACACTGGTTGCCATATGTTATAGATGGCCCGGTAGTCGTACATCCCTGGGATTCAATAACGGTTAATACATATTGGTATATTGTTCGTGATGCTCAAGGCAATGGCGCTCTGAGCGAAGGCTTGGTTGACAGTATGGTTCAAATGACCAGGAATACTTTCGCCAGTCACGGAATTAGATTGGTACAGAAATGTGATTATTCGGGCAACTCGATTACCGAGATTCGAAATACCGTCCTCTACGAGGCTTCGGTAGAAGATAGCGAATTATGTTTGTTTACAGACTTCTGTGCAGAGGATGGATTGAATATATTCATTTTAGATCACGAGAATGAAATAAATCCGAATGACGGCAGGCCAAGAGGATTGGCGTCGGCGCCGGGAAATCTCACATTCGTTCGGGTGAACGAGCTTGACCATTTCACAACGATATGCCACGAAATAGGACACTGTTTTGGCCTTTATCATACTAACGGAACCAGACCGCTTAACCTGTTTATCAATGGAGATCAGAATAACGAATGGTCTTGCGATGATCAGGAAGGCATCGTAGGTTTGGAACAAAATTTTGGCTCTTGTGACGGGCTTTTTGAAGAAATATATGCGCCCTGGGAGTTGGTAAATGGTTCAAATTCTGCGGTATCAGGTGATTATGTGCTGGATACTCCCGCTGATATAGCTCTTGGGACGTGTCTTCGTGAGTCTGATGGGTGTAGTCTGGTTGAGCTATGTGAAGATTTTCTAGAAGACAACAGGTTTAAAGATCCCAATTGCGCAATGTACTCCCCGGACTGGTCGAATTTTATGAGGCCGCAATCAGAAGGACCATGTATCAATCACTTTAGTGAAGGGCAAGGTTCGCGCATGAGAGGCGTAATTGACGAGTTCCTGGGATATATGAGACTACCCTATTATGGAAACACATTACATGAGCCCTGCAATGACTGTTATGATGGACCAGACAATATTTGTTTTCCGTGTACTGAGATCCCGGTTATTGATTACCATGTAGATCAAAATGAAACGTTTAATGTGAACATTGTTCATGGAACAATATATGTAGAACAAGGGGCGACACTTTCGATTTCAAGCGAGGTGGAGTTTTCACCTGTTTCGTCAATTGTGGTAATGCACGGTGGGCGATTAATACTAGATGGTGGTAAATTGACTTCTGGTTGTACGGGTCAAAAATGGCAAGGTGTAAAAGTCGCCGGAGAATTGAACTTTCTTTATTCCTCTTTCGCTCCGGGAGAGGTAGAAGTTAAGAATGGTGCGACCATTGAAAAGGCAGTCATTGGTATTGATGGCACCGATCGTTTTATGCATGAGTACACTGGAATCGATTTCGAGTACGGAGGAGGCATTGTCACTATGGATAATTCCACAATACAATACTGCGACATAGGTATCAAACTGGCTCCTTTTGGCTGGCATAAGATCATTGGCTGGTCTGCCTATGACGAGCGGAGCGTGATCAGCGGATCAAGTATTAAGGAATGCGAGTTTGCAATCTATTCCAAACGCAACCTCGGCCTTGAGATCATGAATACAACCTTTGATGGTAATGGAACGGACTATGAAGGGTATGGCTCTACGATTGAGGCTGAAGGCAATACATTTACTTCCTTTGTTTTCATGTTTGCCGAGTTTCCTGTTGCACCCGGGTCGTTGTTTACAAGTAATAATTTTGTCGAAAGCCTGTTCGGTACTGAGTCTCAGGGAAATTTTACTCCACTTCAGATGTATGGCAATTCTTTCTTTGGCGCAGGGTCCGGTGCACAGGCAATGGGTGAAGTAATGTACGATATTGCGAACAATGATTTCTATGATGTGAATCTCGGATGCGTCGCCTATTATACCGGAGACAATATCCGAAATCTGATCAGAGACAATGCCTTTTACCGAAATACCTTTGCAAGTAGTGCATATGGGGAAAACGATATGGAATACCTCACAAATTGTTTTGAAGACACGTATATGACGGATATTGAGATTTATGATGAGTCTTCAATTCACATTGCACAAGGTTTGCAACAATTAGCTGCCGGCAATTGCTTCGAGCCAGGCGCGCGTATGAAAACAGGTACAGGTACACAACCATTTACCTATTGGACAAAGGACGGTTACTATGGAGGTAGTCCGCCGCCCCATCCGAATTGTAAGTATCCAGGATCGGGAAATTTCAATGTTTTGGAAGCATTCAACGAGAGCGATCACGATTTATGCGGCACGGGTGAAGAGATATCACAGCTTCCGGATATTTATCAAAACTGTAATTGCTATTATGGTGACGATGGATGCAAAGATGCCATCGCTGTTATCAGAGAGGAGATCGCCCTACTGGAGGAAAATCAGACGATTGATCCACAGGTAAAGGCATGGTTGATCGCGAAGTATGAGCAATGCATCGATGACCTGATGCGCCGTCAGGTAAAAGAAGCGCTGAGCCGGGGTGAAGTCGAGGAGACAATTACATATCTTTCAGGTCAACCCGAATTTCGCTATCGCATTATGGCCTATGGTATCATGAATCACAACATGGAGTATGATCGCAGTAAAGGGTATCTTGATACTCTCCAAACAGCAATGACTGAAGAACAGGAGTTTGTATCAGCACAACAGATCTATCTTGAGTATATCATAGATATTGACAACTATGTACTGAGTGCAGCCGATAGCGCCACCCTCCGGGCCGCAGGAGAAGGGCAAAATCCTTTGGCCGGATATGCAAGGTCTGTCTTTTATCTCCTTACCGGAGAAAAGATTCCGATCAATTTGCCACATCTTGACGGAAGTATCACACCAAGAAGTAGCAGAACTCACGAACAGGATGTTGTTACGGTTGGAAGGGAATCTGTACTCGTCCATCCAAACCCCTCGGATCAAAGCATTGTGGAGATTTCACTAACGCATTTTGATCCGGACAGCAACTATAGAGTAAACGTATTTGATGCATATGGAGGCATGCTTGAGTCCAGGGAGATCACGGGCGAAGCCGGGCATGTTACAATTGGAGATAATGCAGGTGTTTATTTGATCGTGGTGGCGACAGATGATCGTATTATAGGCAGCAAACGTATAATGAGATTTTAGATCAGTACAATAAGGCAGAAGGTTGTATGGCCTTCTGCTTTTTATATTCAATAATTGCCATGAAAATATTTATAACTGCATTCTTGGGATTATTTACATTCGCCTATGGAACCACGCAGGATTTGTTTCTGAAGACCTATCATTTCCCAGTCAATGTTAGAGCCTCAACAGTAAAATCCTACGATCAGCGGCTATTTGTTCTGTCTCATAAGATATGTGAATCGGTGGAGTGCAGCTTTCTTACTGAGCTGAATATGCTTGGTGATACTATTTGGACCACTTTAATCACAGATGTTGATGGTGCGCCAAACACGATGGTTATAGTCAACGACACTATAACGGTCACTGGCAACAATGACCCTTTTAATACTGCCTTTCGTATGGCGCACTTTACGCTTGATGGCGAGAAGATCGGCGAAACCATAGAGATCGAACACCCAACCAGGAAATTTACCAGGATGTTTCAGCTCACGACGCAATACTTCAATGGGAAATATGTCATTTGTGGTCCCGGATGGGAGGGTGATACCGCATGGTCATTGATGTACGTCGTATCAAAATCCGGGAAACTGGATACCCTAATCACACTCGAACCAACAAACAGCGAATCGGATCTCTGGGATAGCTATATCGATAACCAGGGCAGACTGACGACAATACATCAGGTTGAGTGGGCATTTAGTCCTATTAATTACAGGAGAATATATAAGTTCGATCTGAACTATAATACTGTCTGGTCATATAAAACAGAGAATGATCAGTATGATCCGGTCATTCCGTACGGATGTGGTTTGAATGATGGCAGGACAATCTTATCCGTGAGACATCCGACAGGTGGTCACATAATTCATTCAATTCGAGCTATCAATACAGATAAAACAACATCCTGGCAATACAATTATCCATTTTCGGGATCAAGAGGCCGTTATGTTTTAAGACTTAAAGCACTGTCAAATGGAGATATTATGGGTTCTGGATTATACTCAGAGCAGGCGCAGGAACCGCGTATCAGTGATTCGCCATGGCTATTCCGCATGAGCCCAGAGGGGGAGTTGCTGTGGGAGCGTACATACTTCGATATCGATTCGACCATAGGCCAGAACGGTAGCTCCCGTATAGGAGCACTCTTTGATTTCATTGAACTTGAAGATGGAGATATCATGGCTGTGGGTTATTTTAGATATGAAGACAACGACATGCTGGTCATGCGCGTAGATTCAAATGGGTGCCTTGATCCTGAGGATTGTCATACTGTGAATATCCTCACTCGCACAGATGAGCTTCCTTTGCGGGGCAATCATGAAGTCGTGCTATATCCAAATCCGGTGCAGGACAATTTACTGATAGAATTCGAATCGAACGAATATCAATTGGATGTTGAAATCCTCGATATGACCGGCCTGATAGTAATAAAAGAAATCCTGACAAATGGACAAGGGGCAATAAATACTTCAAAACTTCCAGCAGGAGTATATTGGATAAAGGTGAAACACGATGGAAGAGTCTTAGCATCACGCAAGTTTGTCAAAATTGAAGAATAGAGCAATAAAGTAACCGATGATAACACCGGCTATACTCCATGGCCGCTACAAAGGCCACCCTCTTAATCGGCCACATCGCATAGCCGCAAACCGTTATTCAGCATTTGTTTGTGTTCCGTTCAAATGTTCCAGCAATACTTTTGTCTTCTGCTTTCCAATCACCTTTGCAATTTCATCAACAGATGCCTGCTGCAAGCGCACTACAGAGCCAAAGTGCAACAAAAGCTTTTGTGCTGTCTTTGCGCCGATACCAGGAATTGTAGTGAGCACAGTTTGTGAGAGTTCTTTCCCGCGTTTCTGACGGTGAAAAGTGATCGCAAAACGGTGTGCTTCATTCCTTGCCTGCTGGATGAGCTTCAGAGATTCTGATTTTTTATTGATGTATAATGGAATACTATCTCCGGGGAAGTAAATTTCTTCAAGACGTTTGGCGATACCGATCACTGTCACTTTGTCTGAGATACCAAGGGCTTCGATGCTTTTCATCGCTG
>DATDQA010000112.1:0-6829 GCA_035292505.1 Saprospiraceae bacterium | reverse complement strand
ATGAGATGATTATTACCGCCACTGATGTTGAGGATCCCGGAGTTTGTGATGTCACCACTGATGGCGAAGGTTCCGTTTGCCCAGTTCCAGGTGCTGCCTGAAGGAATCGTCAGTGTTGTATTGCCTGAAAGCGTCGAGGTCAGGCTTGCAGTGGCAAAGGCAGGTTCCCATCCATTCACAGAATTGATGGTCGTTGGGCCTTCTATTGAAAGCGCGCCATTCCCGGTGATCCCATCAGCGGCCGCCAGGGTATGCGTACCGCCATCCAGGTCCATGTCATTCTGCACAAGGAATCCTCCGTTCTGGGTGATGTCACACGTGCTATTTACGACGAGTGTTGCCATTCCAATGTTCACTGTAGCACCAGGATGATTTGTGAAATCGCTATAGAATTGAATTGTACCGGCAGTTGAGTTTTGAAACGTAGCATGGTTCATCACGGTCATATAGAGGTAAATTGCAGTTGTAGGATTGCCATTGAATACTCCGTAGTTTGTCAGCGTTTGTGCTCCTCCACCATTATAATCGAGATGACTTCCGGTATGATTGATGACACCCGGGACGGTGTTGATGATATCGCAGGAAATGGGATGATTGACTGCACCGGTGATATTGAGGATACCGGAATTCGTAATATCTCCGGTAATTGAAAAGGTTCCGGTGGTCCAATTCCAGGTACTGCCTGCCGGGATTGCCAGAGATGTATTTCCCGAGAGCGTCGAGCCAAGATTTGTGGTAATGAAGGCGGGTTCCCATCCGTCGGGAGAGTGAATCGTCGTGTTTCCGGCAATTGATAATACACCACCCCCTGTGATCCCATCGGAAGTGGCAAGCGTATGTGTGCCACCATTCAGATTCAGATTGGTGACATTAAAAGTCCCGTTCTGTGTGATGTCGCAGCTACTCGGTATGATCAGTGTGGCCATCCCGATATCGACTTCTGCACCAGGATGATTTGTGAGATCGCTATAGAGTTGGATCGTACCCGCAGTAGAGTTTTGAAACGTTGCGTAATTCACGATCGTCATATAGATATAAATGCCTCCGGTTGGGTTTGCATTAAATATGCCATGGTTTGTCAATGTCTGGGCACCTCCGCCATCATAATCGAGATTATTTCCGGTATGGTAAATAACACCTGTCGCGGTGTTCAGGATATCTCCTGCAGTCAGATGATTGTATCCTCCCTGTATTCGCAACAGTCCGTTGTTTTCAATCAGTCCCGTGCCATTGAAGGTGCCATTGTTCCAGTCTACATGACCATCATTCAGGGCAGCGGTATAACCGCCAAGCGTATGGTTCAGATTCAGTTTGCCACCTGCCTGCACCCAGAGCGAACTACAGGACCTGCTATCATTTAGTGTAACCGTATCTCCCGTGAGGATCAACACGGTATCTCCGGCTCCCGGGATCACACCACCCTGCCAGGTGCTGACGCTGTTCCAGTTTCCGTTCTGATACGAGCTTATAGTGGTCGCATGCAGGGGTGAGATATACAGCGGGAAAAGCAAAAAGAGTACATGTCCGAATCGAGCTCTCATTTTTTTGAGCTCAAATTGCGTCCGGTATCGTTTCAGCGCATCATGGAAATCCGGTGAAAAATTTTCTCCCTCCATGGAGGGAGAAAGGCCCTGTAGCCCCGGTTATAGGTTCACGGTCTTTTCTTGTTCTACACATGACTCAGGTTCTCAAATTCACATCCGTGGTCATGCTAAGAGGCTGGAGTGTATAACTATCGTTGTATAGCTTCTGTGAATCGTTGACCCCAAATCAGGAATTGAGAATAAAGCCTGCCTGGTCCCTTTGGGGTAGGCAGGAATCGGGAATCGAATTCTCCCTTTTAACTGTTGAGTCCACTCCGAAAAGTGTTTCACTACCCCCTGACCCCCTAAAGGTGGAACCGCCGCCCGCATAAAACATTGAAATTCAATGTGCGTGGACTTCCCCTTCAGGGGATCGAGGGGTGCGGGAGGACAAAAGATGACTTTTCGGAGTAGACTCACTGTTGACCTTTATACTTTACGCAACACCCCATCAACCATCCTCCATATTCCCAATACATTTTCATCTTTCAACGCATCCGGTAATAATTCCTGTGGACAATTCTGATATGCCACCGGCCTTATCCATCGTCTGATCGCCGAAGATCCTACTGCAGTAAACCGGCTATCTGTTGTCGCCGGATAAGGACCACCATGTACCATCGCATTGCAGACTTCTACTCCTGTGGGCACTCCATTGAAGACGAGTCTGCCTGCTTTTTCACGCAGAAGTTCGATGAGTGGCAGTGCGGATGCAAGATCTTTTTCGGAGCCACACAATGTCATTGTGAGTTGCCCATGAATGTGTAATGCTACGTCCTGCATTTCTGCGCTATCCGCACATTTCACAATCATTGTAAATGGTCCGAACACTTCTTCCTGGAGTCGCGGATTCAAAAGAAAATCTGACGCACTTACAGAAGCGATGGTGGGACCAGCTTTATGATTGTCTGCTTGAAGATATTCTGTGCCTACACCGCTCGTATCCAGAAATCCCGATTTCCGTTTTATATAATTCTCTTGAATGCCCGAATGCAACATGGTAAGTGGTGTATATCCATCAAACGCGCGTTTGAGCAATTCAATAAAACCTAAGATATGCGCATCATCCAGGGCGATGACCAGTCCGGGGCACGTACAAAACTGTCCTGCACCAAGATTGACGGATGCAGCGATTTGTGACGCCAGTGATTCGGGATTCTTTTGGACTGTATCGGGCAAGAGGAAAATCGGATTGATGCTGCTCATCTCTGCAAATACAGGAATCGGTGATTTCCGTTTTACAGCGAGATCAAACAAAGCGCGACCTCCGGTATGACTTCCTGTAAATCCTACAGCTTTTATCAAAGGATGCGTGACGAGGCGTGCACCGACGGTAAAATCCTTTGCATACAAGGTCGAAAACACGCCGTCGGGCATACCGGTTTTCCGTGCCGCTGTTAGGATTGCTTCTGCAACAAGCGCATTTGTACCGGGATGGGCTTCATGTGCTTTTACAATCACGGGACATCCGGCTGCAAGCGCAGAGGCCGTGTCGCCTCCTGCAGTCGAATATGCCAGTGGAAAGTTACTCGCAGTAAAGACGACCACAGGTCCTAATGGGTGCAGCATCCTCCTGAGATCTGGTTTTGGCGGTGTGCGTTGCGCATCGGCATGATCTATCACCGCATCTACCCACGATCCATCAGTGATCAGATCAGCAAACATGCGCAACTGACCTGTGGTGCGTGCCCGTTCACTACGCACTCGTGCTTCTGCAAGCGCGCTTTCCTGCATGACGCGTTGCACCAATATATCTCCAAGGGCCTCGATCTCATCTGCAATCGTGCGTAGGAATGCAGCGCGTTTTTCGGATGGCATGCTTCTATATTCCTCAAAGGCATCTGCTGCTTTTTGTACTGCGAGATCTACTTCCTTCTCAGAAGCAGTCGTGAAATCCCCAGCGAGCTTCTGGGCGGAAGTCGCATCAATCGCTTGCCACGTGTCATGACCGATATTAGAAATTTCTAAGCCGATTCTCTGCGCGGTGATCATTTGACAATTACGTTTACGTCTTATACAAAGATAGAGTCATCTGTACATTTAATCCCCTTTTGAGACTAAAGAATTGAGAATCGAGAATTTTGCTGCTTATCTTTGCCCCCATGAAATATCTTACCCTGATTTTATACTCGCTTATATTCTTTTGCTGCAAACAATCTGTCGAAGTTCAACCAAATCCATTCAGCGTTGCTGATCTTCATCATGCGAACAGGCGACTCCTGGAAATCGCAATGGAAGATGGGTTCCCTCCGCCTATTGCATCGCGTGTGTATGTGTATCCGCATCTGGCACATTACCTCACATTGCAAAAGTTTTATCCGGACAGTCTTACTGATATCACAGCAGATCTCAATGGGCTCGCTGTGTTGGATAGTATTCAGATCACAGGAGCTCAACCGGAATTTACAGCGCTCCTGGCATTCTGCAAGACCGCCAGAAAAGTGATTTTCTCTGAGCACTATATGGATCAACTCGCAGAGAGCTATACTGTAAAAGCACAAACGGGCGGATTGGATGCCTCAACGATCGAAGCATCTGCTGCTGCCGCTGATGCGATCGCAAACCACATGGCTATATGGATCGCAAAAGACAACTATGTACAGACGCGTACCATGGATCGCTGGACAAGTATTAAAAAACCTGGTAAATGGATCGAGACGCCTCCCGATTATGTTGCTGGTATGGAGCCGCATTGGCCGAAAATCAGGCCCATGATCATCGACAGTGCGGGAATCTATCGGGCAGCAACGCTTCCGCCCTATGATCCGGTGAAGGATTCAGAATTTTATAAAATGGTAGAAGCTGTGTATAATGAGTCAATGGTGCTGAATGAGGAGAAGAAGGAAATCGCATGGTTTTGGGATGATAATCCAAATACTTCCGAGCATCGCGGCCATCTTGTTGTCATGATTCATAAGATTGCACCACCAGGACATTGGTTGAATATCATCAGTCAGATCAGCAGGAAAGACAGTACGGATCTCTTTAAAGCCACAAAAGCATATACCTACACTGCTATCGCGATGTTTGATGTAATTATCTCATGTTGGTATGAAAAGTATAAGACTAATCTCGTCCGGCCGGTTACGTATATCCAGGAGAACATCGATATCAATTGGAAACCCTTGATTCAGACACCACCTTTTCCGGAATATACAAGTGGCCACAGCGCTATTTCCGCTGCTGCCGCCACCGTACTCACGGATATTTATGGTGACAACTATGCTTTTACGGATTCCTCGGGACTCTTGTTTGAGCAGCCTGTCAGGAGTTTCCCTTCGTTCCACGATGCCGCATGGGAAGTGAGTCTGAGCCGATTCTATGCAGGTATACACTATATGAATGGTATCGTCGAAGGCAATAAGCAGGGAAAGTTTGTCGGGCAGATCGTCCTGGATAGATTGAAGTGATCGGCTTTTTGTTCCGGTACAGGCTATTGTCGACCTGCAGAGTTGTGCCCTTGCGTGGCATAAATAATATTGCAATTGCGAACATTTTGAAATGCGGCCCCCGATGTCTTTTCTATCCTACAGTGCATCCCGTCTGATTATCTTTGCCGCGTGATCCACATCATCGATCACTTAAAATATCAGTAAACGATGCATCACAATTCATTTTGGACGATATGTGTTCTCACTCTTACAGTATTTTCCTGTCGCGACAAAACCAGTGACGAAAATTTCCAGGCCATCACGTATGATGAATCCGCACCTGTTGAAGAAGAAAAAGGATTATTTACACAACTGGATCCTAACGTCACTGGTGTGTTATTTGCCAACAACATCTCTGAGATTGAAGACTTGAATATCATCCTCTATGAATATCTCTATAACGGCGGGGGTGTTGCTGCCGGTGATATCAATAATGACGGTCTGATCGATTTGTACTTCAATGGAAGCATGGAATTCAACAGACTCTACCTGAATCTCGGGGACTTTAAATTCAGAGATATTACCGCCACCGCAGGAGTGGATGGCGGACAAGGCTTCAAGACAGGCGTCACAATGGTGGATATCAATGACGACGGCCTTCCGGATATCTATGTCTGCAAGTCTATGATCAAAGATCCTCAGTACCGGAAAAATATACTCTATGTCAATAATGGTAATCTCACCTTTACTGAACGCGCCGCTGAGTATGGTATTGATGACGCCAGCTATTCATCACAGGGCTATTTCTTTGATATGGATACGGACGGCGATCTGGACCTCTATCTTGTGAATCATCCTTCGAAAATCACAGAAGCAAACAATATCAATGTCAGGCAAATGTCGGATGGGCAGTTTGAGATCATTAAAGCAGATGACCTCACCTATATCAGTGACAAACTCTATGAAAATGAAAACAATCATTTTGTGAACATCACACAGAAAGCGGGTATTGAAAATGAAGCATTCGGCCTGAGTGCAGCGATTGCAGATTTCAATAATGATCTCAAACCTGATATCTACGTGTGCAACGATTACATCAAACCCGACTATCTCTACATCAATAATGGAGATAATACGTTTACTGAACGCTATGCAGATTTCTTCAGACACGGCTCATTCTCTTCCATGGGCTCAGATTTCACAGACATCAACAATGATGGCTACATGGATTTGCTCACACTCGATATGTTACCCCGCGATCACTATAGGCAGAATATGCTGTCTATGATCCAGAATTTTGACAAATTCGAGAAGATGATTGGTGTCGGCCTGAAAGCACAATATGTAATGAATGCGCTCCAACTCAATAATGGCGACGGTACCTTCAGTGATATCGGGTTTATGTCAAATACCGCATACACAGACTGGAGCTGGAGTGGCTTGTTTGCAGACTATGACAACGACGGATGGAAGGATTTGTTCATCTCAAATGGATATAAACGGGATCTGACCAACCAGGACTATGCGAGATACGCGATGGACTCTCTCAGGAAAGAATATTATGCGAAGAAAACCAGCATGGTGCAATGGGTCGAAGCGATCCCGAGCGTGAAAACAAAATCCTATCTGTTTAAGAATAACGGAAATCTCTATTTCAGCGACGTGTCTAAATCATGGAACAGTGGTACGCCGGCATTTTCGAATGGCGCTGCATACGCGGATCTGGACAATGACGGCTATCTTGATATTATCGTCAATAATATTGATGAGCCTGCCTTTGTGTTAAAAAATGAAGGAAAGACATCGCGTGCAAATAACTTTATCCGCTTTGTATTGCTTAGTGAAAAGGGTCAGACTTCATACGGCACACGTGTG
>DATDQA010000111.1:0-4496 GCA_035292505.1 Saprospiraceae bacterium | reverse complement strand
AATCATTATCTGAAGATCCGGCTTGCTGGTACTGCACCAAATGTATTTGCAGTGGGCGCAAAAGTCACCGCCTATGCGGGCAATGCGATTCATTATACAGAGGTTATTCCTTCAAGGGGATTCCAGTCCTCTGTGGATTATCCGGTGCTTTTCGGATTTGGGACAGTACAGCGCATTGATTCTGTTGTCATTATTTGGCCTGATAGGTCATCGACGGTGATTGCGAATCCACCTCTTGACACTGCGTTGGTAATACGCTATGCCGATGTTGTAAAAAGGCCTGTTCGGATCTTTCAGCCGGAGAGTCAGTCGAAGAGATATCTGACAAGGGTGAATCAGAAATTCGAAATACCGGTTGAAGATCATTTTGTGGATTTTTATCACGAAGGACTCATTGTAAAAAAGCTTTCAAAGGAAGGACCTGCAATGAGTATGGGAGACGTGGACAAGGATGGAGATTCCGATCTGTATATCGGTGGCCCGGCAAATCAATTGGCGCATATCTATCTTCAAGAGAATGGGGTGTTTACGTCACAGGAGAAAACAGGATTAGAAAGAGAACAGGACTTTGAAGATGTGTGCAGTGCTTTCTTTGATGCGGATGGAGATGGCGATCTGGACTTATTTGTCGGATCCGGAGGAAATGCTTCGGATCCTGGTTCAAGACCTTTGCAGGATCGCGTGTATATGAACGACGGTACAGGGCACTTTGTCCTGAGTCCTTCTGCATTGCCTAACAATGGGTACAATACAGGGGCAGTATTGCCACTCGACTTTGATCAGGATGGAGATATCGACCTCCTGGTCGGCAGTCGCAGCATACCATTTAATTATGGAGTGAGTCCACCGAGTTATGTTTATCAAAATGATGGTAAGGGAAAATTTACCGATGTCACTGATGCGATTGCTCCGGAGATCAGGAGGCTTGGTATGATCACGGACATTGCGGCAGCCGATCTGGACGGAGATAAGAATCCGGAAGTCATTTTCACCGGCGAGTGGATGGCTCCGGCTGTCTTTGCTGTCAAGAATGGAAAATTCATTAAAACGGATTCAGGTCTGGAAAGCTATTCAGGATGGTGGTACACAATCGAGACAGCGGATGTTGATAATGATGGCGATCAGGATCTTGTGATGGGGAATCGCGGCGAGAATTTTTACTATCGTACCTCACCTGAAGCTCCGGCAAAACTCTGGCTTGCGGATTTGGATGAGAATGGAACAATTGAAAATATCGTCACGCGCACAGTTGATAGGAAGGATATGCCATTGGCTTTAAAACGGGAGATCACAGAGCAAGTGGTGAGTCTAAAAAAGAAGAATCTCCGACATAGTGAGTATGCCACAAAATCGATACAGGAACTATTTGCTCCTGAGGTGCTGGAAAAAGCAGGGATGAAAAAGGCTACATGGTTTTCGTCATCTATTGCAATCAACAATGGCAGTGGCCGTTTCAGTATCCGTCCCTTGCCGTCAGAAGTACAACTGTCTTGTGTCTGCGGGATACTGTGTCATGACTTCAACAAGGATGGCGCAGTCGATCTGATCCTGGGAGGGAATGATTACGGGTTTGCACCACAATACTCCAGACTCGATGCTGGTTTTGGGAATGTATTACTCAATGACGGGAAAGGCAATTTCAAGAGTGTATCTTCTGATGTTTCCGGGTTCTTCGTGGTGGGCCAAATAAAAGATTTGGAACTTCTTGACGTGGGTAATGTGCCGCACTGTATCGTTGGAATAAACAATAAGGAACCTGAGTTGTATAAATTTGAAAATCAATGAGAATTGGCATGCGCTGGATGTATGATGGATGGCGATTGTGGTGTGTACCCATACTCTGTATGTGTATTGCTTGTACACAGAGGCCAGTAGAATCAATATCGGAAGAAGCCTCAGTACCGCCGTTTGCCCTCCTCTCGTCCGATAGCACTGGATTGGATTTTTCAAACCGGCTGACTTCGAGCAAGGATTTTAATGTCTTTCTCTACATGTATTTCTATAATGGCGGTGGTGTCGCTGTGGCGGATTTTAACCAGGATGGGCGCACTGATATTTTCTTTACAGCGAATATGGAGTCTAATGGCCTCTATCTGAACCAGGGAAATCTGCAGTTTTTGAATGTGACAGAGAAAGCAGCATTGGAAGGGACAAAGGGATGGACGTCAGGCACTTGTGCTGTAGATATCAATCAGGATGGCATGATGGATATTTATGTTAGCCAACTCGGAGAGTTTCGCAACATCATAGGTAAAAACCAACTCTTTGTTTGTCAGGAGATAGATCGCGAGGGGATTCCGCATTTCAAAGATGAAGCGGCAAAATATGGGCTAGATCTGGTCGGCTTTGGGACACAAGCCTCGTTCTTTGATCTTGACCGCGATGGAGATCTCGATATGTATCAACTCAATCATTCCGTACACAACAATGGCACCTTCGGTCAGCGGAAAACATTCATCGGGACTTCACATCCGTTGTCTGGTGATCGCTTATTTCGGAATGATGGTGGCAAGTATGTAGATATCACCTCCAGCTCCGGGATTCAAAGCACTGTCATCGGATATGGTCTTGGAATCTCAACCGGCGATATCAACCTCGACGGATGGCCTGATCTCTATATCTGCAATGATTTTCATGAAAATGATTATCTGTATATCAATCAACACAACGGCACATTTCGTGAAGTCCTGACTGAGCAGATCAATCATACGAGCAGATTCTCCATGGGAGTCGATATTGCAGATATCAATAACGATGGATACAACGACATCTTTACCCTGGATATGCATCCCTATGATCGGCATATCCTGAAGAGTTCGCTTGGCGAAGATGGGTATGGAACATTTCAGTTTAAGTTGGGATACGGATACAATTATCAGTATGCGCGTAACAACCTGCAGCTCAATAACCACAATCAGACATTCAGTGAAATTGCAGATCTGGCCGGCATCTATAATACGGATTGGTCCTGGGCTGCGTTATTTCTTGATTTCGATCATGACGGATTTAAGGATTTATTTGTTTCAAATGGCATCCCGAAGCGAATGAATGATATTGACTATGTCAATTTTATGTCCAACCAGGAAGTCCAATGGAAAATCAAAATGGATGAAATGGAGGAGACAGACCTGGCACTGGAAGAAAAGCTTCCTGAAGTAAAAATTCCCAACAAGTTTTTCAGAAACTCCGGACACCTCACATTTGAAGAACTGCGGAATATTGAAAATGATACTCCTGGTTTCTCAAATGGAGCGGCATACGCGGATTTTGACAATGATGGTGACCTGGATGTCGTCGTCAATAATATCGGCGATGCACCTTTTCTCTATCAGAATCTCACGAAGGAACAAGGCCTATCCAATGCTTCTTATCTCAGGTTAGTTCTCAGAGGCAGTGCACAAAACAAGCAGGCGATAGGTGCGAAAGTGATTGCCTATCGGGGCACGGAAAGGCTGATCGAGGAGAACTTTCCGATGACCGGCTATCAGTCCAGTGTCGAATACGGTATTCATTTGGGATTAGGTGACCTCAAAACGATTGACTCAATCCATCTCATCTGGCCTGATGGCACATATCAGAAAGTAGATAAGTCCTCGTGCAACAAAGTCACAGAAGTTACCTGGTCACCAAACCTGCCGGTATATCAGCTGCTCAATGCGGCTACTGGGGATACGCGGAGGATAGAAGTCGGTGACATTACAGCAAAATCGGGTATTGACTTTTTCCATCGTGAGAATTCATTTGTGGAATTCGATCGTGAAGCGCTTATTCCACATATGACCTCTGCAGAAGGACCACCTCTTGCTGTTGGAGATATCAACGGTGATGGTAGAGAGGATGTATTTATTGGCTCGGCGAAGCATCAGAAGAATGCGTTGTTTCTGCAGGAAGCAGATGGTGCATTTATTCAATCTCCTCAATTGTCACTCGCACAGGATAGTCTTCATGAAGATGTGGATGCCTGTTTTGCCGATGTCGACGGTGATAAGGATATTGATCTCGTCATTGCCTCCGGAGGGAATGAATTCCGGAATCAGGCTGAGCCCATGACTCAACGGCTGTATCGGAATGATGGTAATGGAAAATTTTCCAGAGACACCATGGCTCTCAGAGGAATCTACATGACCGCGGCCTGCGTGAGTGCAGCAGACTTTGATGGTGATGGCGATATCGATTTGTTTTTTGGAGGGCGTGCTGAGCCATGGAGTTATGGAGTTATCCCCCGATCTTATTTATTGCAGAACGATGGCACCGGGCTTTTCTCCGATGTGACGGAAAACGCAAATGTGAAACTCATGCATCCCGGACTTGTGAAAGACGCAGCCTGGGCGGACATGGATGGTGACAATCACATAGATCTGCTTATCGCGTTAGAATGGGGGCCACACCAGGTATTCTACAACAAGGCTGGAACCTTCAGACATTCTGAATTGGCAGGAACGGATGGCATCTGGAATTTCGTCAAGCCTGCAGATCTCGATGGTGATAGAGACCTG
>DATDQA010000110.1:0-6877 GCA_035292505.1 Saprospiraceae bacterium | reverse complement strand
TCATCGGGAGTATTATTGGAAAATTGGAGATATGAAGTCTGGTCACTTTCAATGATGAGTGCTGAGCTCGAATGATACGAACCTCCCGAGGCTGCATTTTTAACAACGTGAAACATGGCATCTGGAGAAACGGTATTGATTCCTGTTTTTCCGTTTTTCAAAACGGTCATTGCATTTTCACGAGCATTATTTGCAGTGCCATTGCCGATGATAAAGACAGGGTCATTTATATTCCATGAATTTGGATTGATCGCCGTTGTGTCATTAAATTGTCCGATCACAAGAGAAGCAAATGATTTTGCAAATGTTGATAATCCCATCGCTGTGGAAGTTGAACCCATTGCTGTTGTAGAATGTCCTAACGCAGTGGAATAAATACCGTTGGCTTGCGTAGAATTTCCCATCGATGTTGAATAACTACCCATGGCATTTGTGCTAAACCCCATCGCTGTGGAACTATAGCCACTGGCATTTGTGTATGACCCAATCGCTGTTGAATTAAGACCACTGGCATTTGATGCAAGGCCTGATGCAAAGGAGGATTGTCCTTTAGCTTGTGTATTCCATCCAAAGGCCATTGAATAAAGCCCAATACTATCTTGATTCCAAAATGTGGCTCCAATACCGCTAACATTTCCTACCCTGAATGCAGCTTTGTCCGAATACCACATCATCCGCGCACCTGCTCCACTGATCGGTGGATTCGATGGTCCGGGTATGGAAGAAGGACCAGTAAACAACACACTGCTGTCTTTTACATGGAGCATCGCTAATGGTGATTTGGTATTGATTCCGGTTTTTCCGTTTTTTAAAACAGTGAATGCATTTGTGCGTGCGTTATCGGCAGTCCCATTCCCGATGATAAAAACAGGATCCAATAAATTCCACGATGTAGATGAGATCGACGTGGTGTCATTAAACTGACCAAGGACAACGGAAGCAAATGATTTTGCTGTAGTTAAATTACCTAAAGCCGTCGAAGATGTTCCCTTTGCTTTTGTATTGAACCCGAGAGCTGTTGAGGTGTTGCCAGAGGCATTTGTTCCCTCTCCCATGGCGGTAGAATAATTCCCGCTCGTCATTGTTTCATATCCTATGGCTGTTGAAACAAACCCATTAGCGATTGTTGCATTTCCTAATGCTGTAGAATAATTCCCGGTTGCTCTTGTATTATATCCTGCTGCTGTGGAATAATAGCCACTGGCAATTGTTCCATCTCCGATGGCGGTGGATCCGCTTCCATTAGCCTTTGTATTCCTCCCGAAGGCGATTGAGTAAACTCCGATACTATCCTTATTCCAATATGTGGTACCGCTTCCCTGCACAGTTCCAGCCCGGAAAGCTGCTTTATCCGGATACCACATCATCCTTGTTCCTGCATCGCTGACAGGTGGATTTCCCGGTGATCCAGGCAATGGAGAAATGCCTGTAAACACTACACTGCTGTCTTTCACATGCAGCATCGCTGCGGGTATTGTAGTGTTGATGCCTACTTTGCCGACCTGAGCATCAATGTTTGCATGAACAAAAAGGCAAACCTGGATAAGAATGAAATAATTCTTCATGACATGACATAGTTGAAAGGCTTCTTTCATCATGTCGTAAACTTAGATGTTAGCACAAGGCATCACAATAGCGAATTGTCGCCAGGGGAATCAGAGAGTGTTCCTCGACTCCTACCGTCGCTCGGAATGACAATAAGAAGGTGAGACGGATTGCGGATGTCAGATTTAGGATTTCAGAGCTAACGACCAAAAGCCAACAGCTAAAGGCCAACAGCTAAAAGCCTTCCTCTTTAGACAATCCTGTTTTTCAAAGCAAGAGAAACGGCTTCACCGAGAGAGTGCACATGGAGCTTTTCATAGATCCGGCGGATGTGGGAGTTCACAGTATAGAAGGCGATGCCCATCTTGGACGCTACCATTTTATAGCTGTTACCGTCAGCAAGAAGGCCGAGCACTTCTTTTTCTTTGGGGGTCAGGTTGTAAGTATCCGCTGAAGCTTTGGATTGATTGAAGAATTTCATGACCCTTAAGGCCACAGAGGGCGTCATGAATGCCCCACCCTCATGTACCTGCCTGATACTTTCGATGATTTTTTCAGCCGCGGTATTTTTCAAAATATAGCCTTCTGCACCTGCCTGCAGGCTGGCAAAGATCCGCGCTTCATCGAAGAAAATCGTCTGCATGATGATCCGTATTTCGGGAAAATCCTTTTTGATCATCAACACGCCACTGATACCATCTACATTGGGCATGGCGATATCCATGAGGACCACATCCGGATGGAGCCGATGCATATCTTGTATGACATGACTGCAATCATGAAAGACACCAACACATTCCATGTCCTCAGCCAGCAATAACAGCGCCTTCAGGCTCTCACACCTCTGGAGATGATCATCATATATCACGATCCTGATCATGGTGCAATGTATGGTATACCTATAGGACTACCTATCACTAATTTTCGCCAACGGGATGCTGCAAAGGATCGCTGTTCCGTCGACCAGGGATGAATGCAGGGAGAAGCGCCCGCCAAGCAAGCCGGCCCTCTCTTTCATATTGCCAAGGCCATTCCCTTCATTCACAGTCCTCGGATCAAATCCCTTTCCATTGTCGGTAATGCGAATGATCATCGAATCTCCCTCCAAAGAAATCGAGACCTCTGCACGCGCGGCTTCGCTGTATTTGGCGATATTATTCAATGCCTCTTTGACGATCAGGAGCACATTTTTTCGCGCCTCCGGTTTTGTCAATCTTTTTTCCACAAGTGGATCTATGTGATATGTACAATCAATGTTCTTTTGGGACAATAAATCATAGCCATAATTTTTGATACGACCTACCAGGGATTCTCCATCGCGTTGCTCAGCATTCATTGCCCAGACGATATCGCTCATGTTCTCAATGACCTGGCGGCTGTTTTGCTTGATTTGGGACACAATCTCCTCGGCTTTTTGGGGATTGTCCCTGATCGCTTTTTCGGCTACCGAGCTATAGATATGAATGCTGCTCAGCGAGGCTCCGACGTCATCATGCAGATCCTGGGATATTCGGTTTCGCTCGCTTTCACGGGTTTTCAATGCAGTGGCTAACTCAGCAAACTCATGCTCTTTTACCATGTGCTCCTTTTCCCGGGCATGAATAAGCTTGTTTTGCTCAGTGATTTTTCTTGCAGAACGTATACGGTTTCTCAAATAGAAAAAAGTAAGAAACAGAAGAGCGCTCGTGAGAAAAGACAAGGCAATCAAAAAGTTGCGATTTCGCTGTTCCTGCTCAATTTTTGTATTCTGAAGCTCGATCTGTCGGTCTTTTTGGGCAGTCTCAAATTTGATGTTCAGTTCACTAAAGGCATTGCGGTTCTCTTCTGCTATTTGCTGTTGATACAAGCCCAGATACCGCTCATTATAATCGATGGCTTCCTTCAGGCGGCCCTGATCCTTTGCATTGAGATACAGATTTCTGAAGACCTGTGCCTCTTGTTCTATTCTTCCGGTGGAACGGGCTCTGTCCGCCAGAAGGACCAACAAAGAGTCTGCTGATTTCAGCTTGCCCATACTTCGAAGATGGGCGGAAAGCACAAGGGCAAAATTCACATGCATGGAGAGGCTGCCCTGATTGAGATAGTGTGCGCAAATCTCGCGACCTCGCATTTCCTTTTCGGAAGCTGACGTAGGATCGATGTGGATAAATGAGTCAAAGTGGCTCGCCCGGGTTTGCGGAGATGCATTCCTATAGAAGTCCGTCATCACAAACGTATCCAGATACACAAGGTATTTGGGATTATTCTGGTTGACGTAAAACTTAATGAGTGGAAGCAATGTGAAAGGTTTCACCTCCTCAGCATCACTACTGCAGTTGACTCCCTTTAACAGATATTCTTCTGCCTGTTCTGCGTTTCCGTAGTCCTGATAGGTTTGCCCAATCTCTACATAGGCGTTGCAGACAAAATATTGATTGGCATTGGGATGATCCAGCTCTATCACCTTCCGATGATAAACAATAGCAGAATCGTCCTGATCGGTGGCAGAAAACACAGACGCCTTCATGTAATACACCTCGATCTGCAGATCCGGATCCTGAAGCTTTTCCGCGATGAGAATTGCCCTATCACAAAAGGCAAGTGCTTCCGGAATATTGCCTCTTAACTTCTCACTGTTCGCACAATTCATCAATGCCCTGATAGAACCTCTCTCATGTCCTTCTACCGGAAATCTTTTAAGGACTTCCATGCTCAGAATCAGCGAACGTTCTGGGTTGCGCAATTCATAATAATCCGCAGAATCTAGCAGCGCCTCCATTGCTTTCACCTCATTGGCTTTCTGGCCATATGCCGATGGTATCAAAGCAGCCATCCAGAGGCAAGGGGAGATAAGCCCTCTGTACACCCTGGTCCGCGCAAATTGAAACATGTCCGCCATGGAAGGAGAATATACCGACTAAATTATCCAAATAACAGTGGTTCCAATTGACACGCGTGCATAAAATCCATCTCTCGGAAATAAATCTTGACATCCTTAGAATCTCAGCGATCCTTTAGAAGCCCGCTGCTCCTTGAGGTTCCAGCCCCTCAGAAGTCCTTTCAATAAACGCCTTTTGCCGAAGGCTAACCGCTTTTGTGGTTGATGGAGAGCTCCGATAAGTTTGATTTCATATTTCAATTAAAACCGAAAATATGAGACAGTTATTGACCTTGATTGTGATCAGTGCCTGCATGACAAACGCATTTTCGCAAGGCATTGGGATTGGTACGAACACCCCGCATACGAGTGCCATCCTGGAGCTAAAGAGTAGCACCAAAGGTTTATTGTTTCCACGAACATCTACGGTTTCCCGAATTGCCATGACAGGTATCAAAGGATTGATGGTCTATGATACTACGTTAAGCCAATTATTTTACCACACTGGAACAGGCTGGCAGCAGGTAACCTCCGGTCCGCATCCACCACTTACTTGGCATGTGTCTCAAATTGATGATGATGATATTTTTAATAATAACTCTGGCACTGTTGGAATTGGATTTGCAGATCAGATGCCTACGTATAAATTGTCAGTAAATGGCACTGTCTATGTTCAGGATGCTGCAAAGACCACCATTCGATTAAATGGTACTCCGGCTGCAACGGAAGCACGTATTTTATGGGAGCTACCAAGCAATACCATGGATTACAATATCACCCAGTATCTCAATTCACTATATATTTCACGGACTACAGGAAGTCTTGGATTTGTCAATGACCTTGTAGTAACAAATAATGGCTATATCGGAATAGGAACCAATGCCCCTGAAACTAAGTTGAACATTATTGGTGGTACAGATGTAGGAAATGGCAGTGGTGGTTTTCTTCAATTGGGAGCAAATAATAGTATAAACATCGGTTTTGATAATAATGAAATCCAGGCTCGTAACAATGGAGTAGTCACACGTCTCCACTTAAACAATGGAGGAGGCACAGTGCAGATTGGCAATGTCATTGCACCGTCGACATACAGCCTTGCTGTAAATGGCAAGATAATCTGTGAGGAACTGAAAATTCAGGACAGCAACGACTGGGCCGACTATGTTTTTGCTGATGGCTATTCCCTTAAGAGTTTTGATGACCTGCGAAATTTTATCAACACTCATCACCATCTTCCCAATATTCCGGATGCTAAAACAATTGAAATAAATGGAATTGAAGTAGGGGAAATGCAAAAACGGATGATGGAGAAAATAGAAGAGCTCACCTTGTATATGCTGCAATTGGAAGAAAAGATCAGACTCATGGAAAGAACGTTGGAAGCATCAGGTATAAATCACAAATAAGAATTCTTGCTATGAAACACATCCTGATATTATTTGCAATACTTAGCCTGAATCTGGCCGCTCTGGACCTTGTCGCCCAATTGCCGAGTCTGCAAGACAAACTCCAGGGCAAAGACAGAGTGGAAGAAATCATGGAAATCGTCGACGCACACTATGCCGAGATCGCTTCAGGAAAGCGCATTAAGACTGATGAAGGAAATTACAAACACTGGGCGCGGTGGGGTCTCTATATGTCCGCACGCACAGATGGTCAGGGTCGGCTTGTGGACGTCGATCGACATATCCGTAGAGCTTATGACAACTATGTTCCTCTGTATCGCAGCAGTGCAGGTAACTGGATTCCCCGTGGGCCTACAGCCATTTCCGGAACAAATGGTTCTGCAGTGGGTATCGGTCGGGTAGACCGTATTGCTTTTCATCCGACGGATGTCAATACGCTGTATATCGGAACCCCAGCAGGCGGACTTTTCAAATCCATAAACGGTGGTACTTCCTGGACAGGACTCACGGACAACATTCCCTCTACCGCCATCTCCGGAATCGTTGTCAGCCATGACAATCCTAATACAATCTATATTCTCACTGGCGATGGCGATGCAAGTAATGGTGGATTTATTGTTTCCGCAGGGTATTGGCGTCCTTCAGCAGGCGTTTTTGTGAGTTATGACGCTGGTATAAATTGGTATTCAACTTCACCGTTACCAATTGTTGGAAGCTATGCAGGATATCAACTTATCCAGGATCCGAACAATGCGTATGTATTACTTGCAGCAACTGATCAGGGTGTATACCGAAGCGATAATGCAGGGGACTCGTGGACTCAGGTCTTGTCAGGACGTACATACGAAATTAAATTTAAGCCCGGATCTTCCTCTTATGTCTATGCAACTCAAAGCGGAGAATTTCACAGAAGTACAGATGGAGGCATTGAATGGGAAGAGATCACAGACTTTGACTATCCATTGCAGAGCGGCCGTGTTGCATTGGCGGTTGCAAATGCATCGGGTAGTCGGGTGTATCTCATGTCCGGTTGGGCAGCAAATGGTGGAACATTTGGGGGATTCTATAT
>DATDQA010000109.1:0-11112 GCA_035292505.1 Saprospiraceae bacterium | reverse complement strand
AAAGGCACAGAGATCACTGAGAGAATGCACCATATAGCCAACTATCTCTGTGTCCTCCGTGTCTCCGTGAGAAATATGATTCGACATGCTAAGTGAACTCATTTGCATATGACATAATGGGACGCCAGGAATGCAAAGAAGGTCTCGCACAAAGGCACAGAGATCACTGAGAGAATGCACCATATAGCCAACTATCTCTGTGTCCTCCGTGTCTCCGTGAGAAATATGATTCGACATGCTAAGTGAACTCATTTTGCATATGACATAATGGGACGCCAGGCATGCAATGAAGGTCTCTCACAAAGGCACAGAGATCACTGAGAGAATGCACCACATAGCCAACTATCTCTGTGTCCTCCGTGTCTCTGTGAGAAATATGATTCGACATGCCACGTGAACTCATTTCGAATCAACTGCAGACGCACAAAACTCTTTCGCGTCTTTTCGCGTCCTTAGCAGATAGATATATTCTTGATGCTATGCCAAATACTCCATCACGCATATTTGCCGTCGGGCGCGGCGTAAATCCTGTCCTCATCAAAAAATTCGTGGAGCTGACGGGGAAAGATTATCCACGCATCTGTTACCTGCCTACTGCCTCCGGTGACAGTGCCGAGATGATCTCCTGGTGGAACAACCTGGGAGCTGAACTGAAGTTTGAACCGTATGTCCAAAAGCTTTTCATTTCCACATTTGATCAGCCACAGGGGTTTGATGAAATACTGCTCAATATGGATGCGATCTATGTCGGTGGCGGAAATACCGTAAACATGCTTGCGATCTGGCGGGAACATGGCATTGACCAGATCCTGAAAGAGGCTGCATCAAGTGGTATCTTATTAGGAGGAGGAAGTGCGGGCGGTATTTGTTGGTTCGAAGGAGGCCTTACTGACTCAAGACCAAAGGTTCTGACTCCGATGAAAGCCTTGGGATGGTTGAAAGGGAGTTTTGCACCGCATTATCTCAGTGAACCGGGGAGACGCACATATTTTCATCAGTATATTCTTGAGGGTTCTTTAGCAGATGGTTATGGCTGTGATGAAACGGTGGGATTATTATTTGAAAATGATGAACTCATGCAAGCCTACGGATCAACTGCGGACGCACAGGCGTTTTACGTACATAATGAGGATGGTAAGATTCTTGAAACGCCAATCGATGTAAGGATGTGAAAGAGAGAGAAAGCAGAGAAAGTAGAGGAATCCGAGGAAAAGGAGGAAGCAGAGGAAATCGACTGGCAAATGTTTTCCCGCTTTCCCTGTTTTATCGATTTTCCCGGCTAGGCCAGCGCATTTTCTTCCTTCTTCCTGATCACCGCCATCATGCCGCTACAGAAGTCTATAGTGAAGTGCAGCGCAATCAAGAGCAGAAGGGATTTGGTCATGACGAACAACCAGGCAAACAGCATTGAAAGCAAGGTAATCTTCAGCAGTGCGAGGCCACCCTGATAAGCATGGACGATACCAAAGACGAGCGCCGATCCCATGATCGCAATCTGTATCGAATATTCATGGCCGGCTGTAAACACAAGTAGATAGTTCACAATGAAGCCACGGAAGACAATCTCCTCGCAAATTCCTGCACTGAGACTCACGACAGTACCGAAATGTGCAAACTCACGCCAATTCGCAGGAAGAATAGCAGAAGCTGGATGTTCGTCAGCAGAATTCCAGGATATCATGGCATCGGCAAAATAGAATAACAAAAACCCCGCGATCAGGAGCATCCAATGCGGAAATGAAGAAGCCTCCGGTAATCTCATCCCCATCGCCGTAAACGGCCGGCCATAAAAAAACCATAATCCTACCACAATCAATGCTCCTATCCACAACACCATACTGTTTGTCCAGTAGATCCGGATTTTCAGATCACTGTCTTCAGGAATCACAATTTGCGAAGACTCTTGTCTCCAAATCATCAGCAGAGGAAGGGCAAATGCAAAGAGTGCGAAAAGGATATGATCAGCAACTGTGAGTGGCGCCATATTACGGCTTCGTGGTCTGTTGAAATTGAAAGAGTATTACCGGGCTGAGGATGCCAAGATAACGAGATTCGCAAGAGCATTTGGGTTCAAACTATCAATGCATTTGACCTCCTTTGCGTCGTTTGACATTCTCAATATCACCTCTCCCCTCTCCAAAACAAGGCACATGACATTTCACTGTATTCGAATACAATTGAGCGGTCCTTAACCTGTAATATGTGAATATTCCTGATGCCGGTACTCTTGTGATACAATATTGTGTGCAATGCATTTCAGTAAGCGGAGCGATCTCTGTGAAATTCTCGCCATCAGTACTCATTTCTATAGCAGGCGTAAATACACTTCCATCTGTCGGTCGATTCCAGACAAGCGTTACTTCGGCACAATTGAATGGAGCGCAATCAAGAGTCTTTATTTCCGGGATCTCAGTTTTTTTTTGCACTAGCACAGCCCAATCTTCTGATGCCTCTTCCGGAGGTAATCCGAGTGAAGCCATCACTCCCCCACCGACGATGGCTACAGTTCCTGTCTGCATGTCACCTTCCATGCGTGGATTGTACCATGAAATATCAAAGATGCCGGAAGCATTCCTGAGATCAAGAAACGATTCTCCACCCTCAGGAAGATAGATCGCAAAGATCGAATCCTGAAGGCTCAGGCAAAAGGCATCGCCGTCATCGGCATCAACCAGACTATCGGCACTCTGCATCAACCAAAACGGAAGAGAGTTTTTAAAGAATTGCAGGGCATACCGGTTGTAATCCCACATCCTGTCACGCGAACGAAAGTCTTCACAATTGAGGTCATTGTGTGGCAACGCATAACCAAAATAATATTCAACACCTGCACCACCTGCCATGAGATTGCCCCAAAGGACCTGCTTACGAATACCATCCTGGGTCGGATTGCTTTGAAAAGCATCATCAGGTACTCCAATGAATGCAATCCCCTGTTCGTCATTGGCAACTACCCAGGGCTTCCCTGCATCCTGGGATTTTTTTACCCATTCCAACGTGATGTCATGCACCTCATTCCAATCTGCCTGCAGTGATGCCCCCGTGAGCTTCGATTGATTCCCTAATAAATCCGTGTACACAGCATCATCGGAACCTGGAAATGTATGCACAACGATATTGTGATGATAGGGATCATGGTCAAAGAAGAACTGGGCAAAGGCCTTTCGTTGCAAATCGGTATTGGTGTTTTCTTCACCCAAATTCCAGTTCAACCCAAGATGATGGGCATAGCGGGCGATCAGTTCACGATAGTAGAGTTTACGCATGCGACCAAGTTGCCCTCCATCCAGCAACTGGTCGTTCTCCTGTTCCTGGGTTTTGAAATGCATGTAGATTCCTTTCTGATCACAATGCGTGAACAGGATTTCCCATTGATCGAGCTTAGAACAATCGAATCTGTCATGTTGATCGGGATCAGCATACGGCCATACGTTGTCTCCATCGCCGTCGATATTCATCGTGAGAAACGAAATGGCATTCTGGTCTTCTTCCGCGAGATAGTTGATGGCACCAATGATGCCTTTGCCGAGTGAATCGCGCCATACGGGATCTCCTTCTCTCCAATCACCCAGGTGTGGTGTCCAGTCTTTCAACGGCGCACCGGTTGACAATAAATAAGTCTGATCGAATTCCCGGCAAGCCAGTAAGGTCTCCGGGGAGTCAGCCCCGGCCTTCAGAAAGAACTCTCCCGAACCCTGATACTGAAGATATCTATGATGCACATAGGTCAGCCGACCCTTGCCTCTGAAATCTCTACCCGTCTTGTCAGAAGGTTGAATAATAAATGATCCCATCAATCCATCAGGATCCAGTGATAATCCCTCATCGTCCGATATCGCAATATCCGTGCCCTGGCGAAAAGAAACGGTGTATAGCCATTCACCTGTACGATCAGGAGTAAAGTGTACACGCCATTTATTTCCTGTATCGGTCCCGGTATTTGCAGCATTCCCATCTGCAGCAAAATATCCGGGTACTTTGTACACAGTACTGTCTTGTGCAAAAGTCACCTGTAGCCGGTAATCTGAAAACGGATTGGGCTCAGATTGCTCACTTATGATTGGACCTTCAAGGGTGAGCGTGACGTTGTGCCAGACTTTTAACTCTCCGGTTATTTCCTGGCATAGGGCATGTTGGAACAAGTTGCATAGCGCAGCGAAGGCACAACACTTAATCCAAAGAGTGTGATTGCAGTTCATGATCTTCATAAAATGTGCATCTCCTGCAATTTCCGAATAATCGCCCGATGTGTATCATCCGGCGAAAGACGTTGTCCATGTTTATCCACGCAGAGCAAACGATGGATGTCCTCCTCAGATCTGGTAAGGTTAAGATATTCCTGGTGCACGCGTTCCTGAAAGTCCAGGTCAGATTCATGAATATCCTGAGAGCCATTGAGATAATCGCGCGTCGTGCGTTCGTCATCTTCGGAGAGTGCTTTCGCAGCAGACACGATGGAGACGTCGAGGAAGAGCGAGAAATCAGGCTTTGGAATTTTATAATAGCCATACTCCAGATCAAGTATCCATTGCTTCAGCTCCTCCTTCTCCCGCGGTTCTATACACTTTGCACATTGAAAGGCAATGTTTGAGTACACGTAACGATCTGCGATGACAAGGATTCCCTCCGCGAGCCAATGCGCGATTGTCTCTGCAAAATCTTTACGATCTCCGGCATAGAGGAGCGCCACTAGCTTCGGATGGACTTCTTCAAGTTTGCCAAATGCCCCGCGTAAAAAGTCGGCGACTAATGTTCCGTAAACTCCCTGACCTAGTCTGGGAAAGTGAACATGACGGAAAATAACACCCTTTTCCTCCAAATATGACTGCAGCAGCTCAAGTTGAGTCGACTTTCCTGAGCCATCGAGACCCTCGATAACGATGAATTTCGATTGTTTCATAAGAATATGCTGTTAGCTATTCGCTTTTCGCTGTTGGCCAGATCATTTCTAATTAGCTGCTGAGTTGTTTCTACGTGGTTGCTAAGTGGCTTGTCATCTTTCTCTATTGAGTTTGCAGCCTCCGACTTTTACTTTTCTTTTTGCGTTTGAGTCCCGACGCTCTCTCTACTTTGTAGAGATCGGTCCGGGATGTCGCTTCCGCTCCATTTGCACTTGAGTTTGAGTTTCTTCTCGCATTCTCATTTATCCGCCGTAGCCAAATGCGAAGGAGGACTCTCTCACATTCTCGCTTTCTGCTTCACCCTCTCCCCAGTAACTTCTTCTTTTCCATTTCGAATTCATCCCTGGAAAGTTCCCCTTTTTCAAGTCGATCACCTAACAGTTCAAGGCGATCCAGTATCGTCATCGTATTTGCTTGTTCAAGGAGATCTGGAACAGGAGCTGGTGGCAACTGACCCACCTTTCTGAAGCCATTTGCATGGAAAGCTTCGAAATCAGGTTGATCTCTGAGAAATGACAATGCCTCATGTTGCAGAATGCGATCATGATCTTTGAATCCGAGCTCCACTGCTTTAGCCAAATGAAAGTAGGCGTCTTTGGCATCTCTCAGGATTGAATGGCAACAGGCAAGGTTGAAATACGCCGCAGAAGACTTTGGATCCTCCTGTAAAGCATGTATAAACTCGCGAATCGCTTCATGGTATCTCTCTTTCTTATAGAGTTCAATACCGCGGACGATGGCAGAATCACCCTGGCGCTGGGGAGTTCTGTCAAGCGAGGTGTGTTTTTTCGCAAGCGGTGTTTTCTTCCTGGCTGCCTTGCCTTTCAGACGGTTGTATTTGTCATCAAAATCCGTCCTTGGCATGGCCAGCATGAGAATAGCATCGAGCATGCCGATAATCCCAAGGACGATAAGAATCTGATAGCCTTCGCCTTCCTGGATAGTTGCAAAAATGGCAATGATAGCAAGGACGAAGTGCGCGATCGCCCGACCCCGCTGTCCCACATAAAAACGATGCAAGCCAAATACTCCCATTGGTGGCAAAGCAAGGAGAAATGCGACCGCTTTTTTTCTCCGGCCGGTTGGCATGTCATCTAATCCTCCCTGCTCTACCCCATCGACACGCTCTATCCATGAGTTCATCTCCTGTGAAGTTGGAAATGCCATGCTTTTTGCCGTCACTGCAAACACTTCAAGATCCTGCGTGATGTTGCGGAGATGAAAGAAGCCCAATGAAACAGCGGTGAGCCATGGGTGATTTTTAATGTCATCAAATACCTTTGCAGAGATAAATACACCTCCGGGGATACAGAGACGCTCAAGACGTGAGGCGATATTAAGTCCATCGCCGTAAGCACCCTCTTCATCATACGCGATATCGCCACTGTGGATACCGATGCGCAACGGCACTTCTGGTTCCTTCCGAAATTCGATTTGCATATCTACACCACATTCTACTGCTGTTGCCGTACTCTCAAAGATGCTCAGGGTCCCATCACCGAAATATTGCAGGATTTTGCCATTATACCTTTCATGTGCATCCTTGAACACCTCACGGTGACGGTTCCGGATCATCCGCGCCTGTAGTTCGTTAGACTCCATCATCGCGGAATACCCCGTGATATCCGTAAACATTATCGCAGCTAATCGGCGTGTGGATGCCATCGTAGTAATATTCCCTGTGCGACAAATGTAACCATTTGAGACGGCCTTGCACAAGTGCTTTTCTTCTCCGGAGCACGTGCGAATCAGGTTTTATACATCTCGCATAGGGGATCATGCCGCCCGCCGTGTCTTACGTATTAAATCTAATCCCTCTGGCTATGAAACAGACTGTAGGTCCGGAACTCGCCACAGAACACCACAAAGATGAACTCATCAGCAGGATCGCCATTTTCGATGGCATGGATTCAGAGTCGCGGTGCCTGCTCAGGCATATGATGGAACCCGTGACTGTTCCAAAATTCCAGTTCATCTACCATCAGGGTGACACGGCCGCACATCTTTATCTCCTGGCACAGGGTGTTGTCAAGATTGGTACCTTCCATTCAAATGGCCGGGAGATCATCAAGCAGATACTCCATCCGGAGGCTATCTTCGGCGAACTCAGCGTCATGAGCGATGAGCGACATCACAACTATGCCCTCACTTTTAATACCGAGGTCTTCTTGTACCGAATCAACACACAGGATTTCCGCATTTTACTCCAGAAGTGTCCGGGATTGTATTTCAATATCCTGGGCATGATCGGACGAAAGCTCAAGCACACAGAGAAGAGACTTGAGTCCCTCATTTTCAAGGATGCCCGCGAACGCATCGTGGATTTTCTGAAGCAAAATGCCGAAAAGCATGGAATGCGAGTGGGTTACGAGACTATGTTTAAACACAATTTTACCCAGCAGGATATCGCCAATTTCACGGGCACATCACGTCAGACAGTGACTTCTGTGCTCAACTCCTTGCGTAAATCGAATATGATCTACTTCAATCGAAGAAGTGTGTTGATAAGGGATATGGAGAGTTTAAGATAAGTTCTCAGTCGACAGCCGGCAGTCCTCAGTCTTCGGTCCTCAGTCAGCAATCTGCAGTCGTCAGTTTGCAGTCTTCAGTCCTTATTCCTCAGTGTTGAGTTTGAGTTTGAGTTTTTCTTCTCTCACCTTCTCACCTTCTCACATTCTCTCCCAAGGAGTCCTTTGGACACATTCTCACCCTCTACGGAACTACCGGGATCTGATACACAAGCCGGCTGAATCCTGAAAAGTTTCCAGACCCATCTCTCACATTGTTGAACACTGGAATAGGCTCAGCGAAAGGATCATCGCGTGAGATCAACTGCCTGGACAGTGAAGTATGATATTGATAGTATTCTTCTGTCACTGTACGCACTTCAATAAATAAATTCCCTAACTCTTCGTCATCACCCAGGGTATAGTCAACGAAAGAAAAAGCAAGTGAGTGCGAAGCACCTGTTTTCTCTGCATCAATGAGTACACCCGTCTCATGCTGTTGGTAAAAGCCATCCTCGTCGGGAAACTGAGGATTGATATAATACGCTATCTCCTGTATGTCAGGTTCAGTTGCCGTTCCGGCATTGATTGATGTTGTTTGCACAAAGATGAAATGAAAGAACTTATCGTGTGGATCAAAGTCCGGCATGAAATCAAGTATCAGATCATACGTCAGGTTCATCTTATCCGGTGTCATTTCGGACTCCACGAAGCGTAGGTTCGCTATTTTACTTGTACCAGCCAATTGTACCGATTGTGGTATTGAGGTTTGAGCCTCTACCCGCGCATAACCTGGAGCACTGATGATCAAAAAATATGATTCACCTGCGATAGGGTAAGCCTGTGGATCCACGTACAGATTATTTTCCCGATACAGATCGACAACGGATCCTGTGGAACTGATGAGGGATACAGCCATATTCTCAGGGATGATATATTCGCCCGGATCTACAGGTGAGAGGCTGGATGTAATACTGATCTGAAATGACGTATCTGGCGAAAGCCTGCCCTGGACAACCAATTTTGGTAAATGGTCATAGCTTACGAATGCATCCTCGGCACAGGCACCAAGAAGAGCAAAAATGCCAATTGCGACGCAACCCGGTAATAAGTGCCTGTTCACAATGATTCAAATATAGTTTAATCCGGGGAAACCGGTCCTTCGACAAGCTCAGGATCCGGGGAAATTGGTGAAGCCGGTAAAGCCGGAGAAATAGATAAACGTAAACGTACCATGCTATTCTATTAATCATAAATTAGTCATAATGAATAATCATTCATCACCCATCACCCATCATTCATATTTTCAACTGATAACTGATTGACGGAATAAAAGGCAAAACTGTAAACTTCTGATTCTTGAATTCATCTCCATCCTGTACCAGAGCGATATAAAGCACATTGTGCCTGTTGTATAAATTGTAGATGTCCAGATGCAGGCTATGTGTTGCCTTAGGTTTCCTCCAGTAGTATCTTGCGCCTAAGTCTAGCCTGTGATAATCCGGTAGGCGGTATGCATTGTATTCGCTGAACTCAAGTACTTCAACTGGCGGGAAGATCGGGGAAGATGAAGGGTGAGAAAATTTGGATTCGGCGAGTGTGATGGGAATACCACTCGCATAGTTCCATCCTGCTGTAACCATGAATTGATCCGTGAAGTGGAATACACCGGTCACCGACACCGCATGTCGTCGATCAAAGCGGAACGGAAACGGGTCTCCGAAATTGAGTTCTGGAAATTCCCTGGTGGAATGTGCATAGGTATAGCCTATCTCTATATTGCACCACGGGCCTGAATATGAAACCAGCGATTCTAAGCCATATGCCGTACCAGAGCCCTGTGTGACCTTATCTTCCCAATTTGCTGCGTCAAGGATGCCACTTTGCACAGAACCTTCGCGAAACAAAAAGCTGGCACCCTCCTGATACGCCACAAGATTCTGCATCGCACGGTAATAGGCATCGCTTTGCACTCTCAGTCGCGGCCATACCTGCCAGGATAAACCGGTTGAAACTTGTGTGGCTTTCTGCGGCTCTACAGTTGCAGACGATGGTACCCAAAGATCCGTAGGTAATCCGATCCCACTACTTGTCAGGAGATGCATATACTGCGACATCCTGTTGGCACTGATATGCCCCTGTAGATTTTCCAGAATTTTCAAGCGTACACTCAGTCTCGGCTGCAGTGACCAATAGACTTTTTCCCGGACATCAAATGCACTTAAGTGCAAGCCACTTGAAATCGTTATTGCTGAACCGATATCTGCATACTCTTCCACATAGACCCCAGTCTCAACAGCTCTTGACCTGAGCTTTATGAGAAGTGCGTCGATGTCTTCTTCATTAATTGGGAAGCCATCAATCTGCGCAGCATCATCGAAGGCAATACTCTTTGGACTAATCGCGTGACTGGTATAGGTGATCCCATATCGCAACCTGTTAGCATTACTTAAAAAGTGATCGATGTCGAACTTGATACCGGCATCTTTGATATTGCTTTCGAATTTTCGTTTTATGAATCCTGTGATTTGCTCATCCGAAGGAAGAATCTGTGTAAAATCAACATAGTCATGAGACTGTAGCTCAAAACGACTCAAGGTGAATGTCGCATTTGCAAATACATGCAAGCCAAATTGATGATTCCATCTTAAAATCCCGACAGAGTTGCCCCACTTGAGGCTGCGTTCAAAGGATTCAGTGACCGTGCCGCCAGCATCTACTGTCCTTGTATTCGTCAGGTCGTTATATCTGTCATCTCCGTGATAGTAACTGAGATAAATCCTGTCCTTTGGCGTCAGCGCAATATTGCATTTGGCATTCAGATCGGTAAAAGCATAATGCGTTTCCCCGGTAAGACCATTTCGTTCTTTTTCGCGACGGGAGAGATTACGCAGATAGAATCCTGGTAAAAAGCGGCGTGCTGCAACCAGGATGCCTACTTTATCCTTCACAATGGGACCTTCGATCAACGCGTTTGCCGAAGCAGGACCGATACCAGCCTGGAGTGACCACTGTTTATTATTACCCTCTTTTGTCCGGACATCCAATACCGATGAAAGCCGACCAGCATAACGCGCCGGATAATCACCTTTCAGCAGATTGACCTCACGCATCATCAGTGGATTAAAGACAGAGAGGATACCAATGGCATGTGTGGCATGATAAATGGGTACCCCGTCGAAAAGCACCAGGTTCTGATCTCCATTTCCTCCGCGGATATGCATCCCCCCTATCCCATCGGTACCAATCGAAACTCCGGGAACTGCCTCCAGATGCCGTTGTACGTCCCACTCGCCGCCGGGATAGGTCTTTGAAGCAAGATGGCGGTCGGTATTGCGATGTTCGCTCAAAGGAGCAATCACGAGGTACCTGCTCTTCTCATCCTCGATGACAACCTCTCTGAGGATGACCAGTTTTTCGAGCTTAATTTGTTGCGTATACACAGCACTTGATCTGTCCACCTCTATCGTATCCTGACGACAGCCGAGATAAGAGGCCTTCAACATGGCCTTCTTCCCTCTTGTTTGCATGCTGAAGAAGCCGTATTCATTTGTGACAGCACCTGCTCCGGAGATCAGATCATAGACATGGGCTGCAAAGAGTCGCTCACCTGTCTCGCCATCTTCTACATAGCCACTTATACTGAATGGGGCGAAATACCCGGCATCTCTGTACAAAATGATCTGCCCGTCCTGTTCTCTAAA
>DATDQA010000108.1:0-3785 GCA_035292505.1 Saprospiraceae bacterium | reverse complement strand
CTGTCAAGCCCAATTTTCCTTCCGACTTCAGCAAGGCATCCCTGGCGGAATCTATTTTATTGAACTCAACGCAGGTCAAAATGTATACTCCGGTAAGTTAGTGATACGTTAAGGAAAATCTCCCTGCGCTAATCCCGAAATCCATCTTATCCATTAAAGCAAAATCAATAAATGAAGCAATATTTGTTCCGGGCACTGATAGGGACGATTTCAGGATACGTTGTTCTGCAGAATTCAGGTTGTACACATGAGCCGGTCCTGGTAGATCCTTTTGATCCTATCGGCAACGCGGTCGATACGATGCCTATTGATCCGACACCCTTTGTTCCATGTGAAGAAGGTGTCGTCTATTTCGGGTACGATGTCTTACCAATCTTGATTTCAAACTGCTCGGTGCCGACATGCCATGATGATGTAAGTCATCAGGATGGATTGATTCTCACTTCTTACGAAAAAGTGATGTCATCGGGCAAAGTAGAACCGTTTGATCCTGGCGATAGCGATCTCTTCGAGGTGATCACCGAAGATGATGAAGAGAAGCGTATGCCCCGGCTGCCGCAGTTGCCTCTCACTCAGGAACAAATCCAGGTCATTGCCACCTGGATCCTTCAGGGAGCACAGAATCTAACCTGCGATCTGGAGACAACCTGTAACACAGAGAATGTAAGCTTTGCACAGATGGTAAACCCTATCATTACTACAAACTGCCGCGGCTGTCATAGCGGACAGAATCCTTCAGGTGGAGTTTTTCTCGGAGACTATACGGGTATCCGGACAGAGGCATTGTCAGGCAGATTATATGGTGTGATCGCCAGGCTGCAAGGTTATATACCGATGCCAAAAAACAGGGGACCTCTGCAGGATTGTGAGATCACACAGATAAAGGCCTGGATTGATGCAGGGGCGTTGGAGAATTAGTCCTTTTTTGTCATATCCGGATAACGAAAGGTCCTATCCCTGTTACACATTGTACGAATTCTTGTAAGTTTGATCAGACGAAGTTCCGGCCATTCAAGACCCGGTTCGTCTCGCATGTCATGATTTCAAAGGGCTATTTCGTCATTGCCGACATCACTGGATATACAGAATTCCTGACACTGTCGGGACTTGAAGAGGCTCAGGGAATACTTGATCATCTCTTTGAGGGGATGGTGAATGCAATAAAACCGCCTCTGCAGATCTCAAATTTTCAAGGTGATGCAATTCTTGCATTTGTCCCTGAAGGGAGTTTTATCCAGGGACAAACGTTTCTTGAGATCCTTGAAAACATTTATAACTCCTTTGTCCGCCTCCTTGAACAAATGGAACAAAATGCGAGACGCTGTTGTGATGCCTGCGATAATCTTCCTAAACTCGATCTGAAGTTGCTCGTGCATTATGGCAACTACATCGTACAAAATATTCGGGGAAGAGAAGAACTGAGTGGTCCCGACGTCATTCTTGTTCACCGGATGGCAAAAAATGATGTGGAAGACACAACAGGACTCAGATCCTATGCCCTCTTCACTCAAGCAGCAATAGATGCCATGGAAATAGACCCTCGCACAATGGAGATGCTACCTTATACACACTCTTATCTCCACCTCGGTGAGACAAAAATGTACGTGCACAATCTCCGTGCAGTATACGAAAGCAAGAGAGCTAACGATAGAATCTTCGTGAAACCAGATGAAGCGATGTTGGTTTGCGAAACAATGCTGCCAATACCCCCACCTTTGGTATGGGATTACCTGACTCGTCCGGAGTTAGCAAAGGAATGGATGATGATGGACATGCTACTTCTTCGTGATGCCCTGGATGGGAGGGTACAGCGGGGATCTCACTTTCACTGTATACGGAGAACTGAAGAAATGAAATATACGATTGTAGATTGGCGACCATTCGAATATTTTACGATCGAATCAGTGAATGAAGATGGACAGAAACAATTGACAAGCTATTGTCTTCGGTCTACATCAGAAGGGAGTCGGATTACACTCTATTGGAAAAATGAGACTTTGGAGATTTCTCGTGCCGATCTTGATTCTTATGACAAGGGATATACGGAGAGCATGATCAAATTGCAATCGATGATAACTCATGATCTGACTTCCGGCAAGATTGTAAACACACAGATCTTGACTCAACCATAAGATATGCGATATAAAGGTCGTAGCAAATCATCTCGTTTCATGCCGGAAAGCTATTTCGAAGTCTTTTTCTGCCGCCGCCAGGGCTTCATTGCGATTCCAGTCAAGAGCCTCAGGCAACGTAATTATGAATGTTTCAAAGATTGGTCCTTAATCCTCTCCTGACAATTTACACCGGGTATCTCCATGATCCATCCTAATCCACCAATCCTCGGATTGACTGATTACGGCCGTGTATTTCCACTTCATGTTCACGAAAGTTAGAAATCTCCCAAGAAAGGTTTCTTCTCAAGTCAAAGGGATGCGTAAATCCACGATTGCCCCACCTTCCTTACTCTGAGTAATCTCAAGCCCTCCTCCTCTTCCAAGATGGGCAAGCCTGTTCTTGATGATATCCAATGACGCGGATTTATGATGCGGAGCATGCGATCCAAAACCGGTGCCATTGTCCTGAATCTCTACGATGAGCAGTTTATTGCGTTGTGTCATGTGCATTTCAACCCTTATCTCATTGCCATCTCCACCATACTTGATTGCATTCTCGAGTATTGGTTGTATGATCATTGGCGGGATTTCTATTGCATAGGACTCGATTTCCTCGTCAATTTCAATTTGAAACAGCACCGGCAGACGGTGGCTCATTTTCTCTACATCGACATAGGATTGTAAAAATTCAAGTTCATCCTCCAACGTGACTTTCTCACTCCGGCTCATCTCAAGCAGCACCCGCATAAGTTTTGCGAATCGGGTGAGGTTGTCTCTCGCGTCCTCAAGTTTATCCTCGTGGATATGACTCCTTACAGTCTGCAACGCGTTGAAGATGAAATGAGGATTCATCTGCAGTTGCAATGATTTTTGTTCCAGTGCGAGGGTATTGAGTTCGGTTTCAAGACGTTTCTTCTCGCGTTCTGCGTCCCTGCGTCGACGACGTAATCGCTGCAGATAGATCAACCAACCACCTGCCATCATCATCATAGCAATCAAAGACCAAAACCACAACTGCTGCCAAAGCGCCTTGCGAATGAAGAATCGCCAGGGTGCTATCATTTCACTGCAATTACCAGATGTATCACAGACGCGGACTTCAAATGCATATGGACCTGGTCTGAGTCCCGCAAATTGGACTTCATTCTCCGCGACCGGCTCTGTCCAGGTCTCATACAATCCGTTCAGACGCCACTGATAAGACAAGTATTCGTCCTCTACGGAATTTCCATTGAACACAAACGTAATACTGCTCTCTGATGCCGAAAAGACAGGCATCTGCAACTGTTGACAAAACGGTCCGTGCAGTGCCCCATATTTTGTATCACGGATATCCATTCCATTGATAAGCACCTGGCTGATAAAAATTGTTGGCACATCGTCATATGCATCACTGCGGGACAATTCAAATTCTACTACCTCGTCTTTTGCCACTACAAGTACATTTCCATCCGTGGTCACAGCATATTGATCTACTCCCAAATGCATCAACGGAATGCCGCTTTCTTCATTTAAGACATCGACTCTGGTCACATGCAAACCAGACGTATCGGTATGCATGCGCAGGAGGGTCCTGTCTGTTCCGGCAATCAACCCATTTTCTGTGTTCCTGATAAAGACGATATCCGATACCCGCAAGGGATAGGTTGTTTTCAATGGTCGGGGCAACTG
>DATDQA010000107.1:0-6675 GCA_035292505.1 Saprospiraceae bacterium | reverse complement strand
CATCCCTCCCGTGATCAATTGCCCTGCTGACTTGTCTTTTGAATGTGCTGGTGATGTACCTCCTGCTTTTGCCACATTTCCGGAATTCATTGCAGGTGGTGGTTCTGCTTCAGACAACTGCGGTCTTGATGAATCTACTTTTGCTGTCACGGAAACAGATAATGGCACTTGTCCCAGAACCATCACACGGACTTATGAGATTGCAGACTCCTGCGGCAATGTCAATCAATGTGTTCAGACCATTACAGTCGGTGACATCATTCCCCCGGTAATCAATTGCCCTGCTGATCTCTCTTTTGAATGTAATGGTGATGTACCTCCTGCTTTTACCACCTATCCGGAGTTCATCGCAGGTGGTGGCTCCGCTTCTGATAACTGCGGCCTTGACGAATCGACTTTTGCAGTTAGTGAAACAGATAATGGTACTTGTCCCAGAACCATCACACGGACATACGAGATTGCAGACTCCTGCGGCAATGTCAGTCAATGTGTACAGACCATTACTGTCGGCGACTTCATCCCTCCGGTGATTTCACCACCGATCGATCTTACTGTACAATGTAGTGACCTCATTCCGCCTTTGACAGAGTTGGAATGGACAGATAACTGTGATGGAATGGGTATTGTGTCCGGAAGCATGAGTACAGACGGGGGAATGAATCCAGAAGTGATTACATACACCTGGAGTTACACTGATGCTTGTGGAAATATTACATCAGTGTCTCAGATTATCTCCGTTTTTGAACTTGATGTAATCATCGATCCTCAAGGTCCTTTTTGCTCGTATGACGCTCCTGTGACGCTGACCGCAGAACCAACAGGAGGCATTTGGTCCGGCGATGTAAGTAGCGATATCTTTGATCCGGGCATTGGGCCAGGTATTTTTGAAATTATCTACACATATACTCATCCTTCTGGTTGTGAAGACTCGGATACTATATTGATTACTGTAAATGACGGCGTAATCACCTTAATCTCAGAAACCCTTTGCCCGGATCAATCGGTCGTGATTAATAATATCACATATGACATGCCCGGGAATTATGCAGACACCATTTTCGGCGGGGCATCAAACGGATGTGATTCTATCCTTAGCATTACGATCAATCCTTTACTCGCTGTTACAACTACTATCACAGAAACTCTTTGCCCGAATCAATCAGTCGTAATTAATAATATCACATATGACATGCCCGGGAATTATGCAGATACCATTTTCGGCGGGGCATCAAACGGATGTGATTCTATCCTCAGCATTACGATCAATCCTTTATTCGCTGTTACAACTACTATCACAGAAACTCTTTGCCCGAATCAATCAGTCGTAATTAATAATATCACATATGACATGCCCGGGAATTATGCAGATACCATTTTCGGCGGGGCATCAAACGGATGTGATTCTATCCTCGAAATTACGATCAATCCTTTACTCGCTGTTACAACTACTATCACAGAAACTCTTTGCCCGGATCAATCAGTCGTAATTAATAATATCACATATGACATGCCCGGGAATTATGCAGATACCATTTTCGGCGGGGCATCAAACGGATGTGATTCTATCCTCAGCATTACGATCAATCCTTTATTCTCAGTGACCACGCTTATTGAAGAATCGATTTGTCCTGGTCAAATTGTCATCATCAACAATGTACCTTATGATACATCCGGCAATTATATGGATACCATTTTCAGCGGAGCTTTAAATGGTTGTGATTCAATTCTGGATATTACGATTCAACTTCTCCCCGAGTTTACTACCCTATTGGAGTTTTCGCTCTGTGAAGGTGACTCCATAATTATCAATGGTACAACATATGATGAAGATTATCCCTCTGGCTCCGATACGCTCGCATCTTCAACAGGCTGTGATTCTATTGTATTTGTGGAAGTAAGCTTTACGCCAGCACCTGACGCTGCGATCACTCCGGCAGGGCCTTTCTGTATTGACGCAGGAGCGCAGACTTTGTCAGCAACGCCACCGGGAGGAGTTTGGAGCGGAGCAGTAACTTCTGACCAATTCGATCCTCAAGTCTTGGGACCAGGCCAACATCAGGTGATCTATACCGTGACGCAGGGATTCTGCACTGATGCAGATACCGTCATAGTGATTATATACCCGGAACTGATTATTTCCTGCTCTTCCGTACAAGAAGATTCTGGTGCCATGGATGGAATGGGAACTGTAACGGTGAGTGCCGGTACTGCCCCATTTGATATCGCCTGGACAGGTACGCAATCTGGCACCGCCGTGCTAGATTCGCTTGGAACGTACACACTTTCTGGTTTGGCTTTTGGCGCATATCAAGTCACAGTTACCGATGCAAATGGTTGTTCCGATCAATGCGCATTTATTATTACGTTCATTGGATGCACGGTTTCGCTGGATGCAATTGATATCATCAATGTGAGCTGCGCTGGGAATAATGATGGGGCGATTCAGATCACTGCATCAGGTGGAATCACACCGTACCAGTATTCCATTGATGGAGTATCCTATCAAGGCTCAAATGTATTCACTGGACTTGGAGCGGGAATATTGGTGGTGTATGTGCAAGACGCAATTGGATGTGTTGATACAACACAGATAGTCATTCCTGTCAATCCTGGCCCTGAATTGCATATTGCAAGCCTTACTTCGTCATCCTGTGGTGAGATGAACGGTGGTTTTGAGGTGAGCGCAACCGGTGGTACAATTCCTTATAGTTTTTCTATTGGTGGGCCTTATCAGCCTATTGGAGTTTTTAACGGGTTGAGCGCCGGTATATATTCCGTCTTTTTATTAGACGATACAGGATGTACAGACACCATCACAGTTGTTATTAATGATGCGGGTGCACCGATGATCGATGACATCATTGTCACCAATTCTTCATGTGGTTTGTCAAATGGTGCTCTACTCATTTTGGCATCAGGCGGTACATCTCCTTTGCTCTATTCTATTGGCGGTGCGTTCGTTTTGAACAATTTTTTCAGCGGGCTGCCGGCTGGTAATTATTCTGTTACTGTAATAGATCAAAACGATTGTGAGGTGACACAAGTAGTTCAGATTGTCAACATTGGCGGTCCAATGATCAATAACGTATCGACTACAGCGGCATTATGCGGCTCTGGAACCGGTAGTATCACAGTCTTTGCATCCGGAGGTACCGGGACTCTTCAATATTCTATAGATGGTGGTCCGTTTTCTGTGAATCCGACTTTTAACAATCTTCCTTCCGGACCATATACGGTGACAGTGATCGATGCAAATGGGTGTCCGGCTACGCAGACTGTGAATGTCCCGAACCTGGACGGTCCACAAATTACCAGTACCCCTGTTGTACATACCACGTGCGGTTTCAGTAATGGTCAGATCACTGTCAATGCTTCCGGTGGTACAGGAGAGCTGCTGTATAGTCTGAATAACGGACCATTCCAGAATAACAATTTTTTCGATGACCTTGCTCCTGGTAATTACCTGTTAACAGTTATTGATGAAAATGATTGCGAAGCTGAGATCACTGTTACCATCCAGGGATCCGTTGGCCCTACAGTTGATCACATCCAGGAAGATGAGCATTGCGGTGGCGCTGAAGGCTGGGCGATCATCTTTGGAATTGGCGGAGTTACTCCTTATACGTACTCCTTTAATGGAAGTCCTTATTCATCCAATGACTTTTATGGGAATCTGGAATCCGATTTTTACGAAATCTGCGTGCGTGATGCACAAGGATGTATCGATTGCGATGAAATCTTCATTGACAATGATAATGCACCCCGATTTGACAGTGCTGTTGTTATGCAGGCCACCTGTACACAAAATATCGGAACCATCACCGTCTATGCGTGGAGCTTCTTCCCTCTTGAATATTCTCTCAATGGCGTTTTCTGGCAGTCCTCAAATGTCTTCACCGGTCTCGGCCCCGGTGTGTATACGATATATATCCGTGATATCCCCTTTGGTTGTATCACGACGACGCAGGTGATCATTGAGCCTTTGTCTATGCCGACGATTGATGAGATCATCGTAACTCATGCTGAATGTGATAATCCTGGTTCGCTAACGGTAGTTTCCTCCGGTGGTAATGGGAATCACATGTATTCTCTTGACAATGTCAACTTCCAAAGCAGTCCTGTTTTCCCCGGCCTCAGTGCGGGGAATTATACCGTTTACATAATAGATGAAAAAGACTGCTCAGACAATGCCCCCGCAATTATTCTTGCTACGTCAACTGATACGACATCTCTCACTGTTACGATCTGTGAAGGTGAAACTGTGATTGTCGGGAATGAAGAATTCGATAGCACGGGCATGTATGCCATACTTCTTATAAATCAGGACGGTTGTGATAGCACCGTTACACTGGATTTGACAGTAGAAGTGTGCTGTGAGCCTCCTGTAACTATGTTTGATGTATCCATCTGCGCAGGTCAAATATATGTGTTGAACGGTAGCGTGTACAGCACGGCCGGAATATACACGGATACCTTGCCGGATGCAGCAACCAATGGATGCGATAGTATTCTTGTCCTCGATCTTGAAATCCTCTTCCCTACTGACTCTCTCATTTTTGCTGCGATTTGTGCAGGAGAAGTTTTCACCTGGAGTGGAGGTTCTCACACTCAGACCGGCACGTATATCGATACATTGATTGGTGATAACGGCTGTGACAGTATCGCTACGCTTGTTCTCTCTCTTATTGAGGCGCCACTGGCAGATGCGGGTATAGATCAGACCTTATCATGTGCATCACTCGTGGTGACTCTTTCAGGTGAGGGTACGGGCACACCGCAATGGGCTGGTCCGGGGATCACCATGCCAGACAATTGGCAACAGGATGTTTCACAACCCGGTACTTATATTCTCTCTGTGACTTCGCTGGAAGGATGTGTCTCGTATGATTCGGTGCTGGTGCTCCTTGACACCGATACTCCTGTCGCGGATGCAGGCCCTGATCAATTCATCACCTGTGTCACAGATAGTGTGATGTTGAACGGCAGTTCCAATGATCCGGAATTCTATTTTACCTGGACCGGTCCGGGGATTACCACCAATCTGATCCATGAACCCACTCCTGTTGTGTATCAACCGGGTGTCTATATTTTGATTGTGACTGATACGGTGCAGAATTGTGTTTCACCACCGGATACTGTACTGGTGACAGACATTCGCGTGGATGTGATTGCACAAATTGACGCATCCGGAAATCTGGATTGCGATCAGATTTCGGTACAGCTCAGCGCCAGCGGCTCGACGACAGGACCGGGTATCGTATATCTCTGGATGAATGCTGCAGGTCAGATTGCAATCAATGTCTTCTCGATCCATGCCACAGAAGCAGGTCTGTATTTGTTATACGTCATAGACACTTTGAGTGGCTGCCAGGCTGTTGATTCACATCTTGTCATGGATTTTACAGAGTTTCCTCCTGCAGCTGCCGGTGAGGATCAGGTCCTTGATTGTACTGACGAATTGGTGTCTCTTGAAGCAAACAGTAATCAACAATTACCTGGTCTTCTTTATTCATGGAGTGGCCCTCCTGGAGGTATTGTTTCAAATCCTGATTATCGTATCATCTATGTTGGTCTTCCTGGTGATTACATCGTACAGGTACTAGACACCTTGACTGGTTGCATGTCAACAGACACTGTCACAGTGTTTGATGCGCGTCTGCTCCCGAATGCGGACGCCGGTCCTCCACAGATTATTGAATGTCACGACGATGTTGCTTTGCTCGATGGAAGCCAGTCTTCTTCCGGGCCGGAGTATTTGTATATCTGGAATGGTCCTGGTGTGTCAAATGTCGAAGCAGTGAGTATTGAGGTAGAAATTGCGGGAATCTATGAACTGTCGGTGATAAATATGCAGACTGGATGTGCCGATTCTGATTCTACTGAAGTGCAGATGACAGATTTCCTGTCTGGTGCGGATATTTCGGTGATAAATCCCACTTGTTTTGGCGATACAAGTGGACAGATCCTGGTTGAAACTCCTATAGGAGGGACTCCACCTTACTTATATTCATTGGATGGCATTCTGTTCCAGGTATCTCCTGTATTCAACGGACTTGCTGCAGGTACATACTCAGTGATCGTCAGGGATAGTTTGAATTGTGAGTGGGGAACAATTGTCACGCTTGATGAGGGTCCAGGCTTGTCGTTGGACATTGGTCCTGATCTTGAGCTTGTGCTTGGTGATTCAGCGCAACTGTTTGCCGTGATTCTTCCCCCTGGCATTATTGATTCGATCACATGGAGTCCTGCTGATGTCCTTTCCTGCACGCATTGTTTAGATCCATGGTTGATTCTTCTTTCTGCAAATTCCTTTGCGGTCAGCGCAACTATTTATGCGGGAAATTGCATAGCAACAGATCAACTGGTTGTTGATGTAGACGAAGACTTTACCCTTTTTGTACCTAATGTGTTTTCACCAAATCTGGATAATATCAATGATTTCGTCACCGTATTTTCCAATGATGAACTTGCGCGCGTACTGGAGTTTGAAATTTTTGATCGTTGGGGTGAAAAGGTCTTTCGCGGAACGGATTCTCTTGTGAATGAACCTGTTCTTGGATGGGATGGTAGGTTTAAAGGACAGTTTATGAATCCGGCAGTATTTGTCTATGTCGCTAAGGTGCAGTTTCGTAATGGATCAATACGTATAGTCAGCGGGGATATCACACTCGTCCG
>DATDQA010000106.1:0-3513 GCA_035292505.1 Saprospiraceae bacterium | reverse complement strand
AGGATCTGTAGAAATGCCCTCAAGGACGCATGTTGGTTACCTCGCGCAAACCGTTGATCTGAACCTGGACCTCACTCCTCTGGATATTTGTGCGCAGGCATTCGCGGAGTTGACACTGATCGACGCAGAGATCTCCCGCATTCAGGAGGAGTTACATCATGTCCATGATCCGGACGAACAAATGAAACTTGCCGGTGAACTCAGCGGCTTGTATGAAAGGCAAGCGCTTCTTGGTGCCGAACAACAGACAGGAGAAATCGAGAAAGTGCTCAAGGGAATGGGCTTTGCAGAGAACACATTCAAGGACCCCTTGCACACGTTTTCCGGGGGATGGCGAATGCGCGTGGAACTTGCCAGACTCCTCTTGGTACGACCCGAGGTGCTGCTGCTCGATGAGCCTACAAACCATCTCGACATCGAATCAATCCTTTGGTTTGAAAAATACCTTACAACTTATGAGAGCACTGTGCTGATTGTATCTCATGATCAGCACTTCCTTGATCATGTAACTACCCGGACGCTGGAGATCGAGTTACAGGAGATCCGGGACTATCCTTGCCCCTATCAGAAAGCAATGGAAATGAAACAGGAGCTGCGGGAGATCAAAGAATCAGCATATCGCAACCAGCAGCGCGTCATTGCACACAAGGAAAAACTCATTGATAAATTCCGTGCCAAGGCAAGCAAGGCAAAATTTGCGAAAGCCTTACAGACAGAAGTCGATCGCATGACCCCTATTGAGTTGGATGAGTCCGATGATAAAGCAATCAAACTCAGATTTGCTACAGGTCTTCGTGCGGGAAGGGTTGTCTATCGCATTATAAATCTAAAAAAAGCCTATGGTCCTAAAGTAGTGATCAATAACCTTGACCTGACTATCGATCGGGGTTCGCGTATCGCGTTCGTCGGTCAGAACGGGCAGGGAAAAACCACACTCGCGAAGATGATGGCTGGAGTGCTTCCGCTGGATGAGGGGATGATTGACGTCGGGGCAAATGTGACATGCGGTTATTATGCGCAGGATCAACCGGACAAAATAGACACACAAAGAAGAGTCATTGACATTCTCAGAGAAGCTGCTCCAAATGAATCAGAAGGAAGGCTGAGGACTATCCTGGGAGCCATGTTATTCAGCGGAGAAGACGTAGACAAAAAATGTTCTGTGTTAAGCGGCGGTGAAAGAGCGCGACTCGCATTTGCCTGCATGCTCATGACCCCGTCAAATGTTCTGATCCTGGATGAACCCACGAATCATCTTGACATCCAGTCCAAGGAAATCCTCAAGGAAGCATTGATGGAGTACGAAGGTACTTTGATCGTAGTCTCCCATGACATTCATTTTCTCAATGGTCTCACGACAACCACATTGGAATTTGCAGATGGCAGTATCAAGATGCACCTGTATGATATTTCAGAATTCCTTGAACGCAGGGATATCCTTGATCTGCGGCTCCTTGAGATGAAGAGTCAGCCGCAGATCAATACCATTCCTGTCGTTGAAAGTATTCAGCAAGCAAAGCCTGTCGGTAGTCGCGCGCGAAGAGATCTTCAGCGACGAATTCAAAATCTGGAGAAATCTATTGAGAAACTCGAGCTACAGAAAACAGAATTAGAACAAGAGATGTCGAAGACTGATTTTTACTTCAGGGAAGATGCCAAAACCAGAACCGAATTATATCAGACAGTGAGTGCTGAATTGGATCAAAAGACGAAAGCCTGGGAGTCTCTTATCACGGAATGGGAGGAGGATACCTCATCAAAATAAAAATGCCGAAGTCACACTTTTTGCGACTCCGGCAAGTCTCACCCCTTAAAAATATTTTTCAAGATCGGCATCTTTTGCTGCGGTATAAAAGTTGTCGGTTTTTGGAACAGCCCCTACCACTACAACGATGCTTCAAAATCTGAATCAAAGATATTATGGCAAATTGCCATTTAAAAGAGGGAAAACCCTGTTTTTTTACCAAGGGTTTTCCCTTATTGCACGATGATCTTTTTCACCACGCTTGTCTTCCCATCCATGAGCCGTAGATAGAAAATCCCGGAACTCGGATTTGAAATTGTAATGTCTAGTTCACCTCCGTTTGTCAATTGCACTTCTACCGGAACATCCAATACTGCACCATCCATACCCATCAGATGAGCCCTGAGAGCTCCGGAAAAGCTGGTCCGTGGATATAATACCCTAAAAGAGCCCTTCACCGCATTCGGCGAGACGCTAACCATTGGAATCTTCTTTTTGGGTGCGGCAATCATGGGTGTAAAGATGCTCTCACATTGCAGTCTGCACAAGAGGGTAAACCCTGTTTTTTCACCAAGGGTTTTCCCTCCCCTACAATCTCAGTGCATCAACCACTATGCAATATACTCAATTTTTGTTTTTGTACCCAAACCCCATCGTTTTTTTCTCTCAGACAGGGATATCGATCTGTGAGGTAGTACCTTCTCCAATCACAGAATGAATGCTCAGATCACCTTTCAGATAGTTGACACGTGAAGCGATGTTTTCCGTACCCATGCCCATGGGTGTATTGCCAGGCTCATAACCTTTGCCATTATCCTGAACGATTACACTCAGTGTATCCTGTGTCTGTGTCATTGTAATTGAGATCTCTGTCGCCTCCGAATGCTTCAGTGCATTATTCAGCAACTCCTGAACTATTCTGAATACATTGAGACTTACTCTGGGATCCAAAGACCCATTGAACCCATAATGCCTGAAATCGATCATCGGTGTGTCTGCTGTGCGCACACGGTTGATCAGATCATTTACCGTCGGTACCAGTCCCAACTTATGCAAGGCACCAGGCTGGAGATTATTTGAGATATGCCTGACTTCCTTGCACGCCTCATCCAGTAAAGAATAGGCACGCTGGTATTCCGGAATTTTACCAATGCGTGTATCCTGAGACTGAACAGCATCAAAGAGAAGCTTTACAGTAGACAATAACCCACCCAGACTGTCATGCAGATCTTTCGCAACTCGCTCCCTCTCCACCTCCTGTCCCTGGATCATTGAATGCATGGATTGGATTTTTACGTTATTCTCCAGTTCTGTGATCCGTTGACGATTGATCTCTTCTTTCTGGCTATGAATAATCTGGTTTGTATTGAATCGATGCTGGTAAGTTCTGATGGTAAAATATGCGCCAAAGAGAACGATGACCGAGCCAAAGAGCAAGGAGAAACTCAAGACATTCCTGAGGCGGTTTTGAAAATCAGAAATTTTCTGATCCTTTTCCAGCTCCCGGATTTTCAACTTCTGCTCGGTAGTCTGGTAAGCGACCAGCAGTTTATCAATCACACGTTGTCGACGGTCATTGATCAGACTATCGCTAATAATGCTATACTTTGCCAGATACGCGTAAGCCACTTCCCATTGCTCCAGATTTCTATGGATTTCAGCCAGTTTGAACAGGGCATCCCGATGAATGACTTCATCTACATTATTTTCCTCAATGCATTTCTGGTAATAATATCTGGCCAGATGAGCTTCACCCAGATCCATGTACC
>DATDQA010000105.1:0-13039 GCA_035292505.1 Saprospiraceae bacterium | reverse complement strand
TTCTCCTTTCCGAATCTTTCGTGATGGATCTGAGTTATAATCAGGGATTATCCAATATTCTCAAGGCAGAATACATGGGCATTGAGAGTCTGAATCCGTACTATTTGTCATTTGGAATTACATATTACCTGTATAAATAGGCTCGTGGTATTACTTTCATTGCTGTCACCTGTGATTGAAAAAATAAAAATTGAGCCCACTCTAAAAATTGTGGACCTGGCATGTACGAGAAGTATTATTGCATTTGAGTTAGACTCAAAATATGCCCGGTATACTCTGTCGGGAGATCTATTCGCCTTCCTCTTCATTTCCCTCATCATCGCTATTTCCTTCGGCGTTGTTGTCGCTGGCGCCGGTCCTCAATCCCTGGAACCAAGTGGCCAGCTCCGTACGCTGTACATCTGTAAGTCTTGCTTCGGGATGCATCCATGTAAAACTCTTCAACGGCATTTCTTTTTCTTTCACCACTTCTACAATTTCTTTAAGCGCATGATCAGCATCCTCAGTAGAATAAGTAGTCCAGACTGAGAAGTTCACTTGTTTTCTCGCTTTCCTGATATGCCCTTGCAGCCATTGTCCGACTGGCGCCACATAGGAATACCATGGATATTCTGTCTCATGAGAGTGGCAATCATAGCATCCATCCTTGATCAGTGGTCCAAGCTGTCCCGGCGAATTCATGACAGCCAAGAAGTCTTGTGCAGGAGTTAAAGCGGGAGTGCTTCTATCAACCGGTAAGAATTGAATCGCTACCAGGAGAAGTAATAGGATGAGGAAAATCGTGCGGAGGCGATTGCGTTTTTTCATGCCAACAAATATCCTTTTTCCTAACTAAACAGAAATATAACCGGTGATCACAAGCAAGAATGAATGTTCAACGTGAGCCATGGATACCCTGTGAAATGATCCGTATGATTCGTTTAAATGTTCAAGACACCCGGTTTGAGAGAGGAGAAGAGACCTCTGTAAGTGTTTGTTGCATGAGTACGATCCCGAGCTCGTGAATCATTCCGGACTTGAGATTGCACTTGTATTTGAGATTGCAATTGAGTTTAAGTTTTTTCAACCTTTGCCTTTTAATATCTTTACCACCTTAACCTTCCTCCCCGATGCCTGACTTCGTCCATCTCCATTGCCATACACAATACTCCTTGCTTGATGGAGCAACGCACATCCCTGCGCTCATGGACAAGGCGCTCAAGGATGGGCAAAAAGCAGTAGCTCTGACAGATCACGGTAATATGTTCGGCGCATTCGAATTCGTCGCAGAAGCTAACAAGCGCGGCATCAAACCGATTGTTGGTTGTGAATTTTATCTCGTGACAGACAGGCACAAACAAGCATTCGTAAAATCCCATGGTGAATCAGACGATCGCTTTCATCAGCTCCTGCTTGCAAAGAATCCGCATGGGTACACCAATTTATCTAAACTATGCTCTCTCGGATTTATCGAAGGTCTTTATGGAAAGTTTCCGCGTATCGATAAGGAACTCATCCTGCAATATCATGAAGGACTCATTGCGACAAGTTGTTGCATTGGTGCAGAAATTCCACAACTGATCGTTCGTGGAAAATTGGAGGAAGCGGAGAAAAGCCTGCGCTGGTGGCTCGACATCTTTGGTGATGATTATTACATCGAATTACAGCGTCACCGCAACATGGAGAATATCGATCGCAGTGGTCTCAGCCAGGAAGATGTGAATCAAATCTTGCTCGGATTTGCAAAGAAGTACAATGTCAAAGTGATTTGTACAAACGATGCCCATTACCTGGAAGAAGAAGACTGGAAACCTCACGATGTTCTGCTCTGTGTGAATACAAACAATAAACTTGAAGAAACGGACCGCTTTTCATTCCCCAGCAGTGACTTTTATGTGAAAACGATAGGGGAGATGTCCAGGCTCTTCGCCGACATTCCTCAGGCCCTCGACAATACCATAGAAATCTTTGATAAGGTGACGCCTCCGGATCTGGCGCGCAGCATCGTCCTTCCGAACTATCCTTTACCGGAGGAATACAAAAGCCAGAGCGACTATCTCAGGCATCTTGTCTATTCGGGAGCAAAGAGGCGTTATGGTGAAATCACGGAGCGACTTCGTGAACGCATCGACTTCGAATTATCGACAATAGCTGGAATGAATTTCGATGGTTATTTCCTGATCGTGCAGGATTTTATAGATGCTGCACGGAAAATGGGAGTTAGTGTTGGGCCTGGTCGCGGATCAGCGGCAGGCTCAGTGGTTGCGTATTGTCTTTTCATTACCAATATTGACCCAATCAAGTACAATCTTCTCTTCGAACGATTCCTGAATCCTGAAAGGATTTCCATGCCGGACATGGATATCGATTTCGATGATGAAGGCAGACAGCAGGTGATTGATTGGGTTGCTAAAAAATATGGCAAAAACCAGGTGGCGCAAATCGTCACATTCGGGACAATGGCTGCTAAATCCTCTATCAGGGATGTAGCCCGGGTCCTTGCACTGCCGCTGGATGAAGCTGATCGACTTGCCAAGCTCGTGCCCTCCAGGCCGGGTGTGAAACTTAAAAGCTTGCTGGGTCCTGTCAAAGAGATAGAACAGAATTGGGAAGGTGACGACCTTGCCAATATTAAGAAGCTCAATGAAAGCTTCCATCATGGCGGACTTCCGGCAGAGACCCTTGATCTGGCGGTGAAGCTCGAGGGTACCGTTCGTAACACAGGCATTCATGCTGCCGGAATCATTATTGCTCCGGACGATATCACGCAGTACATCCCGGTATGTACCTCGAAAGAATCAGAGCTCCTTATCACTCAGTTCGAAGGTACGACCGTTGAGTCAGCAGGGATGTTGAAAATGGACTTCCTTGGTCTCAAGACACTTTCGATTCTCAAAGACTGTCTTGCAAACATCCGTCTGCGTTCAGGAGATACTGCAGTGCCTGATCTCGATGCGATTCCACTTGATGACGAAGCCACATTTGCTCTCTTTCAGAAAGGTGAGATGACCGCTGTCTTTCAGTTTGAGTCGGACGGGATGAGGCGTTATCTGCGGGAACTCAAGCCAACAATTCTGGAAGACCTCATCGCGATGAATGCGCTCTTCAGGCCGGGTCCAATGAATTATATCCCTTCCTTCATCAATCGCAAGCATGGGAAGGAGAAAGTCGAATATCCGCATGCATGGCTCGAAGACGTCTTAAAGCCCACATATGGCATCATGGTCTACCAGGAACAGATCATGCAGTGTGCACAGGTGATGGCCGACTACACACTGGGTAAAGCTGATATGCTCCGGCGTGCAATGGGAAAGAAGAAGGTGAAGGAGATGGAAGAGCATCGGAAAATTTTTATTGAAGGTGCAGTGGCCAAAGGTGTCGATGCAGTGAAAGCAGAGGAGATCTTCGTGATCATGGCAAAATTTGCCGACTATGGATTTAATCGATCACATGCAGCTGCATATAGCGTACTTGCCTATCAGACTGCATTTCTAAAGGCACATTTTCCGGCAGAGTTCATGGCTGCTGTGCTCACCCATAATAAACATGATATTACGAAGCTCAATTTTTTCCTGCAAGAGTGCAAGCGGATAGGACTTGATGTATTGCCACCAGATGTCAATGAAAGTGGATTGAATTTCATCGTAAATAAAAAAGGTCAGATCAGGTTTGGTCTTTCTGCATTGAAAAATCTGGGCGAAGGGCCAGTCGAAGCGCTCCTGGAAGAACGTGCCTTACACGGATCTTTTACCAGTGTCTTTGATATCACGCGACGTATTGACCCGAAGTATATCAATAAGAAAGTGTTGGAAAGTTGCGCACTTGGTGGAGCATTCGATTCATTTGAACATGTGCACCGGGCTCAATATTTCGCACGTTCTGGAAAGTTCGATTCCCTTATTGAACACGCGCTGCGTTACGGAGCAGCGTTCCAGGAGCAAAAGCGCGCCAGCCAGAATTCGTTGTTTGGGAATCTTGTCAGTGAAGATGTCTCAGAGCCGTCTATACCTCATGCAGAAGCATGGTCACTCATAGAAAAGCTGACAAAAGAAAAAGAAGTCACAGGGATTTTTATGAGTGGGCATCCGCTGGATGATTACCGTCTCGAGGTAGAGAATTTTACAAATTGCCCTTTGGATCTCATCGACAATTACAGGGACCGCAAGCTCAGGATTGCCGGGATTGTGACTGATACTCAGCATCGTGTGAGTCGCAAGGGAACCGGATATGGAATATTTACCATACAGGATTTCCGTGGATCGATTGAGTTGAAACTCTTTAATGAAGACTATAAGAAGTACAAGGATTTATTCACAATCAGCGAAGCTCTGTATCTCGAAGGCTTTTATCAAATGGGATGGAACGGCGGCGAATATACTTTTCAACCTAAGGATATCCGCCTGCTCAATAGTATCGGTGAATCAATGACGGAGTCGATCACGTTGCAGATGCCCGTAGAAAAAGTCAATCAGAAATTGATTGCACAGATCGATGCCGTGTGTCAGCGTCACGGCGGTAGTCATAAGCTGAAGCTTCAGATTTATGACAGACACGAAGATATTCTTCTGAGCCTGATTTCAAGTGCACGCAGGGTAAATGCAGACAGTCAGTTTATTGAAGAGATCGGAGCATTGGGCATTAAATACAAATTGAATTAAAGAACTCAACGCTCTGAGTCGATGCTTACATCGCTGTCACCTTCTCACGGCTTTACCATCTCACTTTCTCATCGTATCCGCCGAAGCCTTGGCGAAGGTGGACCATCGCACTTTCTCATCGTATCCGCCGAGGCCTTGGCGAAGGTGGACTATCTCGCACTCTTAGACACACACTCTCATTCTACTGAACCTGGTGTTGCGTGGAGGCCTGAATAGTAAATGAGATTCCATTCATCTCCCATCTTTGCAAACCGCCGCTCCATCCAGTAATCTCCTGTTTCAGCGTGGATAAATTCAATAATGACATTTTCCAGGGGAACAGTAAAATCTACAGACCAGAGATCGTCCGGGACCACTGTGTGATGCAACGTCCAGTCCTCCCGGAGCCACGTCACTGAAGAATCGCGACCTGCTGTGTCCTGCTCGGTCCCGGGAAGTGGAAATATAATATGGGAGACCTGATACGCACTATCCTGATGGAATTTTTTATAAAATTCAATAAAATCATCAGGAAGTTTGGTTTTAACAAGTGTGTTGTCTTCCATCTCAGTATTTACTTTATTCTTACATGCTGAAATATAAATTAAATAAAACATACAAATAAAAGCAAAAAAATGTATGAGCGAACTATAACGCTCTTTGAGCATATACCAGGACATAGTTTTCAATAATTAAGTAATCCAAAATACATAATAATTCTTTGTCTGGGGCATGTACAACTCCGGAAAAACGACCACGCTCCTGAATAAGTTTCGGAAGATCTATGAAAATATGTGAAATAAAATTCAATTGTTTTCTCGCATAAATTTTATACAATGCTTCTTTCGCACTCCAAAGAATGTGTAAATGAAGAACCGCCTGGGACCTATCGATACAAGCGGATTCCATGGTATTGGCAAATTTGTGTTCCAGCCTCACAATTTTATCCTTACACCGTTGAATATCTATCCCCACATCTGAATCTCCTATCATCGCAGCTACGTAGGCGTCTGAATGACTCAATGAGATATGTTCCTTCCTTCCAATAAGATAGGGTTTTCCGGAAGGTCGTGTGCTGGTTTCAATGCGTTCGGAATGATTTGTGATTTGATCCAGGACAAAACGGGAGGCAAGCCATTCAAGTCTCTTGCTTGAATTTAAGATCGAGAGGGATGATTGTTCCGTATCCGACAACAGGAGACGTTCAGAAAAGAACGAAGAATCCTCTTCTATCCGCCAGACTCCAAGCCTGGCTTCCTCGGGCGTTGTGATATCAAGTACTAAAGACATCGCTTCAAATGTACGCTCAACTCCAAAACAATGATGACGAGTGAAAATCCGCTTCTGAAAGTTTATTTTTGTCGCGCTTTCAAATACACCTCACGGGAATGATCCTCACCGATACGCAAATACTCGATGCAATACAGAACGGAGCGATTGTCATAGAGCCGTTCAATATTCACAATCTTGGAACAAACTCATACGATGTGCATCTCGGAGCGCATCTCGCTTTGTACCGCGATACTGAATTAGATGCCAGGAAACATAATGAAGTAAATCACTTTGACATCGGCCCCGAAGGAATTGTCATACGACCCGGCGAATTGTATTTGGGGGTTACGCAGGAATATACCGAAACGTATCACGCAGTGCCCTTCCTGGAAGGAAAATCCAGCGTCGGTCGGCTTGGTATTGATATTCATGCGACTGCCGGTAAAGGCGATGTAGGATTTTGTAATACCTGGACCTTAGAAATATCGTGTGTGAAGCCGGTCCGGATTTATGCAGGTATGCCTATCGGTCAATTAATCTATTTCAAGGTCGATGGTGAAATTCTGAATTTATATCACACGAAGCCAGGAGCCAAATATGCGTTGCGTTCTGTTCGTCCGGTAGAGTCGATGATGTGGAAGAATAAATTCTGAGTTGAGTGTTCAGTATTGAGTTTGCTCTGAAAAGTGCTTCACTGCCCCTGACCCTTCGACGAGCTCAGGGCAGGCTCCCCTAAAGGTGGAACCGCCGCCCGCGTAATACATTTGAAATTCAATGCGCGTGGACTTCCCCTACCCGCGAGCGCCGAAGCTACTCTGCGGACTGTGTCGACAAAGGCGACTTCGTCCGCCGACGGCGGAGGCGCCAGGGGATCGAGGCCTGCCTGCCCCAAAGGGATGCCTTTGGCACCGGTCAGGCAGGGGTGAGGGTGGGTAAAAGATGACTTTTCGGAGTAGACTCAGTATTCATTGTTCAGAACTTTAATATTTTTTATTTTTATTTCATTTTCATTTCGCGCATGCAGGATATTACCGTCCACGAACTCAAAGAGCGCAAAGACCGTAATGAACACTTCATGCTCATTGATGTACGTGAGCCTTTTGAACATGAGGAATTTGATATTGGTGGAGAAAACCTGCCACTCGGGGAAATCATGTCATGGTCCGAAGAACTACAGGTGTCTCCGGATGCTGAAATCATTGTCTATTGCCGTAGTGGTAATCGTAGCGCCATGGCTAAATCATTTCTCACATCAAAAGGATTTACATCCATACGCAACCTCATCGGTGGAGTCGTTGCATGGCAAAAGATGTAATGTAGTTTTTCAGCGTGAAGGTGTCATTGACAATGCTGGGGTTTTTCACGGGTGAGACTGAGCTTCATCGAAGATCCCTGTTCAATGGTTCCTTGATCGGCATCAGGAACCTGCCCTGAGACATAAGCGCTACGCAAATCGACAATCGGATCCTCTTGTATGACTTCTGAAATTTCAAGGCCGCTGTTTTCGAGGAGAAATTGTGCTTCTGCATACGTCATACAGATCAGATTCGGAATCGGAAGACGGCCACCAGTACGCTGAGAAAGGATAAAACCAAGAGTACTCCCTTTTTCAATCATCACATCACCTCCGCGTTTCTTCCTATCGATAATCGTATCTCCCTGATAGACTACCGCGAGAATGTGATCAGGCTCTCCCGGATCGTATTGTCTTCCGACGATTTCAGCCCGAATCTCAAACCCCTGTTTTAATTCTGTTTTTTTACGTTCGAAATTTTTACCATAGAGTGACGGCAGACGGCTCAGGGGAATTTTATCGGCAGCGTATTTTGTCACGGTCACATAGAGGGTGCGTTTTTCCTTTACCAGTGAATTCGGAAGAGGATTTTGCCTGATGATCTCGTGTCCGCGCTTACCTACCAGATATACTGAATCCATTACGACCATACGGAAACTCCTTGATCTGGCATCTTTCATCGCTTCTTCCAGAATCTGTCCGGTATAGTCTGGCAGTTCAAGCCTCTGCCCATGACGCGTATACCGACGCAACCACATGAAGGTCAGTAACAGACATAACACAAGTGCGATGAGCACAAGTCCAATATGTCGCCAGAATCTTTTGTCCTGTAAGACGAATGCAGATTTGTGCATGCAGCGTTTTGTGTTTTGCCGGAATGATGTGCCAATCAAACGCGCGCCGAAATTAAAAATATATACGGAGGACCCACGAGTACATGATCTTTCGAAGATACTGAAATCGGAACATGATCGAAGACATTGAAATTGACAATGGTGTATTTCAGAAAGTCGCTGTTGTGCTTAAATACCTGATTTAAACGGGTTCACCCGTCCTGTAGCGGTGGACCTTATTGTCCATCCGGTTGCACATTCTGGCAAATACGACATTTTCAAATGCTCCGAAATGAGAAGTCTTCAATTCGGTGGTTATACAGGCAGAGCATGTTTCCATCTTCGATGAGTCCAAAGCCAGGACTCAGGTGTATTCCTGATCCGTTGTTCCAGGCTCTGCACATAGAGACGTGTGATTTCAGTAAGAGTGTGTGATTTTGGGTCGAGACTGAGTGGTTCCAGGCACATCCGATAGTGATGCCTGCGTATTCTTTCCAGATATACAAAAAAAACAGGAAGATTGTATCTCTGTGCAAGTGTTGCAGGCCCTTTGAAAAAAGCGGTTCGGATTCCAAAAAAATCTTCCCATTGCGCGCTATCCGGATCCGGACTTTGATCCGCAATTAAAAGCACGAAATGCGATGCGGCAGCACCACCAGCGAGCAATTTGACAATTTGGCGCATGGGCACAATTTTCATCCTGGATTTTTCACGATGTTTGTGCATCATTAAATCGACATAGGGATTTTTTAGTGGACGATAGACGGCAATACCTTGACCCGGTAGTATTTCAGTAAGACTGTATCCACACCACTCCCAATTTGTAAAGTGCGCGGTGGCAAGGATCGCGCCTCTGAAATGACTCTGATACAGACTTAATTGTTCTCTTGAGGGTGGTTCGATATGTCTGAGAATGCCCAATGGACTGATAGAAAAAGCTTTGATTGTCTCCAGGAAGACATCGCTGACATTCAAATACACTGCAGAAAGCATGCGTTTGAGCTCGAGGTGAGATTTTTCCGGAAAACAGTTTGCCAGATTGTGCATCGCAGTCTCACGGCGATATCGGAGGATGTGGTGCAGGAATATTGAGATGATACGCGATAGAATGCTTAACATCGCAAAGGGCATCACGCGAAGGCATGCAGACAGAATACGGACTCCCAGATAGGGTAACAGATATTTCACAGGCACAAAGAAAGAATTATGGTATCTTTTTTGCTTAATCATTTTTACTAGAATTGTACCCATGCAGCTGATACGTCTTGCGATTGCCGATGATCACCGGGTTCTGATTGAAGGGCTCAAGGCGCTGTTTAGCGATCCCAGATATGGCTGCACTGTTGTTCTGACGGTTTCCAATGGTGAAGAGTTATTGCACGGACTCGGGCGAGTACACGCGGACATGATACTGCTTGATTTGAACATGCGTGGGGGAAATGGACTTGTGTTTCTTCCAAGGATTCGAGAGGCCTATGGAGATATCAAGGTGATCATCTTTACCATGTATGATCAACCGAAATTCATCAAGGAAGCATTTAAACATGGTGCCGAAGGATATATTTTGAAAGATAGTAGCTTCTCAGATCTTGTCCTGGGGATTCAAAAGGTTGCAGAAGGACATGTATTTCTGAGTAGAGGTCTGTCTGTTTACCCAGGAGCAAACGGCGTTGAGAACAATGCATTTGAAGACGAATTCCTCATGCTGCATAGTCTCACAAAACGCGAGTTGGAAATTCTGGCTCTCATCGCACAAGCAAAGACCAACAAAGAGATTGCTGACCAATTGTATATCAGTGATCAGACCGTAAGCGTGCACCGCAAAAATCTGATGCGCAAGCTAAATATCAGCAATAGCGCCGGTCTGATGAAATTCGTAGTGGACAACGACCTGCTCTCCCAATAACCCGGCTCTGCTTTTTACACGAAAAAGAATACACACCGGATCTGCAATCTTTTCGGATTGGCAGAGGAAACATCAATAAATTAAATATATTTGTGTACGTGATTGTCTGGCTGTGTGGTTTAACTATATTGTGTCGAAATTTTTTTACAAACCCCTGAATATTTCACTATGAGGTACCCTCTATTTTTCTCAACCCTGTTTGCCAGCCTCCTGATTCTCAATCCTTCAGCACAAGCAAGTAGCTGTTATGGTGATTACACTCCACCAGTCGCTATTTGTGATGCCCATACCGTGGTAGCACTCGGTGCTGATGGCGTGGCCACTGTGTACGCCTATAATCTTGATGACGGCAGTTATGACAATTGCGCCGTTGATCATTTCAAGGCAGCAAGAATGTGGCCCGGTTGGTGCCCCTACGGTGTTGTGGATGACACGCAGTTCAGGCCTTATGTCCAATTCTGCTGCGAAGACGTAGGCGCCGGACCAATCTGGATCATTGTCCGTGTTTTCGACGCTCATGGCAACTATAATGATTGTATGGTAGAAGTGACTGTCCAGAATGGTCCTTCAGATCTGCATTGTCCCTACGACAAGACGATATACTGTGATTATTGGTTCGATTGGAATGACCTGTATGATCCCTGGAATACTTTCTTCGGCTGGCCTACGACAGGCGGTGGTTGCAATGATCCCAATGTGTCTGTTGAGGTGCACGACCATCGTAATTCCTGCGGGATCGGACATATCAAACGTATCTTCTCGACTGGCGGTGGTGGATATGGCGGAGGATATGGATATGGAAATAGCTGTATCCAATACATCTGGGTTGTCGACTATCATCCATTCAACGGGTATATCAACTGGCCCGATCATTACACTGCTGATGGCTGTCATATGTACGACATCCATCCGGATCATCTGCCATATGGCTACGGATATCCGACCTGGAGCGATGACAACTGCAGCCTCATCGGTTATAACTATGAGGATCAGGTATTCGAGTTTGTAGAAGGTGTGTGTAAAAAAATACTGCGGACGTGGACCATCATCGACTGGTGCCAGTTTGATCCGCATCATCCTTACTACGGCGGCATCTGGACATATCTGCAGGTCATCAAACTTGTTGATCACAGTAAGCCGCAGTTCGAGAACTGTTACGATGTCATCGTCAATGGAGAGGAACAAGACTGCAAAGGAAGATTTAAACATCATCCCGTGGTATGGGATGAGTGTACCCCCTTTGATAAACTCACCTTCGATTATAAGATCGATATCTATGCAAATGGATCATATGATATCATTAAGCATGGACATAAGTATATCGACGAGATACTCCCAAGCGGAAAACACAAAGTCCTTTGGTTTGTAGATGACAACTGCGGAAATACCAACTCCTGCTGGTTCTATGTCACTGTCGTTGACAAAAAGCCTCCTACGCCGATTTGTTTTGCACATCTCAGCACAGTAGTGATGCCTATTGGAGGAATGGTCACGATCTGGGCAAGAGACTTCGATGCTTCCAGTTTCGACAATTGCACTAAGGCAAATCAACTGAAATTCTCTTTTTCTCCAAATGTATATGAGGCTTCCAGGACCTTTACATGCGATGACGTTGGTCTTGTACCCCTACAGGTTTATGTAACCGACCTGGGCGGTAATCAGGCCTATTGCAATACTTTCATCACGATCACCGACAATGGGCCGATTTGTCCTGAAATGAATCCGCTGACAGGAGATGTCCAAATGTTCACTGCCGAAGCAGTATCTGGTGCCGAAGTCGCATTATACAAGATCATGCCAACCGGCGAAGAGCTCCTGGACATGATGCGTGAGTCTGCCGCAGATGGTACATATAAAGTGGGATTTGGTACGACGCAGTATAACAGAATGCTGGATGTCACCAAGGAGAGCGAACCCCTTGCAGGAATAACGACTCTGGACATGGTTTATCTCCAGCAGCATATTCTGGGAATCGCTCCATTGACACACCCGGCAGCACTCAGAGCGGCAGACATTGATGGCTCCGGAAGAGCTGGAGTAAATGACCTCCTTAAATTGCGGGATGCCTTCCTGAGTGGTGGAAGGACACTGAACGGCACACCAATGCCTTGGGAATTCTATCCTTCAGACTGCGAGTGGTTGCCCAATGGAGAACCGGCTTGCGATTTCAAAACTTTTGTAGACCGTAATAATCCTCCCGCTGAGCCTATCGACTTCATTGGATACAAGCTTGGTGACATCAATGGCGATATCATGCAGGATCCAAGTCAGAGAAGTGCGAGAAGTTTCCCCATCACGGTGAAATATGATGAGTCCGCACAAGCATATCTGTTTATTGCTGGGGAAGACATCGAGATTTTGGGTATGCAATTGTCGCTGGGTATGAACTCCTCAGTGAGCAAATCCCCGTTCACTGCTGGCGAGTTGAACATCACTGATTATAATTGCTATGTCGACAGCGAGAAAAGGGTCGTGAACATGTCCTGGACATCACCTTCCTCTCAAGCGATATCTCGCGGACAAGGACTATTCTCCCTGTCTCTTCCGGAATATCAGGCATTGCAGGGAACCCAGTTTTCATGGAATAAAGGAGCATATCGGAACGAAGTGTATCTCACCGACCGGACGGCGATTCCAGTTGAGATTTCAGCATTGGATAGTGAGCAAAATGTTGATATTGAGGGATTTGCGACTAACGGTCAGATACAGGAATTAGAAAATACGGTAACACAGCGTTCTTCGTCATACCCTGCATTTGCCGGAGAGGAACCATTTTTTGCTCCTAATCCCATGGTTGATGCGGGATTGCTGTATTTCAGATCGGATAGAAGCCAGGAAGTGAATTTTGAGGTATTTACCTCAGATCAAAAATTAGTCGTGTCACGGGAGATCCTGGGATTGAGGGGATTGAACGAAATCACAATATCATCTCAGGATCTTGCGCTCGTGGGAGTTTTCGTCTATAGATTGACAGTTGGCGACAAAACGTACACTGGCAAAATCATCAGAGTAGATTGAGAAAACAGTACGGCCTGTCCGTTTTTGGCTGTCGTATTCTGAAATAATACATTGACGCCCGCCCCAAATGGCGGGCGTTTTTTTGCATCTCACCCATTTA
>DATDQA010000104.1:0-34518 GCA_035292505.1 Saprospiraceae bacterium | reverse complement strand
GTGGGCCCGGTTTTCATAAACTCATGCATACCTGCCATCCATCGTTGATTCCGATTCCTGACAAGGATATCTTCATACTCGCCTGTACCTGTCTCTTCATCCCCGATGGCGTTGTACAATGCCTCCACATCCTGACTTCTGTATAATTCAATCATTTGCTGAAATATATCGTTTTGTTCATCTTCGGCGCGAATTGACTCAACCAACATTTCCGCCTGTGCTACATAGGGAATGCTGTCGAAGACTGAAAGCTGAAATTCGATCGTCTCTAATCCGCCGGTTTCTTTTTCGTTCTCCTTTGCAAATTCAAAGAATTCCATCTCGTATGACTTCATCTCACCGGAAGAAATATCTCCAGGGCTGATATCCGAAGACGCAAATACCGTCAGGAACATCGGCTTGATTCTATCCAGCATCATCATTGGCAAGCCGATATCTTCAAAATGTTTTTCAACCATGGCATAGTCGTCATCAGAGATTAAATCGCTGAGACGTGTGCCATTCTTCATGAATGCTTTTGTAATCATGGATATCTGAGCACCGAGATCCATCATCTCCTTCATATCGATCTCGAAAACGAATTTGTCTGTTTTCTCCATGGCAATTTCCGTTCCGGCAGGAAGGAAGTAATCTTCATCGGTAATGATATGAATGGTCCCATAGAGATAGGAATCATGTTTGATATCGGGATGTGAGATTTTCCAGAGCAATGCATTGGCAAGTCGTGTCGTATCGGGCAACACGGCCTGCGCATCCTGGTTGACATGCCTCGACGTGCTACATGCTGTGAATGCAAGGACACAAAGAACGAATGAATAAAAAAGATTCTTAAACATGGGTGCAAAATACAAGGATTAGACTGGAGAAGCTAAAAGACCAGCGAAAACCGATTCTACCTGTTTCACCGGTTTTACCGGCTTTACCTGTTTCTCCGGCCTAACCCTATTCATAATACACAATGACTTCACTGACCTGTTTGCGTTTGATATCTGGCACCATCGCATCCTTCGCAGGATAACCGACAGGAATAAGCAGAAAGGGACGTTCATTTTCTGGTCTACCAAGGATGTCCTGCAGAAAATTCATAGGGCTTGGAGTATGCGTAAGTGCAACCAGGCCGGCATTGTGAATCGCGGTGAGCAGAAACCCGCATGCCAGTCCCACGGACTCCGTGACATAATAGTTCTTTCGCTTTCTTTCCCCATCAAAATCATATGCTTTCTTGAAAACAATAATCAGCCATGGCGCTATCTCCAGGAAAGGCTTGAACCAGTCCGTCTGCAGTGGTGCGAGATCCTCAAGCCATTCCTCGGACATCCGGCCATGATAGCTTTCATATTCTTCCTTCTCAGCAGCAATGCGAATCCGGGTTTTGATTGCGGGATCGCTCACTGCACAGAATGTCCATGGTTGCTTATTCGCGCCCGATGGTGCAGAAGCTGCAGTCATGATCAGATCTTCGATAATCTGCCGTGGTACCGGATCTGGTGCAAAATCCCGCACTGTCCGGCGTTTTGTCATAAAGGAACGATATGCTGCGACGCATGAAGCTATCGTCTCCTTGTCCTGCTCAACAGATATGTATGGTACGAAGGGATATTTCATGAGTGATGAATTATCTTTTTAAACTAACTCTATGGGATACATGGATGGTGAAGAAACCCATCTCTGCAACCACTGCCGGCGAATGTTCTTTTCGCGGTCTCGTTGCAAAGTAGCAACCAAACGCCTGTCGATTCTGTCTGTTTCATTGAAATAATGATAGTGCATGCCTGCACAGATCATCTCTATGGTATCGTGCTGCAACCGGTGCCACTTCATATATTTTTCAGTGAGCCTTATCGATGCCAGTGCCGTAGCAATGCTGACCTGTGTCTGTTCCGGTGCATCATGATACCGTGAGATACTCCTATCTGAAATATGATCAAGCTCATCCGAACGCCAGCCCTGCATTTTGGATATTCCTGCCATCCTGGGATTACCTTCTGAAAGCATATCAGACACATATTGAAGTCCTAAAGGCTGCAGGATTTCTGAATCCAACGTCCCTGCTGCATCGCTCACGAGAGATTCATATCGCGCTTCGATATAGCCGGGCATTTCCTGAGCAGCAAGTCCATGTGCTGTGTACAACAAATAAATGGATGCCGCCAGGTAAGGGGACATCCCACGCGACACCAAAGAAGTCACTGTATCATATGGACTCCGCGTAGTATGGATGATGTAGGCGTCTTCAAAAGATTGCATGAACTTTGAGAATTGAAGGACGTTGGCAGGAGTCTTTTCGGCCCAATGAACTTTGGCATTCCTGATCAGAGGTTTGTTAAAAAAAGCATCACAGAATTCAGGGAATGAAGTATGTGAGCCCAATAAGCTTCTGATCTCTTTGTGAGTCCAACCAAATTCACCATCCTCAAGATGCACTCCCCGCATCGTACGTACATCTGTGTTATGCAGGCCTAACATCCCCGGAAGAAGAATTCTTTTTTTTGAAGATCTCCAGTGACGATATAACGCAGGATAGCAAAACAAATTCGTCTCCGGTCCACAAAACACTTTTGGGTGCCGGTTGAGGATTTGGCGGAATACGGAACTGCCGGTGCTGGGGGAGCCCCCTATCAGAATGCGCATCAGAAATAGATCAGTTCAGATATCACAACACACAAGATCATGCCGGCAAAATACCAAATGCATTGGGCCAGTGGTACATAGTCTGCCAGCTGTATGCCAAATTTTCTCCTTACGTAATAGATCAGGAATACTTTCTGCATCGCATATGCCACTACCGTCGCGAGTGGGATTCCAAACAATCCAAGCCATTGCATGAAAAATAGACTGAGCACTACGTTTATCACTACTTCCGCTACAGTGCTCCATGTCAGGATCCAATTGTGATGATACACATAACAATAGACCTGGTTCATGATCACTCTCGAAAGCAAGGTGAGTGCATAAATATTAAAGATGCGGGCAGAGAGTACAAAGTCATCGCTATAGAGCAGCGTGTAAAGGGGAGGGCTGAACAAGATCAGGATGCAATTGATGGGGAACAACAACTTCATGATGCGTAATGTCTCAGCACGAAGAGTAGCGGCACTCAAGCTGTTGCCCGATTTAAATCGATGAACCAAACCACTCATCAAGCCACCGATTAACAATGCATTGAAAGGCAGTTCTCGTGCACCATAACGGTATAACGCAAAACTCTCCTCTCCATAAAAGAGTGAAACGATCCACCCGTCCACATAATCCATCAGGCCGCTGTTGAAGGCATGAAGGACGAGAGGAAATGCAAAGACCACAAAAGTCCACATCGTGGATACGGATGTCATACCACCGACAAACCAGCGCCCACTGATCAATACAAACAGCCATTTTAACAGTGCAAAGGCAGCAAGCGCCCATAGCATCTCTTGGACAGAATATCCTGTGGTTGCAATCCATGCCACCAGGCCTACTTGTATCATCTGCGAAAGACCCGTGAACCAAAGTAATTTTGTGAATTGTTGCCGGAGCAGGTATACATAGATGATGGCGCCTGCCGGAATTGAAAAGAAGACGTAAGACAGAAGCGCAACCGTGTTTTGACCTGTGGTCAGAACCCCGAATCTCCCGGCGACGGGAAACTGTGCGATGACCAACATCAGACACACGGCTACCAAAGCATGAATGTGCATTCCACTAAAAATCGCCCCTGCCACCTTTGTCCTTTCCTCCCCGGAAGCCCAGGCCATCATCGCATTACTTGCTCCGTTTTGCCAGAAAAACATGAAGAAATTGGCAACAAAGAACACAAGCTCTATCTGCCCGACAATGACCAGTGGTACTCCAGCCTTGACGAGAATGACTCCTTGTAGAAAAATACAGGTGAACCGCAGTAATCCTGCAAGCTGCATCGTGCGCGCTGCGTCATCTGCAGCGAGAAAACGCTTTGAAAGATGTGCGATAAAATTCAAGGTCATTAATGAGCCGATGAGTTATAATGGAAAATCCAGCGCACGTAATTGTTTCGCTATATCACTTTCGCAATAAGAGTTTTGCAAAATGTCGATGCATGAGTAAGTACATATAAAGAGTAACTCGTACCCCCAACTCGTAGCTCATAGTCACAAATCGCCGAGTTGCGGCCTGATGAGAATCTCCTCCACCACCGCAGAAGGACTCATGCGTAGCGCAGACATCACCGCTTCTGTAACATCGCTTGCCTGCATCAGTCTGCTCTCAGGATAATCCACTCCCTTCCAGGAATCGGACCATGTCGCACCGGCGATCACTGCAGTGACTTTGATGCCAAGAGGTTTCAACTCCTCACGCAACACTTTAGTAAATCCTAATAATCCAAACTTGGAAATAGTGTATGATCCTCCATTGGGATATGCCAGTATGCTTGCAATAGAACACATGGTGAATACATGTCCTCGTTTGCTCTTTTGTAATAATGGAAACATCGCACGTGTCAGATCATATGCACTATACAGATTCGTCCTCAACATCTGATCGAGTAATCCTTCCTCTTCGTGAAGAACTTCACCGGGTTTAAAAATACCGGCATTATTGACGAGGACATCAACGACGTCCCAGGCATTCTCTACAAACTCACTGAAAGCTCTCAGGTCATTCCTGTCCGAAACATCGGTCGGCCTCCACAAGAATCTTTGTTCGGGATGAGCAGGCTGCATCGCATCAGCCATTTCCTCCAGGTCTTTTTTACTTCGCGCACAAACAGCCAAAGAGTATCCCTCCCGCCACATTGTTTCTGCAAGAGCACGGCCTATTCCTTTGGTTGCTCCGGTGATGATGGCATTCAAAATGCAAATGAAAATTAAAATGAAAATAAAAAAAGATCTAAATCAAACTCAATAAAGTATTCAGCCCACTCCGAAAAGTGGACAAAACAGACGCTCGCGGGTTCCAGTGATACATATGAATGAATTGATTCTTGAATTAACACCCTAGTTCTGGTTGTATTACGGTCTGGAACGCCACGAGGTCATCCTCGCACTTTTCGGAGTACACTCAACATTAAACTTTCCTTTCCGCCATTCCGCTCTTCAGCCATTCCGCCGGTGATCTATTTACCCTTCCCCTTCAAAATGCAAATCCCTCACCTTCTGTAAAAACGGAGATGCAAAGACAAAGTCATAGAGCACCTGATTCGTGCTGCTGAAGACTTCATCTTTCGTCCCGGTCCATGCCACATAGCCCTGGTGCAGGAGTACGATATATTCACCGATCTGCATGACACTGTTCATATCGTGCGTATTGATTACCGTCGTCATATTGAATTCCTTCGTGATACTGCTGATAAGTCCATCGATGAGGATTGCCGTTTTAGGGTCCAGGCCTGAATTCGGTTCATCACACAGCAGGTACTTGGGGTTGAGAACAATCGCGCGGGCGATCCCTACACGTTTCTGCATCCCTCCACTGATCTCAGAGGGGAATTTATTGTTGATGCCTTCCAGTTCCACGCGCTCCAGGCAATAATTGATTCTGTTTGTTTTTTCTTTTTTCGTCGCATGGGTAAACATATCCATTGGGAAGCGGATATTCTGCTCTACCGTCATACTATCAAATAAGGCAGATCCCTGGAAGAGCATCCCGATTTTCATGCGCACTTCACGCATCTGGCGTTTGTCCAGGCTCAGGAAGTCAATGGTATCATACCATATCTTGCCTTTTGTGGGCTCCAGGAGACCAACAATAATCTTGAGTAAGACGGTCTTCCCTGAACCGCTACGTCCGATGACCAGGTTAGTCTGACCCGCTGCGAAGGTCACATTGATATCCTTGAGCACATCAAGACTATCAAAGGATTTGTATACGGCCTCTGTGCGGATCATGCAGTAAGGACGATTGCAATAATATAGTCGGCGAGCAGAATCATGATATTACTAAACACCACTGCTTGTGTACTTGCTTTACCGAGTTCGATGCTTCCGTTTTTCACAAAGTATCCTTTATAGCATGAAATGGATGCAAGGAGGTATCCAAAGACGAATGCCTTTACAAACATCATGAAGACGTTGTAGGGGACAAAGTATGCGCGCATCCCCTGAATATATTCAGCTACCGTAAAGAGGCCCGTAGGCACGCTCGCAATAAATGCTCCCCCCATACTCACCGCTGCTGCCACAGCTACCAGAAGAGGAACTACACAAACAGAAGCGATGATCTTTGGCATCACCAGGAATGCCGCGGTATTTACTCCCATGATCTCCATCGCGTCGATATGTTCTTTCTGACGCATGCCTCCGATCTCCGCTGCCATGTTCGATCCGACTTTACCGGCAAGAACCAGGCATGTAATTGTCGGAGCCATCTCAATGATCGTGATGTCCCGCACGAGATAACCGATATAATATCTCGGGATGAGCTGCCCGCCGAGTTGATAGGAGATCTGCACTGCCATCACAGCACCGATGAAGACTGAGATGAGGAACACAATGATGAGCGATCCGATACCGATATCATTCATCTGACGCATAGTCTCACGCCAATACATCCGGAAGTTTTCCGGCCGGGAGAATACCTGGCGCAGCCACAGGAGGTATTTCCCAAAATGCTCCAGAAATGCCAAATGCTTCATGAGATGGCTCAAAAATACATTCATTTCCGTCGGTTCACCCGACGGCAATTAGCCTAATGCTGAACCATAAGTGGAATTGCTCTGCTACCCCTCTCCGTACTCACCTGTACTGTATACGCGCCGGGAGGCAGCTTTGCTACATTAAATTCTAAGGAGGCTTTTTCGATATCGCGATAATGTTCTATCCACACGGATCTTCCGAAGACATCTGACATGATAATTTGTACTCGCTCCATTTTCTGCGTGAACTCAAGATCAAAATTCACTTTCTCAAAAGCAGGATTTGGATAAAGACCGACAATATTCTCCTCAGGGAGCACATCTTCCACACCGTCTCCGAAATCAATATTCAACCTCACCAATGGCACAATATTCCAACCGAAATACACGCGATTCGGATCCCCGCGTTCTGTAACTTCATAATCAATATCCTGCAAATTCCCATCAGGAGAGAATCCAAGTACAGAAGCATAGGTAGGCGTTCCGGCTTGTAAGGCACTCAACATGACCGCACCGTAATTATATTGCTCGCTGGAGAGAAGGAAGAACAATGTCCGGTCAGTGGCATAGTACTCTATCATCATCAGGTATGCTGCATTGTCTTCAAATAGAACATCGGCACCAAAGAAGGTCTCAAGTGCTGTTTCCAGGATCATATCATCCGGTTCTGTGCCATCGAATGTATGCGTTGCAAATCCTACTATCTCCCGCTCGGATGACTCTGCGATCTCATTATGATTTGCATCGCTCCATTTATAGAGGATCAGGTTGAGGGGTATACCGGCTACATCAGATGGATTTGAAACACCCCAGGTCACCGATACTAATTTTTCTCCATCACCTTTGGGGAAATAGAAGTAGTTGCCATAAGCATAAGATAAAGGAGCTTGTGCATCGTAGAGCGCATCGTTCACGGCGATAGCCCTTGTCGCTCCTGTTTCCAATGCAAAAAGATCCTCGGTAGTACGATATGCTATAGCATTCATGTTGTCACCAAAGTCATAATCGCTCTCTTCTGTGGCGTCGTCTGATGTGACTGTATATGTACCTGTATATGTATCGAACTTACCATTTGGCACTATCACAGGTACTGAGAAATTCATGTTCTCCACAAGTTCGTCAGCAGGAAGGCTTCCATAATCGAGATTCTGGTTGTAGATCACCTGACCATCTGAATTGACAAGCCTGAAGTTTAGATTCACGTTCGTCTGCGTGCAGGCACCTGCATTGTAGACATCATTCAGCGGCCACCAGGGAACTACCTGCTCCACGGGAGTATTGACAGCCGGCGCAATCGCATACCAGTTTGACATCGAGCGCATATTTATGCACTCTGTTTCAACCAACCGAATATCATCTATACCCCAAAAGTAGTAGTTGGCATTATAGACAAACCGAATTTGCAATGAATCTCCTTCCTCTGCGCCCCCAAAGAAGACGCGACTTCTGTCATCTGTACGGGTAATATCATCATTCGGAAATTCCTGATTCACCTGAAAGTTATGCCAACCACCCCAGCTTCCATCAGAATGCGTTCTATAACTCACAAAGTATTGACTTTGAAACTGACGGATGCATTGAACCCAGGTAAGAGTGATGCCTTCTACTCCCCACGCACCATGCGGGATTGAAGGTGATACGAGAAGATACTGTGATCCATCACCAACAGGACATGGTCCGGTGCCATACGCATCAGGATCAATCATACCATCCGGTCTCAACGCATTTCCAAAATTATCATCGTAGTCAGAATCCACACCTATGGCTCCATTGCAGACGGTGGGTGAGTTGATTCCGACTCCCGGGCTTGCAAAACTCCCGTCATCGAGGAGGCCATCCGGCAGGTAGTGCCAGACCGCATTCATACTGGAGTCAGAATTTCCACCACAAAACCCAAACGTCGTCCATCCCTCTAAGCCATCACTGAAGGTTTCTTCCCACAATACGTGATCGGTCGTTCCACTGTGAGGATTTGCAAACGCACCAATGCGAAAAGTCCCGGAGTTACCATCTGCAGAGACTCCAGACCAGATACGCACGACATACGTCGTGTTCGGCTCGAGGCACTCCGGATGTATGGAAAGACTATCTAAATCAGGAGTGTCGGTTGAAAAACAGGAAAATGCAATTGCACTGGAATCACAGGATGCATAAAATCCCATCCCAACGGCAGGAACATCGTCATTCTCTGTTCCAAAATAAGCCCGTACGATGATCCCGTTTGAGGGTATCACCGGAGGCATCACCACTGAAAACCATACGTCGTCATACCACCATGTACCAGAACACACATAACCCGCGCTGGAATCTGGTGTCCCTCCCCGCGTGTCACCACTCACTAAAACCAGCTCAGCTTCCGTGCCAGCATAGTCCATGACAATAGCGTCAATGCAGTTATCATTTACCGGTTGTGCGACAAACACTCCTGAAAAGAGGAAGCCAGAAAGTACGAGCAGATATTTTTTCAAGATAGTTTCTAAACTCTTTGAATAAAAAATAAAGGCAACGAATAAAACTTCGTGATGAAAGTCACCCTGTTGTTTCATTCGTTGCCCTCACAAGTCAGACGCTCTCATGTCGTGTAATATCCCTCCTTACAACGAGATCACCGGAGCGCGGTCCTTATTGGCAGTTCTAGCGCTGGACTACGAAAACCAAATAACGACGTCCAACTTCTGTCTCTACATGAGCAAGATAGGTGCCGCCTGGAAGCCTGGAAACGTCCAGCGTCGTTGTTTCCTTTTCCACATTGTAAAGCGTTCTTTCCGAAAGAACCTTTCCATCAAGGCTGACAATCTGTACATCCACACGATCAAATGAGCGCTCCAACTCAAGATCAAGCGTTACGACATCCTGTGCCGGATTGGGATAGAGTTTCACAATATTATTAACCGGAAGAGGATCTTTCACTGCAATAAGAAGATCTGTATTCATCCTTGCGACAGGAACTATGCTTCTTGCACTTTTGGGGGCGTTGTTATAGGTAGTCGTACCGATATCCACCCCATCATTCATACCATCATTAGGAACAGCAAGCATACCGGCAAAATGAGGGGTTCCGAAGGTGCCAAGTTGCTGAATAGTCTGACCATAGTCGACGACATCGCTGACGAGTACTACGAGGTCACCATTGTCACCGGGAGAATTCCATAGAATAGCAACAATATAGGAGGTATTGTCCTCAAGAATAATTGGTCCCATACCGACTAACCTCTCGAATTCTAATGTGAGGATGCTGTCACCATCAGTTCCCCCGTCACCTGCTTCAGGAATGTACGTCGCAAATGCAATAATCTCACGTTCAGTGGCCTGACATAACTCGTCCTCCAAGCCAGAGTTCCATTTAAACAGGACAAAATCGATAGGCACTCCCTGAAGTTCATCGAGATTAGCCAATCCGAATGTAGCTGAAAGAAACTCTCTTACTGACCCCACGGGGGTGTGGTAGTAGTTTCCAAAAATAAATGAGTGAGCTACACCATCGTTCCAATTTGCCGCGGCACCGACCACTTGTCCATTAGGGCCATGCTCTGTAGAGAAGATATCGCCGTCGACAAATGCTTCATATGTGATGACATTGTCCAGAGGATTGAAATCATTTGCAAGATTCGCCGAATCAGAAGTAAGAGTATATGTGATTGTATAGGTGCCTGTATCCAGAGCAGCAATATCAAATGGCACATTGATTGTCGAGTTCTCATTGACGAGAGCGGAGTCTGCTTCGAGTACTCCGAAATTGACGCTTTCATTATAAATGGTATTTCCCATTGGGTCCCAGACTTGAGCGTTGAGAGTCACATTGGTCTGCGTTACGGCGCCGACATTCATGAAGTCGACCTGAGGCATCCAGGGAATTCCCTGATTCCTAACTCCCTGAATAGGTAACTGGTACGTCACAAAGGCCTGATCAAGGCGCAGATTGTTTGCTTCGGTTTCAATGATACGCACATCATCGATCACCCACCAATAGGCCGCACCACTAAAACGGAAGCGAATACGGAGATTGTCCGGACCCCTGGCAAGATTGGCTTCACCTGATACACCTGGCAAACGCACGCGGAGCTCTTCATTAAAATATCCTTCGCCGGTTTCCGGATTTGTACTGAGATAGTCTTTGTCTGCATTAATCTCAATGATTGTCCATGTCTGGCCCCCATCAGTGGAGTAGTCAAGGAAGTGCTGGCCGCCACTAAAACGTTGCATGGATTGATTAAACAGAACAGATATACCAGCGACAGTAAACGCGCTGAGATCGATGACTGGTGAGATCAGTGCACCCTCATGAGAGTCCCATGGACATGGCCCGGATCCACCTACACCCGTCTCTCCAAAATGCTTGAATCCTGAATCAAAGATCACGGAACCGTTACACACGGTACGGGACTTGATTGGGCTGATTCCTCCATAAGGACCGAATATATAGAACGGAAATCCTGAGGATGTCCATTCCCAAACGGCATTTTCGGGACCTGTACCATTACACTCAATACCTTCAGTGGTCCATGCATTGAAACCATCGGCGAAGTCTCCTTCTCCTGGTTGATCACCCCAGAGTACTGTCACGTTTGTGGATCCCACGAACTCGGCATTGTAGGCAGTGATGCGGAATGTACCCCAGCCTGCCTGCCAGTCACCAGCACCACCAAATGCTGACCAAACGCGGATATATACCTTCTCACCCGGACCCAGACATACTACAACCTGATCATCCTCTGGAATATTACCGCAAAAGATCGTGCCTATGGCATCACAAGAAGCGTACACGGCAATCCCAAAACTATCGATATCCGTGGCGAGATCGGCGAAATATACTTTCACCACATACCCTGACTCATTGACTTCTGCTGGCCCGGTAACACAGTACCAGACATCATCACGATAAAAGTTTTGTGAACACACAGGTATACTATCCTGAGCTGCATCTGTCGTATTCCGCGTATCCCCATCTACGGGTATCGCCTCGGCTTCGGAATTATAAATGGTTAATGCAACGGCCCCTTCACATTTGTCATTAGCAGGGGGCTGAGCAAAAAGCATTCCGGCAGTCATGACTATACCGGAAAGCATAAGTAGACATTTCTTCATTTCCTATGTTTTGTGTTTTTATAAAATTGAGCCGCTAAAACTAAGGCAAAATATACACTTCTGTTGACTTAACCTCCTCAGAGGTCGCATACTTGACAAAAGTGCTGTTTGTTTGCCCGGGTGAGGTGTGCAAGATAGAAAAACGGGACGGAAAAGCTGAGGAAGCCCAGAAAACCGAGGAAGCGGGAGAAATCGCGAAACGTCAAATCAATCAAAATGGGGGATTCGGCCATGCTCAATGGCTTTTCCTCTTTTCCGATTTTACCTGCTTTACCGGCTTAGCCGATTTCACCCAATTCTTCTTTCATCGCCTCCACATTTACCGGGCACACGCCCACTTCTTCACATACTACTCCTCCTGCAGCATTCGCGATTGTAGCCATCTGGGCGAGTGACGCCCCCATCAGATGGGCCAATGTCAATACTGATATCACCGCGTCACCGGCTCCGCAGACATCTACTACTGTGCGTGCTTTCGTAGGAAAAAGTCCGTATTCTCCCTGTCGTGCCAGAAAGATCCCGTGTTCAGATAAGGTGATCGCAGAAATTTCGCATTTGAGATTCTCCCCCAAATAGTGCGTCGCAGCAAGAAGCGATTCTTTCTGAATCTCCACCGGAAAGGGAATCTTCGCGCGCAATTCCCGAAGGTTGGGCTTGAAGATCGTCGCACCATTATATTCGAAGAAATTTTCTTTCTTGGGGTCTACACACATGGGGATTGAGTACAAGTGCGCAAAGTAGAGCAGCATTCTGATCATCGGTGAGGAGAGAAATCCCTTGTTGTAGTCCTGTAAAATGATCGCATCCGGAGCATCCGTTCCCTGAAACAGGTCGAGTTTCTCACGCAGGATGACAGCCTCTTCCCTGGAAGACTCCCTATGCCTTTCTTCATCAATCCGCAGCAGATGTTGATGTCCCCCGAGGACGCGAGTCTTTACTGTCGTCTGTGCATCATTGAACCCTGTGACCAATGAGGAATTGATGCCTTCTGATCGAAGCATACCGAGCATTGCTTCACCGGCAGGATCATTCCCAAATGTACCCATGATACTCACACGCGCACCGAGGCGACTGATGTTCAGTGCCACATTCGCAGCGCCTCCAAGCCTGTTTTCCGAAGATTGCAGTTGCAATACCGGTACTGGCGCTTCAGGGGAGATCCTATCTACGCGGCCCCACATATAGCGGTCCAACATGAGATCACCTCCAACCAGGATATGGTAGTCCTTAGTTCGGTCAAAGAATTCGGAAAGGGATTTCATCGGGGTGCTAAAGTAATTGAAGAAAGGCGTAGGCGAAGGGTGAAGCGAAGGAAAAAGAAAGCCGACCTATTTGTCGGTCCGGTTTGGGTCAATGAAATTCCCGTTTACCAAATAGGTATACACTCTTTCCGTCGCACCTCGCTGTGATTCCAGATACGCTGCAATCTCTGTACGGATTTTATCACGACTTGTTGGAGGTGTAAAATCCCGGATAACGGCGGCCAATTGTTCTTCTGTGGTAATCGACCTCACAGCGCCAATGTGCAACAATGCTTCCGCTTCTTCAAACTTCTGATATCGGGGACCGATGATCACAGGAATACCATACGCAGAGGGTTCGAGGATATTGTGAATTCCCTTTCCAAAACCACCGCCGACGTAGGCGAAATGGCCAAGAGCATAAAGATGTGCAAGATCACCCATCGTATCTACGATCACGACATTGGTTGGTTCAGCTTTCTCCTTCAACCTCGACAATCTTTTTGCGCCGGGTAATTGACTCTCCAGATCATTGATACGTTTTTCATTCACTTCATGTGGAGCAATGATGAGCGAAGTTTCTGTTTTATGAATTGCCGGAATGAGTCGTACTTCATCTTCCGGCCATGTGCTTCCGGCGACGAGAATATGTGCACCGGTCATATACTGCTTCAGCCAGGAGAAGTCTTTTGGTGCAGCGGCAATTGCAAGGACCCGATCAACACGGGTATCTCCCGCATGTGAGACATGCGTAAAACCTTTTTGTCTTAGCATCGCCGCACAGGACTCAGATTGGGTAAAAATGTGACTGACGTTACGAAGTTGATCACCAATAAATCTACCCGCTGGTGTAAAATAAATCTGTTCTTTCCTGAGATGGGCAGAGACTAAAAAAACAGGAATTCCTGCACGGTCAAGCGCTGCAAGATGATGATACCAGATGTCATATTTAATAAAAACAGCCAGTACAGGTTGTACGATTTCTATAAATCTCTTCGCATTACCTGCAGAATCCAGCGGCATGTAGGAGACCATATCTGCTCCCGGGTAACCTTTACGGACAAGATATCCTGATGGTGAAAAGAATGTCAGAAGGATTCCATACCCGGGATGTTTACTGTGGATGAGTTCTATCAATGGACGCCCTTGCTCAAACTCTCCGAGTGAAGCGGCATGAAACCAGATCCATTTTTGTTTTTTTGAGATGCCGGACGCAAGCTTCTCAAACAGATTCCGTCTCCCTGAAATCCATTGATGAGCTTTGTCTGAAAACGGCGATGCTATCAGAATTGATAGTTCATATAAGCGGATGAGCAGGCTGTATAATATTCTCATTCCCTCTATTTCCTCTATTTCCTCTGTTTCTTCTACTTCCTCTGTTTCCTCTGTTTCTTCTACTTCCTCTGTTTCCTCTGTTTCTTCTACTTCCTCTGTTTCCTCTGTTTCTTCTACTTCCTCTGTTTCCTCTGTTTCTTCTACTTCCTCTGTTTCCTCTATTTCCTCTATTTCCCCTATTTCCTCTATTTCCTCTGTTTCCTCTATTTCCTCTGTTTCTTCTACTTCCTCTGTTTCCCCTATTCTCTCATTCAATAATAAATCTTCTCCGGCGCAATCCCGGTCGTGATCGGTAATATCCAACCCACCCGAATACCTGTGAGGATATCAGTGCGCTTTGTATCATCCTTTCTCATCAGGCCAAAATCAAAATCACGTCTGCTTTGCGTTCTGGCAAGCGTGCAATCAAATCCTGCGACAAAATTGATACGCTTACCCGGATCGAGATGCTGATACCCGAGAAACAAATATCCGGCCAATCCATTCGACAACCTGTCATAGCCTTTGCGATAGTCACCCGATAATTGAACCACTGTGCGCGTGTCATCCTGGATGCGCACATGATGTTGAAGAAGACCCAGGCCAGCCTGTACTTTGATTCCGGAGTGCAGATTCTTTTCACTCAATACAAAAAGCTTTCCCAGATATGTACCAATAAAAAAGCCGCGCTCCCGGAGACCTATCACTGCAGGAGCACCATCATTGCCAATGATCTCGCCATTGGGTGAGCGTAGAGAACTGATGACGTCTTCCTTCAACACATTCCCAAAAAAGTAGTAGCCTTTTACACCTGCTAATAGATGATTCCGTGTATGTAGGATTTCTAATTGTGATCCCAGATTAAAGTTGGACCCAAATCGATCAGCCATGTCCGCCATTGGTACCTGCCCTCCATATTCAAAGCTCAGATGTGAGCGCAAAGCAGGTCCATTCTCCTGGGCCGATAAACCATTGGTCATGCACAGAACAACGATGTATACAAGCCAGGATTTCATATGGTCAAAGGTAACTCTCGCATCCAGCCCTGGTTTATTTCGGAATGCGTATGTCGGATTTAGGACAAGGATGTTATTCCGAAATCCCCGTCCGAACGGAAATTCATCTGGGCGGGCGAGATCCGAAATCCGGCATTCCTCTATGCTCTATCTTTACCCCATGCAAAAAGTGTTGATCACCGGTGCCGCCGGATTTCTCGGTTCACATCTCTGCGACCGGTTTATCAAGGAAGAATTTTACGTGATTGCGATGGACAATTTGCTGACCGGCAGATTGGAGAACATCGCTCATCTCTTTCCCCGCGCCAATTTCGAATACCATCATCATGATGTGACTAAGTTCGTCCATGTCTCCGGCAGATTGGATTATATCCTGCATTTTGCTTCTCCTGCCAGCCCTGTCGACTATCTGAAAATGCCTATACAGACGTTAAAGGTCGGCTCACTCGGAACACATAACTGTCTGGGTCTTGCGAAGGATAAAGGTGCCAGAATCCTGATTGCCTCCACTTCAGAGGTCTATGGAGATCCGGAGATCCACCCTCAGCGTGAAGATTATTTCGGCAATGTAAACCCGATCGGTCCCCGCGGTGTCTACGATGAAGCGAAACGCTTTATGGAAGCGATGACGATGGCCTACCACAACTTCCACAAAGTGGATACTCGGATTGCGCGCATTTTCAACACCTATGGGCCCCGCATGCGTCTCAATGATGGCCGGGTTATCCCGAATTTCATGGCACAGGCGATTCGCGGGGAGGATCTCACAGTGTATGGAGATGGCAGCCAGACGCGTTCATTCTGCTATGTGGAGGATCTGATCGACGGCATCTATCGTCTCCTCTTCTCCGATTATCACCTCCCGGTAAATCTTGGTAATCCTGAGGAAATTACGATTCTCGATTTTGCGCATGAAATTGTGCGTGCTGCGGGCGGCAGCATCGGCATTACCTATCTTCCTCTACCCGAAAATGATCCTCTGAAACGGCAACCGGATATTACACTCGCCCGGAAGTTACTGGGTTGGGAGCCTAAAGTCGCCCGTGCGGAAGGCATGAGGATCACCTACGAGTACTTTAAAATCCTGCTCGGGCAGGGAATTGGTATGCCAATTGCATAGAGAATTCTAATTATGTCTTTGAAGCTGATATTCAAAGGGGTTTGCCTATTGGTAATGCTCCTGGTCTGTCCTTGGGACCTGGGATCTCAGGTGACAAGTCCTCCCATTACAGAGGAAGATGCACGCACCCGTCTTGCAGAAAAGGGAATTACGGAAGAAGAACTCAGGGATCGATTGACCAAAAAAGGCTGGGATGTGGATAATCTGGATCCTAAGCGCTTAGGCGAATTTCAACAGGTGCTCATCCAAACTGTCGAGGAGTTGGAGCGCGAAAAATCTCCTCAAACTGCAAAACCTCCATCTGCTGTTCCTGCTGCGAAACAAGAACCAGTGTTGGTGCGCGATACGGTCCGCATTCCTGAAGATACCATCATCGAAAAACGGGTGCCTCAGGTGATTTATGGCCATCATTTATTCAAAGACCGCGATCTGAAAGTATTCAGACAAGCAGATGATATCAAGCCTTCAGATTCTTACATTCTCGGCAGCGGCGATGTCCTGCTGATTCAGATCTATGGACCGGCGCAGTTGCAATCCACGTATACGATTGATAACCTTGGCTATATCGAAGTGAAATCAGGGTTACCAAGAATTGCATTGAAAGGCTTGACACTGGGCGAAGCCAAAAGACTTTTACGGGAGCGTTTGCATCGATTTTATACCTATAATGATGATCAGTTTAGCGTTGCAATTCAAACCACAAGAAATATTACAGTGAACTTCTTTGGAGAAGTAGAGACGACAGGTGGCATTACACTGCCCGCAGTAAATACACTCTTCAATGCACTCGCTGCGGCAGGTGGTCCTTCTGAGATCGGATCAGTCCGAAATATTAAACTCATCAGCGGCGTCTCTGAACGTATTTTCGATTTATACAAGTTCATGAACGATCCGCGTATTGCGGAGTCCTTCTACCTGCAGGACAATGATTATGTGCACATCCCGGTTGCCGAACGGATCGTGAGTATTCGGGGATCCATCAGACGTCCATACAAATATGAGCTTGCCGATGGTGAGAATCTATTGAAATTGATCGAATTCGCCGGTGGTGCGAATGCAGATGCATACCTGAAGGATGTTCAGATCACACGGTACACAGGTGATGAGCGGATCGTAGCGAGTGTCAATCTGCGCGACCTTTCCGCCGCAAAGGGTGATTATATCCTGTATCACGGAGACGAGATCGTCGTTAGTAGCCTGGAGGAAGAGGTGACACAGTATGTAGAGATAAAGGGCGCCGTGATTAAAACAGGTAAGTTTGAATACACAGAAGGAATGCGCGTGGCTGATCTTCTGGACAGAAGTACGCTATTAAATGAAGCAAGAAGGGATTTTGGATACATTCTGAGATACAATCAGAATGGCACGTATTCCTATATCAGATTTGTACCCGGTGAGGCATTGCGCAATCGCGGCTCCGGTGAAAATATCCTTTTGTTATCAAGGGATATCGTAGAGATCCCAAGTCAGAAATCATATGCAGATAAGACATTTATTGCAATTGACGGTTCTGTCCGCAATCCGGGGAGATTTCGTTTTGAACCGGGAGAAGAGATGAAATTGCAGGATGTCCTGCTCGTCGCCGGAGGGTTGCTTCCCTCGGCTGCAGAGTTCGGATACATTGTAAGGCGGAAACCGGAAGACCCGAAAAAGACAGAGTACCTGCCCTTCAATGCGGTCCAGGTCGCGTTGGATGCTTCCTCACCTGATAATCTTCCATTGCAACAGATGGATAGTATTTATGTGTTTGATAAACGCAGTCTGGAGGATGATTTTACTGTACGTGTGTCAGGTGCAGTACGTAATCCGGGATTATTTGCCTACTCTCCTGGATTGACCATAGAGCGTGTTCTACGACTGGCAGGTGGATTTACATTTAGTGCGGCAACGAACCGTGTGGATATCTCGCGTACAATCATTATAGAGAATGAACCGACACGTACCACGACGTATACAGCACAGGTAGCCCGTGATCTGAATACAATTGATGCAGGCAGCACTTTTGTCTTGATGCCATTTGATCACATCATCGTGAGAGAGGTTCCTGAATTTGAACTTGAACGGACGGTATATGTCGCCGGCGAAGTCAAGTTTCCCGGAGTATACTCAATCATCAACAACAACGAACGGATATCGAGCTTTATCAGCCGTGCCGGAGGACTGACAGAAGAAGCCTTTCCTGACGGTGCAAGTTTATACCGGGCAAAGGATAGTATCGGTGTCGTAGTGATCAACTTGCAGGAAAGCCTCACCAAACCGAGTTCTCAGTCGGATATCATCCTGCGTCAAAACGACACGCTTTACATTCCCAAACGTCAGGAACTCGTCACCATCTCCGGTGCAGTAAATTTCCGTGATGTCCTGAATGAAGAATTTATCGAGTCTGGAAATAAGATCAACGTCGGATATGTACAGAATAAAAATGCGATGTACTATGTCGACAAGTATGCTGCAGGGATCTCCGAGAGCGGACGACGACGCCTGATTTCCGTACGCCATGCAAATGGCCGTTTGGAAAAAACAAAAACATTTGGATTTGTCTATGCGTATCCCAAAGTCACTCCTGGCGCTACCATCAACGTCGGTAGCATTGCAGCAAAAACAGAAAAAGCGCTAGTGGAAAAGGAACCCGTGGATTGGGGCAATGTGATCCGCGATACGATCGCACAGGCGACGGCGGTACTGACGCTTATTCTATTGCTTGAAAGAGTAAACTAAGAATGGGTGAAGCCGGTAAAATGGGAAAATCGGGAAAATCGGGAAAATAGGAACACCGGTTAGTCGGGGCGGGAATAAATCCCACCCCTCCAGTCACTCAACTATTATAAGTTATAGCACATAAAACGACGTGTGGTGGGATGAGGTTGCCATCTCAATCCGTTTTACAGGAGTGAAAATAAATCCCGCTGAAAGTCGCTCATAAAGCTTCGGGGGAAGAAGTCAAGTAAATAGTTTTTTATTTGAACTTGCTCTTGCGTTTACGCTTTCCTCTCACGTTCTCACGACCCTGGCCTGAACTTCCGTTTACCCTGAGCTTGCCTGACGGCGTCAGGCTTGTCGAAGGGGTCAAAGGCTCACTTTCTCACCTTCTGCCCTTTGCACCATGCTCTATAGCCGCAACCCCCGGTAACTCCTTGCCTTCCAATAACTCCAACAATGCACCTCCTCCTGTAGAGATAAAACTGATATCGTCTGCGACCCCACTCTGCATGACCGCCGCTACCGAATCACCTCCTCCTACAAGCGAATAAGCTCCAGCCCGTGTCTGTGTCGCAATCGCACGCGCAATCGCTAATGTTCCATTCGCATAAGGTGCCATTTCAAAAACGCCCATGGGTCCGTTCCACACAAGAGTTTTGTGTTGCGCAATCGCATCAGAAAACATACGTGCTGTTTCAGGACCGATATCAAGACCCATCCATCCGGCGTCAATGTGATCAGCCGGGCTGACTTTGTGGTCGGCATCTGCACTGAATGCATTGGCAACTATCGCATCTGTGGGAAGAAGTAGCTTTGTATTCGTCTCTTCCGCCTGTTTTATGATCTCACGGGCAAGCTCAAGTTTATCATCTTCGACGAGTGAATTGCCAATCGTCCCTCCTTGTGCTTTGAGAAAGGTAAAAGCCATCGCTCCGCCAATTGCAATGGTATCAGTACGTGCCATGAGATTTTGTATCAAGGCAATTTTATCCGAAACTTTTGCACCACCAAGCACAGCCATCACTGGTTTTTCGGCATGATGCAGGATATGTAAGCCATTCTTCACTTCTTGTTCCATAAGCAATCCGAAGCCACGCTTATCCTCAGGAAAATATTTTGCAATGATTGCTGTGGATGCATGAGCCCTGTGTGCAGAACCGAAAGCATCATTAATGTAGATATCACCGAGCTTCGCCATTTGCTCTGCGAGTTTGGTATCACCTTTTTCTTCTCCGGCATGAAAGCGTGTATTCTCAAGAAGCAGAATTTCACCCATCAGCAATCGTGCAGCAGCATCTTCTGCAACAGGCCCCACGCAATCTTTAGCAAAGTGAACAAGATGTCCTGTCAGTTTCTCCAGATGCGCAACGACATGTCGCAGGGTAAACTGCTCTTTGTCCGGTGTTCCATCAGGCAATAATTTTTCCTTTAACGGACGTCCGAGATGCGACATCAATATCACAGCGCCACCACCCTTCAGGATGAGCATGATTGTCGGCAATGACATCCGGATACGCGTGTCGTCCGTGATCTCATAGGTCTTCGAGAGCGGGACATTGAAGTCTACTCTCACGAGCACTTTCTTTCCTTTAAAATCAAATGCTTTCATTGTGACTTATTATTTGTCCAAATACACATTCTCTTTCACCCCTTCAGGGCTTAAATCGCTGTCACCTTGTGCAACGGGCGTTGCCCGTTGCTATGCATATGTTGCCCCTTCAGGGCAAGAACATAAAAGCGGAGTGGACAAAAGGGTCACGCCCCTTGGTTAATGTTCCATGTGTGGGGGGATCTCACTTTCTCACTCTCTCACATTCTCACCTTCTGATTAAATCGTCTGGGCAATCATACTACACAACTGTGCCAGTCTCGCAGAATACCCAGCCTCATTGTCATACCATGAGATCACCTTGACAAAGTCGCCCATTGCATCTGTGAGTTTTGAATCAAAGATCGATGAGTGAGTATTGCCTATAATATCCGTAGACACGAGTTCATCTTCTGAATATTCGAGAATGTCTTTCAGATAAGTATCAGCTGCTTTCTTGAACACTGCATTGATAGAAGCCTTATCAGTCGCTTTACTCACGATGCAATTGCACTCTACGAGTGATCCAGATACGACGGGTACGCGCATCGCTGTTGCAAAGAATTTACTTCCTACCCCCGGATAGACTTCATCGACTGCTTTTGCAGCACCGGTCGAAGTCGGAACAATGTTTACAGCGGCAGCACGTGCCCTGCGCCAGTCACCTTTATGAGGAGCATCCTGCAGATTCTGATCTGCTGTATACGCATGGATCGTACACATTGTACCCTTTAAAATGCCCCAGTTTTCATCGATCACCTTGACGAGCGGTGCAAAGCAGTTAGTCGTACAGGAAGCGTTGGAGTACACCGTCTCCTTCGGGTCTATTTTATCATGGTTCACACCGATGACGATGGTCTGCACATCTTTTCCTTTAGCAGGTGCAGAGAGGATGACCTTCTTAGCACCGGCGGAAATATGTTTTTCGGCATCGGATTTTTTTACGAAGCGACCGGTACATTCCAGGACGAGATCCACACCGAGATCCTTCCATGGAAGCTTTGTCGGATCAGGCTCAGCCAGCCCGGTGATTTTCTTTCCATTGATGGTGATAGAAGATGAGTCGGCACTGACTTCACCGGGGAAGATGCCCTGGCTGGAGTCAAATTTGAAGAGATGTGCGAGTTGGGGATTGTCAGTGAGGTCATTGACGGCTACGACTTCGATATCGTTATGTTTGAGCAGATGTCGGAGGGTAAGTCTGCCGATACGGCCTAAGCCATTGATTGCGATTTTTTTAGCCATGATGGAACGTATTTATTAGATTAGTTGGAATTTTTGAGGAGGCAAAGGTATGAAAGAAGGCGAAGGCAGTTCTCAGTCGACAGCCCGCAGTCTGGCAGTCCCCGGTTCTCAGTCCGATGCCTGTAGAATGCTCTGTAACGACGGTCGAGTTTTAGTTTTTCTATATTTGCGCCTCGTTTTTTGAAAGCACACACTACAAGAGCAGGGTAAAGGCCCGTTCGTCTATCGGTTAGGACTCAAGATTTTCATTCTTGCAAGAGGGGTTCGATTCCCCTACGGGCTGCGAAAAGGCTGGCACAATGCCGGCCTTTTTTATGTAACCAACGTACAACTCTATCATCCTTGTTGGATCGCGTTAGTGATAATTCTATTCAACTCCTTGAGGTCTGGGTCTGCCTTCGACAAGCCCTTCCAACCAATGCAAAGCAATCGTCCACTTTGCAATTCCCAATCAATCATTCCTTAATCAATCATTAATCATTTTTCCAATTTCCTCCTGATAAATCTATCGATCACCTCGACATCCGGAGGATTAAATTCTGTCCAATCACCCTGATGACGAAACCATGTGAGCTGCCGCTTCGCATAATTGCAAGTATGTTGTTTGATTTTCGCAATTGCTTCCTCAAGCGTACTTGCGCCATCGAGATATGCAATGATCTCGCGATAACCGACTGACTGCATTGCCTGCGTATGTCGATATGGAAGCAATGATGTCACTTCCTCGACAAGTCCTTGTACGATCATTTCATCTACCCGTTGATGAATACGGGTATATAATTCCTTCCTTGGCAGATTGCAGAAGATTTTAAGGATCTCAAACGGGTGTTCGACCGGATGCTTTTTGCGCAGCGCAGAGAAACTTGTTCCACTTGCATCCATGACCGATAAAGCTCTGATCAGCCGTCGCGGATTCTGCAGATCGACTTTGGTAGTATATCCTGGATCACGGAGAGACAATTCTTGTTGAAGAAATGCCAACCCCCTTTCCTCAAAACTCCGTGTCCATTTTTCCCTGATCTCCCCGGGGACAGCAGGCATCTCATCAAAACCCTCAATCACCGCACGGATATATAATCCCGACCCACCGGCGAGGAAGACGATGTCATGATGCATAAACAACTGCTCAAGGAGTTGGGTACACTCTCGTGCATATCTGCCGGCACTATACTCTTCGCTCAGGGAAACGTAGTCGATAAGGTAGTGCGGCACCTGATCGCGTTGCACAGGAGTCGGCCTTGCAGTACCGATCGCCATCTCACGATAAATCTGCCTGCTGTCTGCTGAAACGATGACAGATCCGAAGCGTGATGCAAGATCAAGTGTGACCTGTGTTTTTCCAACACCAGTAGGCCCAGCCACTACCACGAGGTATTTATTTACTTTCGGTTGCACAATCAGATCGGAAAATAGCGTGATTTATCAAGTACTTCGGCCTATGGCACGACTTGCCTGCCTGCTCTACTTCCGCAAGATATTCCTCCTCAACGTGGAAGGAGTGCCGAAACAGGGACCGTTGCTGCTTGTCTGTAATCATCCCAGCGCTTTCTTTGAGCCATGTCTGCTTGCTGTCCTGTTACCACGGCCTCTGTACTTTCTCACACGCGGAGATTTTTTTAAGAAACGCTTCTTCAGTTGGTTTCTCCGGCAGACACATCAGGTTCCCATCTTTCGTGTACAGGATGGCTTTGACAAACTTCGGAACAATCCCGACACCTTTGCATTTTGTTACCAGGCCTTGAGCGAAAACAAAGCTATCCTGATCTTCCCTGAGTCCTGGACTGTACTGGAGAAGCGACTACGCCCTTTGCAAAAAGGTGCTGCGAGACTCGCCCTCGGTGCTCTCGAACATATTCCAACTCTGAACATTCTCCCTGTCGGTATCACTTTCAGTGATCCCACAAAATTTCGCAGCCTCGTGACCATCAAATGCGGTAATCTCATCCCCGTGATTCCTCCAAAGGAACCGGGAGATGAACGCACAGCCATTGCCAAGATCACTGAACAAATAAGAACCGCCTTACGCGCATTGATGGTGCATATCGAACAGCCTGAGCGTGAACCGGTGTTTGATACCCTTCAGCAGCTCCTCTTCAACAGTGAGCGGATGGCGACATTCCCGGTAATCTCTTCATCTGATGAATTTCCCGCAGAGGAAATCCGGCTTGAAGAATGCATCAATGCACTCTCGGATGAAGAGGAAGGAATGCTTTCGCAAAAAATCACAACCTATGAAACTACCTTGCGACAGCATCGCCTCACCGATCGCTATTTCATGTACAGCAATACTTTGTCTTTGGCCGGTCGGGCTTTGCTTTTGCCCGGTGCGCTGTTCCTGATTTTAGGAAAATGCATTTTTGCCTTGCCCGCCTGGCTGGTTCACCGCTTTTTAAATGCCCGGATTCACAATCTCTCTTTTTACGGACCTGTGAAATGGGCGATGGGGTGTTACTTGTTTGGAGTATGGTTCACGCTTTGTCTCATTCTGGGATATGTGTTTGGAGGTCTCCCGGGGCTGCTCATTTTACTCACATGGCTGATGCTCGGATCAGTGACCTTACGACACTTCCATGATATCGACGTACGTGGCTTTCTGACACCATGGTCGATGTCACGACAATCACGCAGCTCGCTGCAGGAATTACGAAAGGCAATCATTGAGTATCTGTGATTTGAATTCAAACATTGAGACTATTTCAAAAAGAAAAGAAATGAAATCTTTTATGTTTAGCGTATCAGCACTTGTTGCACTGTCCTGTGTATATTCTCCAAAATCAGATAAAGCGATGCAAACAAAAGCGGTATATGCCCTGGTCATCCATGGCGGCGCAGGAACCATCACCCGGACGGGTATGACACCCGAAATGGAAGCGGAATATCTGGCTGCACTCAATGCCGCGCTGGATGTCGGAGAGGAAGTATTGCGCAGCGGCGGAACAAGCCTGGATGCCGTGCAACGCACGATCCTGATCATGGAAGATTCTCCCTTGTTCAATGCTGGTAGGGGATCTGTCTTCACACATGATGGAAAGAACGAAATGGATGCTGCAATCATGGATGGCAAAACACAACAAGCCGGCGCTGTAGCAGGTGTCCGTACGATAAAAAATCCCATCCTGGCTGCACGCGCAGTGATGGAGAAAACCGAACATGTCTTGCTTTCCGGCAGAGGTGCAGAAGAATTCGCTGCAACACAAGGAATAGAGCTGGTGGATCCCCAATACTTCTTCACTGAACGCAGATGGCAATCTCTGCAGACGGCACTGGAAAAAGAAAGACAGAACGCAGCGCTCAGTGAACAGGAAAAACACGGTACTGTGGGTGCTGTCGCGCTTGACCGGCACGGCAATCTCGCCGCAGGAACTTCAACGGGAGGAATGACAAACAAACACTATGGGCGTATCGGCGATACTCCGGTGATTGGTGCGGGCAACTATGCAGACAATGCAACGTGTGCTGTCTCGTGTACAGGACATGGAGAATTTTTCATCCGGTATGCTGTGGCACATGATGTCTCGGCTGCGATGATGTATGGTGGAATGACACTGCAAGCGGCTGCACGGAATATCATTCATGATCGCCTGTTGTCAAAAGGAGGTTCGGGCGGACTCATCGCCATCGATACGTTTGGGAACATTGCCATGGAATTCAATACAGAAGGCATGTATCGGGGATATGTGAAGCCCGGTGAACGTGTTGTCAAAATATATGAGGACTGAAATCCAGGGTTGACTTTTTGTTTCAATACAGATGACTGCGATACCTGTTTCGAAAGATATTGAGCTATCAGCGCTTGGGCCTTCAGATCTGCAGGATCTCGTCTATCACATCAATGACCCGGTACTGTATGAAAACACCTTGACGGTGCCATACCCTTATACACTGGAGCATGCCGAAAGTTATCTGACGCATGTCACAGCTTTCGAGGAGAAAGAAGGAAGACAGAAAGATTGGGTGATCAGGCTCAGGGGAAAACTGATCGGAGGAATTGGCGTACTCTATAATTATGGAGTGCAGTCTCATAAATCTGAGATCGGTTACTGGCTTTCCCGCGAGCATCGGGGCACAGGTATCATGACACAGGTTGTCGGAGCATTTGTCTCCTCTCTGTTTACATCGACAGAATTGATCAGGATTGAAGCAAATGTGTTCATTGGCAATCACGGCAGTGCGCGTGTGTTGGAGAAAAATCACTTTTTCCTGGAGGGCACGATACATGCTGCCTTTGTAAAGAATGGCATACCGAAGGACACCTGGTTATATGCGTTAATCAGAAAGTGAGAATGTGAGAGAGTGAGAAGGCGAGAAAGAATAGAACACGAATACCACGGATTTAAGGGATTTACGCGAATGTATCTTTTATATTGATTTAGAATGATTCTTGCCCGTGCAGATTTGTCGCATCTGTGTAATCTGTGTTCTATTCTTTTTGACGGTCACTTTTGATTCAGAGTTTCTATCAAATCAGGATAATCTGTAATGATCCCATCCACACCAAGCCGGATGAGCTTACGAAAATCTTTTGTGTCATTGACGGTCCATGGAATCACACTGATATTGTGTGCTTGCGCATATGTGATGGTTTTCTTTGAAACAAGCCTATGGTGTGGAGAATAGATCTGCGGTGTAAAACCCAATTTCGCAATAGCCTCTTCTATACTCCGCCCGCTTTCCACAAGGTATGAGATTCTGCTGCCAAATGCCATCTGAGTATGGAGTTCCCGCAAGACTTGCAGATCAAATGATTGAAGCGTGGTTTGGGGCTCAATCTCTAATGAGATAATTTCATGTAAAACCCGTGCGACAAATTCCTTCGGATAGGGGACGAAGCTCCCGTAACCAGCTTCGTGGCTTTTGATCTCGATATTAAATCCGGGCAACAGTCTGCCAGAGTTCCGGCAATATTCTTTTACGGCATTGACCACAATGGAGAGCGTGGGTTTTGTCGTGGGTATCTTTTGTTGCCGTGGAAATTTGGGATTGCCTTTTTTACCACAATCATACTTTCGAATTTCTGCAAGGGTAAGTGTAAAGATATTATGCTGTCGTTCGTTAGCCGCTGTGATCTCTTCACCACCTGGTCCCATACAGATCTCGTGATCCATCCATGGATCATGCGACACGATGATCTCACCTTCTTTTGAGATGACGACATCCATTTCCAGGGTTGTGACAGGATACTTCAATGCTTCCAGAAATGCAATGACTGTATTCTCAGGCATCAATCCCCGGCAGCCCCTGTGTCCCTGCCAGTCGAAGTTTTTTGGAATGACCATTGCAGAAGAGGAAAGTTTGCGATCTGCACAGGATGAAAGGAAAAGAAAACAAATACTCAAGAAAAAAATACTACATGATTGACATTCCTTCAAGGAACCCATTGACAGCTACTTTTCAATTACTATTCTTTCTTCCATGAGCGATTCTCATAACCATCTTCTACAAGCGCTGAGACTATGCATAAATAGATTTCTCGACTCCCTTCGGCAAGCTCAGGGCAGGCTCTTTCACTCGCTCGAAATGATTGAGTCTGTCCCATCAGTCATCCCTCAACTTCGCCATCGCTCCGTTCGGGATGACAATAACCAAATTACCAGAGCTATTGATGAACCAATTCATAACTCAGTATCATCAGTCGCCATACTTCATCGTCAACAACTCAGCTATTCTTTCTGCTGCCTTTCCAGAACCATAGAGCTGTACTTCATTACCCTTTATATATGCCCGCTGCAAAATAGATTCAGCCATGAATTGAATGTCAGCCGAAGGTGGGAGTACAATATTCCAACCTTGCTCTACGAGTTCCACCCATTCCGTTTCAGGACGCAGTGTCACGCATGGCACTCGATGGAAATAGGCTTCCTTCTGCACACCACCGGAGTCGGTCAGTATGAGTGAGGCATTGCGCTCAAGCTCAATCATATCCAGGTACCCTACAGGATCGATGCATCGCACGCGATCCATCCTGATTCCGAATTTCATCATTTGCTTCTTCGCGCGTGGATGTACTGGCCACACAACACTTACTTCTTTAGCTATTGACTCAAGGAGTGTACAGATAAGCCTGAGTGACCCTGGAGTATCTGTATTCTGAGGGCGATGGATGGTGGCCAGGAAGTATGACTGAGGTTCGAGTGTGCAATCCTTGAGCACATGGCTTTTTGATGCCGCGAGTGCAGAGAAGAGAAGTGTCGCATCATACATCACATCACCGACCTGGAAAATTTTACTCTGGTCAATTCCTTCACGTATCAGGTTTTGATCTGCGTGATCTGTCGGTGTAAATAAGATTTCCGCCACATGATCTGTCAATACGCGATTGACCTCCTCTGGTATGGATTGACTGAATGCGCGCAAACCAGCCTCTACATGTGCAATAGGGATGTTGAGTTTCGCTGCGGCAAGTGCACCGGCCAGAGTAGAGTCGGTATCACCATAGACAAGCACCAATTTCGGTTTGAGTTGCATCAGGACTTTCTCGATTTCTTCCAACATCCTTCCCGTCATCGCTCCATGGCTCAGGCCATTAATGCCGAGATGATAATGCGGATCCTGGATCCCCAACTCATGAAAGAAGACCTCGGACATATTCCTGTCGAAATGCTGACCAGTATGAATCAATACCTCTTCGATCGACGGTTGCTGAGCAAACACCCTGGAGACTGCCGCAGCTTTGATAAATTGCGGCCTGGCTCCGAGTATTGTCGCTATTTGCATCATATCCTGTTTACTTGTCGGTTTCTGCAAGATGAAGACTTAGTGATTTCCTGAGAAGGGATGCACAGATACACCCAGCTTTGTCAGAGGATGCTTTTCACCCAGAGGACTCAGGTTCTCTGCTCTCCGGATTTCATAGACGATTTGTATTGAATTTCTTGCATCCTCCATTGTGAATCCTTTTCCGTCAAGAATGTGCTGATAGCTTATGGTATGGAGATCGGCAAATCCTTCACTGAATTCAAACTCTTCATCCTGGATCGTCAGAGAGCGGTATGTACGTGCACCTTTCTCTCTCAATTCTTCCGGAATCGTCTCCGCATTAATACTCAAAAACCAACGCACGCGCGCACGTTGTAACTCCAGAAATCCCGCAGCACGATCATGCGTATTGAGATGTACATAGTTTAATTTCACATCGCCAAAAATCCACTGCAACATGTCAAAAAAATGCACGCCGATATTCGTGGCAATGCCACCGGATTTGCGTTCATCTCCCTTCCAGCTTGTATAATACCAATTGCCGCGTGAAGTGATATATGTGAGGTCGATATCATAGATCTGATCTTTGGGTCCATTGAGGATTTTTTCCCTGAGAGCAATCACTTTCGGGTGTAGGCGCAGTTGCAGGATGTTATTGACCCGATGATGTGTCTCTTGCTCTATCTCCTGCAATGCATCAATATTCCATGGGTTGAGTACCAATGGTTTCTCACAGATGACATCTGCCCCATAGCGCAAGGCAAAGCGAATATGTGCGTCGTGCAGGTAGTTTGGCGAACAGATACAAATATAGTCGACGCCAAGGCCTTTGCGACGCAGCTTTTCCAGATGTCTGTCGAATCGTTCGAATTCTACAAAGAATGCAGCTTGCGGAAAATAACTATCAATGATACCGACAGAATCAAAAGGATCCACCGCTGCGACCAGGTTATTCCCTGTTTCTTTGATTGCCTTCATATGCCTTGGTGCCACAAAACCCGCTGCTCCTATCAAGGCAAAACTCCTGGACATGATGTGCTATATTTGAGCCAAATTTACAAACGTTCGTGTATCGTGTTTTACTGATTACATACTATTGGCCACCAGCGGGTGGCGGTGGTGTGCAGCGATGGTTGAAATTCAGTAAATATCTCCGCGAGTTTGATATCGAACCCATCATTTATACGCCTTCCAATCCGGAGTATCCTGCCTTTGATGAAAGTTTGCTGGAGGAAGTACCCTCAGATCTCGAAGTTTGGCGTCATCCGATATGGGAACCCTATAAATACTATCGCAGGTTTACAGGTCAACCTGCAGATAAAAAGATCTATTCCGGATTCATCACAGAAAACACACACGAAACACTGACACAAAAAATCTCTGTGTTCATTCGTGGAAATTTATTTATTCCTGATGCGAGGAAGTTCTGGATCAAACCTTCGGTAAAGTATTTGATTCAGAAACTGTCGCAGAGTCCTGTGGATCTCATTGTATCTACAGGTCCCCCACACTCGATGCATATGATTGCATATGGAGTTGTGAAACAGACACATCTTCCGTGGATTGCGGATTTCCGTGATCCCTGGACTGGTATTGATTTTTACGATAAACTCCGTCTGACAAAATGGGCAGATAGGGTACATCATCAGAAAGAACGCCGTGTCCTTCAGGCTGCCGACGCCGTTGTCACCGTGTCTCCATACTGCGTCAAACACCTGGAAGAACTTTCAGGACGGCACGTTCATCTGATCACAAATGGCTACGATGAAAACGATTTCACCGGCGAATTCAGGCTTACAAAGGAGTTTTCTATCACGTATATCGGTTCTATCAATCCTGACCGGAACCCCTCAGCACTCTGGGATGCACTGGAAGCATTGCTCACTTCAAACATACAGTTGAGAAATGACCTGTGGTTGAATATCGTCGGACCAATCGATCGCTCTGTACAAGTCATGCTTGACAGTTATCCATTGTTGCGATCACATATTCACATCGTAGAATGGCTTGATCATCAGGAGGCAATGGAGTTGATCAGATCTTCTCAGGTCTTACTTCTTCTGCTCAACGACACGCCTCATACAAGAGGTTTGCTTCCGGGAAAGCTCTTCGAATATCTTGGAGCAGGACGACCAATCCTGTGCATTGGTGCGGAAGATGGCGATGCCGCACAGCTCATTCGTGCAAGCGCCGCCGGGATCACAATAGATTTGTATCAGGGTGAAAAAATGAGAGAGTCGATTTCTTCTTTGTACAATTCATATCTCCAGGGCAACCTCAAAACCGCAACGACGGATTCTGCCATCAGGATGTATGCGCGTCGGAATATCGTGCGTACCTATGCTGCTCTCATGAAGGAGGTCCTGGTGAAATCAAACGCATTGCTCAAGTAAAACTATGACCACCGTGAAAAATACTTCTCTCTTGGAGCTTCTGACCACATTAACACCTCACCTCGTCGCCGTCGTCATCTTTCTCGCATTAAGCTGCATCTATTTTTTTCCTCAGTTCTCTGGAAAGCAAATCCCCCAGTCGGATATTATGCAATTTCAGGGGATGGCGCAGGAAGCGGTAAAGTATCATGAAGAAACAGGCCATCAGACATTGTGGACCAATTCTATGTTCTCCGGTATGCCCACTTACCAGATCACGGCATGGTCGGATGCGAATAAAATTGGTTGGATCGAAAAAGCACTGAATCTGTGTATTCCTCGTCCGGTAGGCTATTTCATTTTTGCCCAGATTGGGTTCTACCTGATGCTTATTCTCCTCGGCGTAAACAGATGGGTCGCTATTTCGGCAGCGATTGCATTTGCCTTTACCACAAATAATATTATGCTTTTTGAGGCAGGTCATACTTCTAAACTGCGCACCTTGTTTTCAGCCCCGTTCGTAATAGCCGGAATGATCCTGGCCTTCCGCAATAAATATTTCGCAGGTGGTGTCCTCTTCTGCATAGGACTTGCCTTGAATATCTTTACTAATCACCCACAGATCACTTATTATCTCGCATTGTGTCTTGGCATCCTCGCACTCATCGAGTTGGTCAGAGCAATACGGGCAAAGACACTACCTGCATTTGCAAAGGCTTCCGGAATTCTTGTCGCAGGTGCCCTTCTTGCAGTTGCCGCCGCTGCGCATATGCTGATCTCTACGTTGGAATACTCACATGAAACCATGCGCGGCAAGCCAACTCTTACGTCAACCGGCGTAGAGCCCACAAGCAGCAGCCAGGTAGATGGACTCGAGTGGGATTATGCCATGCAATGGAGCAATGGCGTTGAAGATGTCCTCGCCACATTGATACCAAGAGGTGCAGGGGGATCTTCGGCAGAACCCACACCCGACGACTCTGAATGGAATGCCATGCTCAAACAACGCGGAGTGAGATCGCAGGACGCACCACTGTATTGGGGCCAATTACCGTTCACGAGCGGGCCGTCTTATTTCGGCGCAATCATGTTGTTTCTCTTTGTCCTTGGTGCATGCATTGTCCGTGGACATCTTAAGTGGTGGTTGGTTGGAATCGTCGTCATGACAATACTCCTTTCAATGGGTAAGCATTTTGCGATCCTGAATCGCGCTATTTTCGAATATCTCCCCTTGTATCATAAATTCCGGGCACCGAGCTCTATCCTGACGATGACCGCAATGTTTGTTCCCATTCTCGGCGCTTTTGCAGTTTCTGAATTATTTAAATCCGATGTACAGTCCAAAATAATCAGAAATGGTTTACTCTGGAGCTACATCGGAGTTGGTGGGATCACGCTTCTCTTCGCATTGATGGGTCCGGGATTATTTGATTTCACGAATGCCGGAGATGCACGCTATGCACAGGCAGGTATCATGGATGCCCTCATTGCAGATCGCAAATCATTGTTACGCGCTGATGCATGGCGTTCATTTCTTTTCGTCACTCTGGCGATGGGTACGCTGTGGGCTGTACATAAAGCATGGATTAAAAAATCGTGGATTGCAATACTGCTTCTGATTGTATTGATTCTCATAGATCTGTGGGGCATCGACAAACGATACATTGCTCCTGAGGATTTCGTCGCCGAAAGACAAATCAACAGCGTCTTTACACCGGATGCGATCGACCAGGAAATTCTGCAAGACAAGGATCCTCACTATAGAGTGCACGATCTCACTACGGATCCATTCAATAATTCCAAACGCGCTTATTTCCACCATATGATCGGCGGGTATCACGCGGCAAAACTGCAGCGGTACCAGGATATCATCGAACGTTACCTGTCTAAAGGACACGAGGGTGTATTGAATATGCTGAACGCCCGCTACGTGATCATCCCCGATGCAGAGGAACAACCCATGGTACGACAGAATTCCAGGGCTCTCGGGAATGCATGGTTTGTTGAAGGGATCCGGATCGTAGAAAGTGCTGAAGAAGAAATTGCCGCATTAGAAAACCTTGACCCAGCTGCCGATGTTATTGTGCACCGTGAATTTGAGCCCATTGTGCAGGGATTTGATCCTGTGAAAAATGGCACGATACGACTCACCGAGTATGCCCCTGACAAATTGAAATATGCTTCGAACAGTGAGAGTGATCAACTCGCGGTCTTCTCGGAGGTTTGGTATGGTCCGAACAAAGGCTGGCATGCCACCATCGACGGTCAGCCTGCCGAGCTTCTGAGAGCTAACTATATCCTGCGCGCCCTCAGAGTTCCTGCTGGGCAGCATGAGATTGAGTTGGTATTTCGGCCCAGGAAGTATTATATGCTGAAGACGGTGGCGATGGTGGTATCGATACTTATTATTTTAAGTCTTGTGACTGTGATTTACCTGGCTGTACGGAAGACCTTATCTACATCACCACATCCGAGTCATACCACTCAGGTTCTTCAACACCCGATGAAGAAATCTCCTAAGGCAAGCGCAGCGCGGAAGAGAAAAAAGTAAGACGTCACAACCATGCTTTATTAAAGGGGGGGAGGCTGACCACGAAGACTGCCCGAAAGATATAGGCGGGCGTTTGAAGAACCCTGCCTTGCCGGCCTTGCTCTGCGCGCCGTCGCTGAAGCCAGGTTTGACGCAAGTGTCCGAAGCTGCTACGCGACAACGTGCTTTGCTCCGCTGAAGCTTCGCGAAAGCGATGCCGCCTAGTCTTTAGCGGTGGCGCAAGGCGATGCAGATAGGCTCGAAGCGTTTTTAACTGCCGTAGCGAAAAGTGAAGGCATATCGAAGAACCCCGCCTGAAGCGGAGCAGGCACTTCGTGTTTACCTGCTGCGGGCATGGCGTCTGCGAAGACCCTGAATAAACATATTGTATCTTGTGGTTATACAATTGTCGTATAAATGTCATTCAGCTACATAATTGTGATAAGACAATGAAAAAATTACTTGTAATAGCAGTTCTGGCAATGGCCATTAATGCTTTGGGACAAATCCCTACGGACGGTCTTATTGGATATTGGCCTTTTTCAGGGAGTGCAAATGATCTAAGCAACAATGCATTCCACGGGGTTGTGTATGGTGCTATGCTCACAACCGATCGATTTGGCAATCCCAACAGTGCCTATCATTTCGACGGGATATCTGCATATATAACCCTGAACAACGATATGCCTGTCATTCAGTCACTGGATTTCACAATTTCTGCGTGGGCAAAAATGGATGGGCTCAGTGGTGGCTTGAATAGGGAAGGAATAATATTCGAACAGAGACATGACCTTGTAACTGAGACTTCGTCCACAATTGTTCTTATTCCGGAAAATAAAGATGGTAACACATGGTTTATGGCGAGAACCAACACTGGCGCCCGTGAAGAAATTATAGGTAGTCCCGTAGGATATGGTTATTGGCATCACTATATTGCATCTGTTGGGTCGGATGACACACTACGTTTCTATATCGACGGCTTAGAGATTGGACGTGAATATTACGCTCCTACCGGAAACTTC
>DATDQA010000103.1:0-63813 GCA_035292505.1 Saprospiraceae bacterium | reverse complement strand
ATCACATGTGTAATACCTATAGGAGTGATAGATAACAGAACAAGCGGAAGTAGATTTCCCAATAACACAACTCCTCCCCAAAACAGCATTGCATATCTGCCTCGCACAATCATTGTCGCCGTTTTTGTGGCATCAACTGTGGGATGTGTTACAGCGAATTCTGCAAGCATGATCACCAGGTTTGCCAGAGTTGCATAGATCAATGCTTTCTCGAGCATCAAGGGGAATGTCATCTCAAATACACCAAATGTCCGCATCATGATCAATACTGCTGCACCCGCCATGATACTATGTGCCAACATATGCATTGGCAACAACGGATTCTGCCAGAAATCCCTCCCCTTTGCCTGTGCAAATAAAAAGGCAGTATAAACTGAGACAAGGATTGCGACAGGAACATTGATCCATGCAATGAGATCTGCGAATTGATTCCAACCGAAGAACACCGTCGCAAACTGCAGGGTGAGTAGCCCTCCGAAAACTGTGATGGCATATCCACCTCGTGTCAGCCAGGAACGCCATTGTGGCCGCAACAAGACATTCAGAAACCGATCAGGCCTGTCCAGATCCTTGACAAGGAACCCACCTGTAAGTAAGAGAAATACTAAGGCAACTCCAATACTCCATTGCCCGGAAATGTCATTTGTGATATTCAGTGATTTGGCAAGCATGAACAATAAAAAGACACCTGTGGCAACAGCCTTAGTCAAGACATATGCAGGCACTTCCCATCCCCAGAGAATCCCTTTATCCGGCGTATCGTACACGCGATTGGCTTTCACATCGCCATGTATCAGAACATCCACGGATTTGCGAGGTCTTGCTGCGGGTTGATCTACAGTATCATTGCTTTGTGCCATCAAAGCCTGGACAACGTCATCATTGGACCATGCTATCTTTTCCGCCGCACGTGCATAGTGCCCTACCCCTCTTGTCTGTGCGCTCCATAAATACTGATCAGACCTCTCAGTGAGATCAGGTGCGAGCGAAGCTTCATCACCATTGATATAAAACAGATTCGGTACCGTTCCCTTTTCTTGCTTGCGCACTGTGACCTGTTCGCGCCCCAGGAGCTGAGCAATTTCGGATTCGGGATCATCCATATTCCCGGAGATAATTGCATGCTCAGGACAGACATTGACGCATGCAGGCTCGAGACCAATGTCTATGCGATGCGCGCAATAGTTACACTTGGCGGCAGTATGCGTATCAGGATCGATATATAATGCATCATAGGGACAGGCCTGCATACAGGACTTGCATCCGATACAACGGCGCTTATCAAAATCCACGATACCGTCATTGCGGATGTACAGTGCTTCTACCGGACAGATCTCCACACAGGGTGCATCCGTACAATGATTGCACCGTAAGACAGAAAATATCCTGCGAGTATTGGGAAAGACCCCCTTTTCCACCTGTTTAACCCAGGTCCTATTGACTCCAATCGGTACGTCATGCTCCGCTTTACAGGCCGTAGTGCATGCATGACAGCCAATACATTTACGATTATCTATAATAAATCCGTATCTCATATCAGGCCGCGGATATTTGTCTGAAGTGCATGTCCGGTTTCCCTGACATTACCCTGGGTAGCCATCACCGCGTCATAGACGTCCATGAACTGATTGTCATAGCCGATGCCATCCATGAGTTCAGCCCTGAAGAGACGATCGCGCAATGGGCCGATAGCACCTGCCAGGATAAACCGGATACCGCTCGCCTTGTTGGTGTTGATGATTTCTTCAAGCATATTGATTCCACTTGAATCAATATCGTAGACACTGGAGGCATCAAAAATGATATTTCGGAGAGTATCTCCCTTCTCATCGATAAACTGCTCCAATGTTTCACGGAAAAAATTGGCGTTCCCGAAAAAGATCGGGGCATCAAAACGCACGATCAGGGTGCTTTCGGGTTGTTCGGCCTGAGGAAAGCGGGACACGTTTCTGTAGTGATTCGTGCCAGGTATACGTCCAAGTATTGTGCAATGCGGTTTTGTACTGCGATAGACCATCAGTACGAGGGAAAGGATGACTCCTGCAAGTACACCCTGGATGATACCCAGGAAGAGCGTTGCCACGAATGTCGCGAGCATCATATAAAAATCTGACCGATGCGTCCGCCACAATTTGCGCGCCGTTGATATATCAATCAGGCCTGAAACCGCAGTCACAATGATCACTGCAAGTACTGCCTTCGGCAATGCATAGAAAAGTGGTGTGAGAAATATAAGCGTCAGGGCGACCAGGGCAGCAGCTACAAATGAGGAGATCCCCGTCCTTGCGCCTGCCTCACTATTGACTGCAGAACGCGAAAAACTTCCGGTCGTGGGATATGCCTGGAAAAAAGAAGCAAATATCTTCGAGAGACCGAGTGCGATGAGTTCCTGGTTTGGATTCAGCCGATACGATTTATTCCGGCCTTCGATTGCTTTCGCGATCGCGATGGACTCTATCATACTGACAAACGTGAGTAAAAACGCCAGGGACATCAGCGATCGCATATCGGCATAGGAAAATTGCGGCATTTGTAATGCAGGAAGCCCCCTGGGAACCGCGCCGACAGTCGCGACTCCCTGCTCTGCCAAACTAAAAAATGACACGACGGCAATGCCAACGGCCACTGCAATCAGAGCACCTGGTATTGACTTATGCACAGCGCGCAGGATAATGATAAGAGCGATTGCACCTACGCTGAGCAAAAATGTATACGGATGTACAAGGTGCAGTTGTTGAACCGTACTGGCCAGGAGTACATCCACATGATTCGACTGCGGGAGGACAAGACCGAGAAGATGTCCAAGTTGACTTCCTGCAATAATCAACGCTGCTGCTGCGGTAAATCCTTTGATCACCGGATGCGATAAAAAATTCACCAGAAACCCAAGTTTGAAAAAACCGAATGCTACCTGTACGAGTCCTACAAATAATGCAGTCGTGATAGCAAGGGCGATAAATTTCTCCGATCCGGGTTCAGCAAATGCGCTAATGCCTGCCAATACAAGTAATGAAGACATCGCGACAGGACCAACAGATAATTGCCTTGACGAGCCGAACAACGCATACAATGCAGTCGGGAACAAACTGGCATACAATCCGTATACCGGTGGAAGTCCTGCAAGTAGAGCATATGCCATGCCCTGAGGGACGAGGATGACGCCTACCGTAAGCCCTGCAACAAGATCTTTGCGAAAGTCATCGGAATTATAATTGTACAGCGAGCGTATCAGTGGTAATGACCGTACACCCGGTTCCAATTTGTCCTTGAAGTATGACATCTATTTTGCCACTGTCGAAGAGGCAGACACGAAATCTGTAACAGGAATTTTAGACTGAGCGATTTGCTCAAAGGTGCCATGCACGTTGACAAGATTTTCAAAACCACGCGCCTTGAGAATAGATGCAGCAATTGTAGCCCGATATCCACTTCTGCAGTACAAATAGTACGTCTTGTTGCGATCTACGTCTGCCATGTGATGATTGATAAAGTCCAGTGGAAAGTGCTGCGCTCCGGCAATATGGTCAGCAGACCATTCACCTGGTTTGCGTACATCGAGAATGGAAATCATTGCATCAGCCTGGTAACGCTTCTCGAGTTCTTTCACATCGATGGCATCAATGGTCTCGACTTCCATACCTGCGGCTTTCCACGCATCAAAGCCTCCTTCGAGATATCCCAACGCATTATCATACCCGACGCGTGCAAGTCGCATCACTGTTTCTTTTTCCCTGCCTGCCGGTGCAACGATGAGGATTTCCTGTTTCAGATCCGGCACCAACGCACCTACCCATGGTGCAAAACTTCCATCCAGTCCGATGAAAATACAGTTGGGGATATATCCTTTGACAAAATCTTCCTTATCCCTGACATCAAGTATCAGCGCACCGGTGGCATTTGCTACGGTCTCAAATTCTCTTGGATTCAGCGGGTTTGCACCACGCTTCATGACTTCGTCGAAACTATCATACCCGGTTTTATTCAGCTTTGCGTTTTTCGCAAAGTATTGTGGAGGTGGCAGCAACCCTTCGGTGACTTCACGGATAAACTCATCACGTGTCATATCCGCCCTAAGCGCATAGTTGGATCTTTTTTGATCTCCGATCGTACTTGACGTTTCTGAGCTCAGGTTTTTTCCGCATGCGGAGCCTGCCCCATGTGCAGGATAGACAATAACATGATCAGGCAACTTCATGACCTTATTGCGTAAACTATCAAATAACCAACCCGCAAGATCTTCCTGTGTGAGACCAGTTGCTTTCTGAGCAAGATCGGGACGCCCGACATCACCGATGAACAACGTATCCCCACTAAAGACCGCCTGCTCGCGACCATCCTTATCCAACAAAAGATAACATGAACTTTCCGGTGTATGACCCGGAGTATGCAGGACCCGGATTTTCACCTCGCCAAGAGCAAACTCTTCTCCGTCTTTGGATTGATGTATTTCAAACGCAGTTTCGGCAGTCGGTCCAAAAATGATTTTAGCACCCGTTTTCTTGGCGAGGTCGAGATGCCCTGAGACAAAATCTGCATGAAAATGGGTCTCAAACACATATTTGATTTTCGCGTTGTCTTTCCGGGCACGTTCAATATATGGCTCTGTCTCTCTCAACGGATCGATAATCGCAACTTCGCCATTACTCTCAATATAATACGCTCCCTGAGCCAGACAACCTGTATAGATCTGTTCAACTTTCATATTGGCTTAGATTTATTATTCAGGTAAAAATACGATCACTTATTTGGTGCGTTTGTGACATCAATCACAAATTCATCTGGCGCTCCTAAGCCTTGCAGTCATGCAGATGCTCTTATTCCGAAATCCGCCTTTCCTAAACCGTTCAGTCGGGCAGGCGAAATCCGAAACTTTGTCCTGAGCTTGCCGACCGCGTGCCGCCTTAGCTCCAGCGGTGGCGCAAGGATCCGAAATCATCTTTCACAGGCCACCTGGCAATCCTCTAACGTCTCAAAGGGCACCACACCCTCGCAACCGCCATAAATGAAACTCGTGCATTTCTCCGCCTTTTGATCATAATAGTAGCGGGTAAACGCACCCCGGCAAGGTCCCGGATCGTGCTTCATCCTGCAATGTTCACTCAACTCCGTATCCTCACCTTCACGCGCACCCACATCACTATTAATCTTTTTTGCCTTGCACGACGAGAGTACACTGAAGGTCAAACAAAGAGAAATGAGCAAGGTTTGCTTCATATTACGGCTCACAGTTTAATCACATGAATCATACGGTCCAATCCAGGGTGGCGAAATCGGAGATAATAGTCGCCGGATGGTCTGTTCACGAGAGAAAATGCGCCTTTCACGATACCACTATAATTCGAAGCGATGCCGCTGCGCACGAGTTTGCCATCACCACTCAGCACATCGTATCTTAACTCTAACGTGGCGGGCAATCCTTCCACCTCAAAATGAAAATATCCTGCAGATGGATTCGGATATACCCTGATCAAGTGCCCGAAATATGTCGTCTTGATGCCACTGCTAAAATCGACAATCACTTCTGCGGTGACCTCACAATCGACTGAATCACGCACAACAACATTGAAGGTATCCGGAAGAAGACTCAGAAACAGCGGATCTGATTGGAACGAGATCCCTCCATTGATACTATATTCTACTGCCCCATTGCCACCAACGACTGCGAGCAACACGGAACCATCCGCATTTTGCGCACCGGTGGCATCTGTGACTTCTGCCATGATCTGTATATCGCAGGCCAGGATTCTAAACTCGCGCACATAAAAACATCCGAAGGCATCCCGTACCAAAAGCGTATAGACACCCGGCGCAAGGTTGTTGAAAAAAGAACTTGACTGAAATGAATTGCCATTATCAATCGAGTACTGCATGGGAGGCACACCGTTTGATGCGAAGACACTCACAGAACCATTGTGACCGTCAGGTTCATTTTCATGATGGATAAATACATTGGCGGTGAGAGCACAATTGCTCTGCAGGCAGAAGTTGATCGTATCCGAAAGTCCAAAGCTCGGGTTGACGAGAGCAGCAACGACAATTCCTTCGCCATTCACGATCTGAAAATCCCCTGCCACTCCATCTGCTTCGATCCCATCACCAAAAGAATCCAGGATGACAAACTTGTAACATTGTGAGGTGTCCAAACACCACTCCTCTGTAAATGATGCCTGGTCCAAATCGTACGGACCACCCTGCAGAACAAGGTTCCCTTGATCATCAATCACCTGCCATGAACTCTCTTCCGGATAATTGTCGGTAGTAAAGATTAATGTCGTATGCTGGCCACCTGGCGTAACAAATGCCATGAATTCTAAAGTATCATTGAGTGAGTTCTGATCCATGTTCCCATTAGGAAATTGGGAGTATACCAGGATCGTATTCCCAGCGTCATTGAGCCCCGCAATATGGATGGGAATATCCTCGACTGCGCCTGATGCGAGGTTTCCGCTCCAAGAGATTGTGTCCCGGGGCCCGCCATTTACACTCCATACAATCTCCGCTGAAGTCAGTTCTTCTGCCCCAATATTCTGCAATACAAATGCAAGATCAGTAAAGGTGTCACAGATCGCCTGTGAAAGACCATCAATGCGCGGTATTGATGCATCCCACGTGGTCAGCTTGATCACAGTAAACCGGCATGTGTCATTTACCACATTCGAATCAAGTAACATTGAAGTATAAATGGTCACGATATGCGGGCCAAAGACTGAAAAATCCACGGGGGCGGAAAAGGTGTGACAATACACGCTATCGGTCAATAGACTATCGGTAACGACAGTCTCTTTGATCAGCGACCCATCCGGTGTGATCATCCCGATATCAAACGTCGTCTGCGGGAGAAGTCCATGATTGATGACACACGCAGTCACTTGCTCAAGACCAAGGTTAGGGCTGTTTACCGGGCTTGTCAATTCCCTTGGGCCTATGTCAATCGATTTACGCAGCAGCTTAAACCCGACAATTTTGGACGCCCACTGTCCTCCTGCACGTACATATTCGCCGGTATACCAAAACATATCCTGATTATCGACAGACATAGAAGCATAGTCTCCAAATCTGTCGCCACCCACACTTCCATTGCCTTTTGCAAATTCATATTCCAACACAGTCATTTTACCAAGAGGATCGTTTGCACGCCGACCGGTGAAACGCAATGAAGGAAAGTCGTCTTCACTGGATACATTGTACGCAAGGCCTATATTGCCACTGCCATCAATCGAAATACCTCCCATGAAGCGATTCAATCCATCTTGTGAACCGACCGTACCTTCCTGGTATAATTCCCACTCACCCTCACCGGTCTTGCGCAATTCAATCCATCGAATCCCCCCATCATCTTCGCCAGAGGCATCCACAGTGAAATTGCCGACAATAGAACTATGTGTAGCGAAATTCCGGTAATGACATGCATGCATGAAGATGTAAGGGATCCCATCTATACCGACACCATTGGGTTGGGGTACACAAGAAAAACCAGGACCGGGAACTGAACAAAACTCACTGTCATAGGGGGATACCGGCACATCTGTTTGTGCGACCACAGAGTTTGCTTCATTCTCCCAGTCCACAATAATTTCATAGACTTCTACCTGGTCGACAGGACTTGCGCCATATGCATCATCATTGATCCGCATGATCATCGGATGTGTATCTTCAGCCACCTCCATCGTGCCATTCCAATCTACTGGTTGTGCTGTCTGCCAGTATGGATTTGGGAAAAACGGCAGGGAGAAACTTTGAATGTCCACCGTGTCTTCTCCATTCAGAATATCCTGACGATTGATTGTATAAAACTCGATACCACTTCCTCCTTCATTCGTCGTCAGCACATAAGCTGTCGGCCAGATTCCATATTTAGGATAATCGGGAAAACTTGGGGTGGAGAAGGCAAATGCCGTCCAGGAACCTAAAGGATCACCGGTATCCGACACACCAATCAACACGCGATTCGAAGAAGGAAACTCGGTCATAAACCATCTACCTGCCTGCTGATCGAACAACAGGATGGGATCACCTGCCGAGGAAAATCCGAGTTGCTGCCAGATCGTATTGGCAAGAAAAGGGTTGCCAATTTCATTACCTGACAGATCGAAGACCTGAAGCCAGGTGGAGTTGACTGCCTGCACATAGTATTGATCGCTGACATCGCCGTTGGGATCCGGGACACCCGATTCCGATTGTTGCCTGTCTATCCCCTCAACATTGACGGTTGGTACGATGGCGATATTTCCATCCCTTGTCTGCACCCTGTTCAAGAGGGGATCCACGCCTACAGGCAGCGTTCCTTCCCTGATCACAGGTACTTGCCGTCTGCCAATAAAATTGCGTACATATTCGGGTTTTGACGCTTTCCAGTCCGTGAGTTTCCTTGCATCCGTAGGCGTGCGGGGCAGCACGTCCCGAATCGGTTTAGTCGTGCCCACTTTCAAAGCATAGGTACGCTCAGCACCTCGCCATTCTTTCTGGGCGACGACGCCCGTCATCAGGAACGCAAAGAATCCCCAAAGTAAAAGGAGTCTGAGTTTTTTCATCTTGTTTGAGTAAAAGGAAGTTGATTCAATAGTCGTAAAGATACGTATGGTCTTTGATCTGCACACCCGAACGCGCTGAAAGAAGTATAGTTTTATTGCGATGGGATTGAAACGTAAATCAAACGTTAATCCCTATGCCGAGCCACATTTTCTATAACCCGGTTACAGCCCTGATTTTGTGAAAGATCTCCGTGTTTTCATAGATCCCGGCAAACATCTCTGCACATGGTCCACAGGCAAACACGGGTACCATCATCTCAGTATGATTGCGCGACATCAATTCAATATGCACGCGTTTATCAGGCTTCGACTCACGCAAGGCAAGTGCACCGCTTTCGTGATCGCCAGTCACAATGATGAGTGTATCGTCACGTCCTGACGCAAATTCAAGCGCAGCCCGGATACCCATCTCAGTGTCTTTCAGTTCAGAGAGCATGTATCCCGCATCATTCGCATGCGCGGCGTAATCAATTTGCGATCCTTCGATCATGATGAGAAAACCTTCTTCACCCTGTGCAGAAAGCATTGCAAGAGCATGAGACACCATTTCGTACAGACTTTCACGTCCCTGCATCCGCGGCAGCGGTTCTGAATGTGCTGTAAAGTATGCCATCTGTCTATCGATGCGATGCGTAAAAGCAGTGAAAGACTTCTTATCGTAACCAGAAACTGTATAGCCCATGGATTCCAATTCTTCCAGCAAATCACGATCGTCACTGAATCTGTTCTTGAAATACATCTGACCACCGCCAACGATGTAATCGACACCAAGATTCACCAGGTTTTCCGCAATGGCCTCATGAAATCCACGCAATGCCTGATGCGCGACAAACGCTGCAGGGGTCGCGTGTACCAGACTGGAGGTGACGACGATGCCCGTATGCTTCCCCTTTTCTTTTGCCAGCTCGAATAAATTGACGCATGGAACAGAATCTATGTTGACGCCAATCGCATTATTATAGGTCTTGATGCCGCAGGAGAAGGCAGTTGCTGCCGCGCCTGAATCTGTAATGAGATGTGTTGCTGAGTGTGTTTTTTGAAAGCCGATGACCGGAAAACTCTCCACCGCAATCGGACTCTCACTGGAATAGGCAAGATATGACAGTTGAGCCAGCCCCATGCCATCACCGATGACTAATATCACATTACGCGCTGCGCATGCTGGAGGTTGTGCCCATATCAGATTACCGGAAGGCAATAACTGACACAAACCCAGAAGGATGAATACACGCGCAGTCATAGCCAATTTCACCGTAGAGTCGATATTTGCAGATGCAATGTAAACGCATTTCTTATTTTGTTCGTTATAAGGTTGCTTTCGAGATCGCGGCGCCTCTTTCACCTATGATGAGAACATGTTACGTATTGCTGGCTTTCATATTGCTGCATGCAGGCCGGTCAGTTGCGCAAGTGTCTTTCTTTACGCACCTCGTCACGCTTCCTCCTGAGAAAATCACATTGACCTGCGAATGGGATTCACTCATCATCCTGAAAGATGAGTCATCCCGGGAGGCCCTTCTCCATGTGATAAACGGGAATGGCACTGAAGAGTGGAAGACGGAGCTGAGTGTGCGTGGTAGGTTTCGCCGTGCAAAATGTGTATTTCCACCACTGGAGATTAACCTGAAGAAAAAAGCGCTCCGAGATCACGGTATGATGGAGTTTGACAAGTTAAAGCTTGTAACCCATTGCGGTACGGAAAACGCAGATCCGGCAGATGTGTTTGAAGAGCTTCTGATATATCAGCTCTATGGCATCTTGACGCCGTGCAGTTTCCGTGCAATACCACTGCATATAGACTATCTCCATACAAATGGAAAAATATTTGAGAAAAACGCTGACGCCCTCTTGCTTGAGCCGACTTCAGAGTTAGCACACCGGCTTCATGCGCAGGAATTAGAAGAATACGGAGTTTCTGAAGATTCGTTAGATGCAATGAGCTATTGCAGGAATGCACTCTTCCAGTTTATGATTGGCAATTTCGACTGGGATTATCAGACGCAACGGAATGTGAAAATGATCGGACAACCAGGTCAGTACCATCTTGTTCCCTACGATTTTGATTTTTCAGCCATCGTCATGCCAGTATACGCACGGATGCCCAGTGACTTTGGATTGAAGGACTTTCGCGATCGGGTTTACCTGGGACAACTCTTTCCTGAACAATTACAGCCTTCAATTCGCGAGTTTGTGGAAAAGAAAGAAGAACTCCTTACGCATGTGACCAACTACCCGTACCTGACAAAAACGCGTCGGCGTGAAGTCGTCACTTATCTTGAGCAATTCTATAAGTTCATCGAAGAGCCGGCGCAGCTCATCGTGCATGGCACCATTCTCCCATATCGACAAGAATAAGTCAAAATGTAAAATAATAAATGTAAAAATGTAAAAGTGAGTGTGGATTTCATTTTTACATTTTGCCTTTAACATTTTACATTTTGCCTTTAATTAAAAAGTGATTTACAAAGAGAGGGGAGCCTGCTTGAAAGATGCGCTTGTGTGAAATTTGAAATATTCATACGAACAAACATTCCAAGCCCTTTATCTCCCTTTGCAAAACAAGTCAAAATCTAAAATAATAAATGTAAAATGTAAAAGTGAGTGTGGATTTCACTTTTACATTTTGCCTTTCTTTCTTCCCATTCCTCCCTACTGCCTTGTTAATAAGTTGATCCGGTCCCACATCTGTTAAGTACCCTCATTTTGTCTTTCTCTAAAACCGGCAAAACGCATCCAGCGTATGGGTTTTAACGGTTCCTGGAATTCAACAACTGACCACGTGGAAGGCGCCAAAGAAGATCGCAAGCCAGATCAGGCCTTTAATGAAGAAGAAAGTGAAGGCTCCGAGACCTATTCCCTTCACCCATTTCTTTTGCCAGAATTTCGGTTTCGTTGTATGCTCTTCCATTAGTCCTTCCATTCTGCGATGAAAAGATTCGTTGCCCGTGTACCTCCGTTGTTTCGGTTAGAAGCAAACGCCAGGTACTTTCCATTATACGAGAACATCGGAAATGAATCGAAGGTCTGATCATAGGTAATCTGCTCCAGGCCGCTGCCATCCACATTGATCATAAACAGATTGAACGGAAAACCCCGCTTGCTTTTGTGATTGGACGAGAAAATGATTTTATTTCCCGAAGGATGAAAAAACGGTGCCCAGTTCGCATTGCCGAGTTGAGTGATCTGCCTCATCTCCGAACCATCTGCATTGCAGACGTAGAGTTCCATCTGTACAGGCTGAACGAGTCCTTCACTGAGCAGGTCTTTATAAATCCGGATTTCTTCCCCTGTCTTGGGTCGTGATGCGCGAAACACAATTTTCGATCCATCCTGCGAGAAAAATGCACCACCGTCATATCCGAGTGTCTTGGTGATCTGATGGATGTTCTTTCCGTTCATATCCATCGTGTACAATTCCAGGTCACCCGAGCGTGTCGAAGTAAATATGATACGATCCCCTTTAGGTGACACCGTGGCTTCGGCATCGTAACCGGGTTCATCTGTGAGTTGTCTTTTGATTTTTCCGTCGAGCCCCGCAACGAAAATGTCATAGTCGGCATAAACCGGCCACACATATAATCCATCCGCACGACGTTCGGGTACCGGCGGACAATCAGGACTTTTATGATGTGTACTTGCATACAGGATCTCCTGATTCCCGGGTAAAAAATAACTGCATGTTGTACGTCCCAGCCCGGTGCTCAGAAGCGGAGGTCTTGCATCGACACCCTTTTCTTTCAATAAATCATACATGAAGATCTGATCACAGGACGCAGCCCATTCGTCACGCGTTGCCTGAAATATCAGACGTGTATCATCAAAACTCCAATAGGCTTCTGCATTGTCACCACCATTCGTCAGTTGTCGCATTGAAGTAAAATGTGTTTCCTCCGGATAAATCAATGATGTATCGGCAGGAGGAAGGAATTTCACTTGTGCAGCATAACCGGATTTCGTCTTACCAGGTAATTGGCGACATGCACATATTGAAATCGTTAAAACAATCAGTACGACAGAAAATCCAACCGGTTTGGACATTGGTTGTAGTTTTGTGCGCGCAAAGATATCATGCACTTGTTTTGAAAAATATTGAATCAACATCGAAAAATACCAGATGAACATCATTCGGATTTCTGTACTTAGCCTGTTCCTCGTTGTCACATCCTGTAAAGGAACCGGTCAACTTGGGCAACATGCAGGAGGATCAACTGAACAACTGCGAAAAGACATCTCATACCTGGCTTCTGACGCACTCGAAGGCCGCGAGACAGGTAAACCCGGTGCGCAACTTGCAGCTACATATATCGCCACACGAATGGCCGAACTTAAGCTTGCACCAATGGGTGATGAAGGCACTTATTTTCAGGAGTTTGCGATGCCTCAGTTCGACCCACATAATCCCCACTCGACTACTTCCGTCGTCCGGGGTTCGAATGTAATTGGCTTCATGGATCATGGTGCGGAGCATACCATTGTGATCGGTGCGCATTACGATCACCTCGGGTATGGCGGCTTTGGATCCTTATATATCGGAGCTGAACCCGCAATACATAATGGCGCGGATGATAATGCATCTGGTGTGGCAGGACTCCTGTATCTCGCCGAGGTATGCAAAAAGCAATTCCGGGGGAATAATTTTCTGTTTATTGCTTTCGCTGGTGAAGAGCGCGGACTTTTAGGATCAAATTATTTCGTCAAGAACGCGACGACCGATCTGTCAAGCGTCAATTTCATGCTCAACATGGACATGATCGGAAGGTTGAAAGCAGAAAAATCCCTTGCGGTCTATGGCGTAGGGACATCACCGGAATGGAAGCCGGTATTGGAAGCGCTGCAGATTGACAGCATCCAGATGGTTCCGACAGAAAGTGGGGTCGGTCCATCTGATCATACTTCCTTCTATCATGAAGGTATCCCTGTCCTGCACTTTTTCACCGGGCAGCATGAAGACTACCATAAACCTTCTGATGATACAGATAAGATCAACTTCGCAGGAATGCAGTCGGTCTTGAAATACATCGAAGCGGTTCTACAGGCGTTGGATGATGATGCAAAACTGGTGTTTCAGGAAACACAGGACAGTACACAGAGCATGCGTACAGACTTCAAAGTGACGCTAGGTGTGATGCCCGATTATCTCTATTCAGGTAAGGGCATGCGCATTGATGGAGTCCGTCCCGATCGACCCGCTGCCAAAGCCGGTATACTCAAAGGTGATATTGTCCTGCGCATGAGTGATCTTGAGGTCATTGATATGATGAGTTATATGGAAGCGTTAGGGACTTTCGTTCCGGGACAAACGATAAAAGTCCTCATAGAGCATGAAGGAGTGCAACTGGAGAAAGAGGTGACGTTTGATTAGGGACTGTGTAATGTGTAATGTGTAATGTTGCCGAAACTTTAAACATTGAATATGGAACATTCCCGCTTTCTGTTTTCTTGAGTTTGCGCTTGAGTTTGTGTTTTTCTCGCCTTCTCACCTTCTCACCTTCTTATTTCTATCGTCTTGCGTGGCGCATTCAGCGGCCAGAGATTGGCACTCCCTTCTCCGTCAAGTTCAAAATAAAAGGAAGCAGGACGACCGGGAACATGACATGCAAAATCAGCAGTGAGTGCGATGGTGTTCATCGCGAGTGGTCGATACGATGTACAAACTGAGTTTCGATACCAGATCCGTGCAGTGGTGACACCGCCCGAGGTATGTATAATGATCTCTGTTGAGTCTGTGCTTTCGCCCGCCTGCCAATTGTCCACAGCGAGTACGTTTGGTTTCAATAACGGATGCACAGAAAGATAGTCGACCCTTGCGATCATGAGTTCTTCAATGCCTGGTACAGAACGCGCGCCTGCCTTCACCGCTACGGAGAGGTTTCTCTCAAAATCAGTTGTATTGTAAAAGGTGCCGTTCTCCATTCCGATGTAGGGCCTTATCCGGTTCTGCAAGATCTCTGCAACTTCAAGGTATCTGCCATTTGCAAACCATTCGTCGATGATGGTGCGCATCATCGAGAAGTACAGACGGCGATAGAGACGATCCTTCAGGAGTTCCGTGATCAATGGTCTGTTCTTGAGATTGTAACGTTCATGTACGATCGGGCTCAAGGTGGCGAAATCCACATCGACCCCTTCTTTCAAGACATGAAAACCGCCGAAAGCGAGATTCAGATCCCATAATAAAGGATGATAGATGTCATTGTAGTCCCTGTATAAATAATAATTGTGACAAAAAAATCCCAGGTAACTATCGAGATTGACGAGGACATTATTGATCGCATGCATCCACAAGGCCATGTGCACATCCAGTACCTCTTCCAACATCTCACTACTGTCATTCAATACGCGGGCCAACCGGATCAGATGTTGCCACTCTGACGTGTCCTTCACTTCATACAGTCCGGCATAGCAATGCGGATGATCTCCCAAATACTCGAGACTTGAATAATTCCCTCTCGTGCAACCGGTCGGTGTAGATCTTTTGAAATCAGGTTCTCCCTGGACCAGTCCCTTCTTCGTACCGCAGAAGTATCTATTGGACATGCTGGCAGTCACACCTTCCGTGGCAGTGTATACACCCAGGTATTCGTCCTTCACGTACACGATTGCATAGGTACTTTGAGGTACGGGGACATAATCTGATGCAATCTGATACGCGAGTAATTCGCGCACCGCAGAGGGGTCACGATAGTTGTTGGCAAGTTTCAGTGTCTCATAGCCTCCTGCGAATGGATGTTCATCCGGGGCTTTGAGATTCAGCGGGATTTTTTTTAAGCCTGCCTTTACTGCACCATAGAATGAACTATTGCCTTTGAAGCGCACCTGCACATCGGGATATGTTGTATTGTTGATGGTGACCCGGGCCGCAAGGCGACGATTGTCTCCAGTATTCCTGGCATTCAAGAGGACTTCCCTCCAGTTTGCATCTTCAAATTCCAGGTGAATCTCAAGGAGTTCTTCGGAAAAGATATCCTGACCAGAAAGTGTAGAAATAGAAATACAGGATATCAGGTAAAGAGATGCCCATTTCAAGGAGAATACCATGTGGGAAAGATAGTGGGTTTATAAAAGAGCTTGGGGCGTCGTTACAAGATGTGTGCTAACTCCTTGTGGAGTCCCCTGTACTATCCGGACATGGATTTTTCAAAACCGCTGAAGTAGATACACGCAACGCCAAGGCATTGGGAACCAGGTTGTTTTCAAATAAGGGGATGCGTATATTTACGCGTTCGCATCGATTACAATTGAAAGCACATCAGCAAACCATGGATCAATACGACCGAATTTGAGCCATGCCTTTGGAAAGTGGCCCTGTGATCCGGGTGAGCTTTGTGGCTGAAGATAAAAGGAGGTCAGTAGTGAAGAACGTTACTGACAGCATATGAAGTGCCATCCTGCCTCGGTAAGTCCGGAAGTGGATGGGGCGAAAACATTAAATTCACACGAAATGAAAAAATCATTGTGGATTTATCATCTAACATCCGTTACAGGTACACTGCTCAAGCTGTACGCCTGTCTTCTATTATTAGTTTTTGCGGCTGGAGGCTCTTATGGTCAGGCAGAATGTGATCTTGAAGACATTACATCACCTGTTGGATCTGGACATGGGATATGTGACAACAGTATTGATCATTTCCAAAACGCTCCACTGCCGTTTCATTCTGTTCCTGCAAAAGTCGTGAATTTGATGTTACATATTGTTCGGGATGGGGATGGTGAACAAAACTTTAAGAATAATACGGCTGGCTTAGATAGGATTTACGCTATTGTTGATGCTATCAACATCCGTTTCGGCCACCTGGAGATGCAAGAGCCACTAGGAATTTGTACGCCACCAAGCGTGCATATCGTTGATTCAAAGATTCAGTTCGTAATCAGTAGCATTGAATTCTACGATAGCGAACAATACTATTGCACAGACACGAGAGCTGACCATCAAGAGTTGTTTGCACATTTTGTAACCAATAATACTGCCCTGACACAAGTTGAGAAAACGAACAATCTGCATGCAATTATTGTAGCTTTTCGCGGTGGCGGACCTAACCGAGATGATTGTGACAACCCTGTTAGAGTACTGGGTGGAACTGGCATACGAGGATCTGACTATTGCGCGCTGAGAGGATATTATGACGAACCGAATATTGATTTGATTGCCGGCCATATGGCCCATGAATTAGGTCATGTGCTAAGTTTATGGCATTCATGGGAAGATGGCAATGAAGGCGAGTGCGACACCGGGGGTGGCCAAAATCAAAGCAATAATATCATGGACTATACGAGCTACCTGAATAATGCCTTTACACAACGTCAGATTGCAAAGATGCACTACTGGATCGAGAATCACGAAGGTGATCCTCAGCCATATTTAAACAACGATCTTTGCCTAAAACAACCTGGTCTGATTACTATAGAAGCAAACGAGAATGTTCATTGGACAAGTAATGAAATAGTGAGTGAAGATGTACACGTACATGGAATTCTTGAGATTACTTGCACCGTCGAAGTCGCAAATAATGTTGGGATTATTGTCCATGAAAATGGAAAACTCATCGTGGATGGTGGTACGATAACATCCAGATGCGATATATGGCAAGGTGTCAAAGTGGCCGGTGAAGCCAACTGGTGGTTCGGCTCAACTGCACCAGGTGAAGTCGAGATAAAGAACGGAGCAGTCATAGAAAATGCGGTCATCGCCATTGATGGTACTGATCGATATGAGAATTCCGCCTTGGGGTTCGATATCGAATATGGAGGTGGGATAATCACCGTCGAAAACTCCACTATACAAAATTGCGGAACGGGTGTCAAACTTGCACCATTCGGGTGGGGTAGTTATGTTGGTTATGGACCAACTGATGAACAAAGTTCCATCGCAAGTTCACAAATCACCGAATGTCAATTTGGTATTTACTCTGATCGGAACCTTGGACTTGAACTCAATAACAATATCTTTGAAGGCAATACCATCGACTACGAAGGGCACGGGTCGGCCATTGAGGCTAATGATAATACGTTTTCCTCATATGTCACAATGTATGCGGAATACCCCTTAGCTCCCGGATCAAAGTTCCTCGGCAATGATTTTGTCGAAAGCCTGTTGAGCACAGAATCTCAGGGAAACTTTACACCGATGGAAGTTTCCCTCAACTCATTTTATGGCTGGGGAGCAGGTATGCAGTACCTCGGAGAATTGCACTTTAAAGCAAATAATAACAGCTTCTACGATGCAGGCCTTGGATTTGTAACCTATGTAACAGGTGAGAACACCAGAAACTTCGTTTTGAACAATGCATTTTATCGCAATAGTTACGCGGCATATGCCTACGGAGAGAATGACGTTGAATATCTGATCAATTGCTTTGAAGATACCTATCAGGCGGATATTGAGCTTTATCATGGCACGTCTATACACAATCAGCAAGGAAATCAAACTCATGCGGCAGGCAACTGCTTTGAGGACGGCGCGCGTATTATAACTGGCACCGGGACACAACCTTTTACTTATTGGACAAAGGATGGATATTTCAGTGGAAATCCTCCACCACTACCAACCTGTAAATATCCCGGCAGCGGTAACTTTGGTATTCAACTTGCACAAATTGAAAGTGATGATTCAGGCTGTGGTGCAGGAGAGCAAGTCACAAATCTACCGCCAGGGTACGAGGACTGTCAATGCGAGTCGGGTGATGACGGGTGTAAAGATGCAATTGCTCATCTCCAGGATGAGATAACAAGCGTTGAGAACGACCCAAATATCAATCCCCAGGTCAAAGAATGGCTCATTGCAAAATATAGACGATGTATTGATGATCTCATGCGACGGCAAGTGGCAGCTGCGCTTAGCCGTGGTGAAATTGAGCCTACAATTACATATCTTTCTTTACAGCCCGAATTTAGATATAGGATCATGGCATATGGCATTATGAACCACAATCTTGAGTACGGCCGTGCGGAAGACTATTTGGTTAACCTGACGATATCAAATTCAGCGGAGCAGGAGTTTGTAACGGCACAATTGATATATCTGGACTACATCAGAGATATTGAAAACTATGTGCTGAGCGCTCCGGACAGTAATACACTGCGAGCTATCGGCTCGGCCGAAAATCCCTATGCCGGTTACACCCGATCCGTGTACTATCTTCTAACAGGTGTGCGCATCCCGGTATATCTCCCGCATCTGGACGGGAGTGTGACGCCAAGAAACAGCAGTGAGTCAGAACAAGGAAGGAATGGCAGTTTACCAGAAGTAATTGAGGTATTCCCGAATCCTATAGAGCAATCTGCTGTGCAACTTATAATCAAAAATTTTGACCCTGAGAAGTTTTACAAAGTGACTATGTTGGATTCTTTTGGCAAGATTATATCAAGTGGCATAGTTGCAGCAGAAATATCTTCATTATCACTTGGAGACATACCTGGCATTTATATTATCCGGGTAGAAAAGGGAGAAGAAAGGGTCGGCATCAAGCGAGTGATACGGCTATAGAGTATTTCATTGACGGGAAGGTGCCTTGTGCGCCTTCCTCCAAAATATTCAAGACAATGAAATACTCTATGATCATCACAGTCATCTGCCTGTTCATCAACTTAGGAGCTAGCCAGGATTATTTCGTCAAACGGTATGACTTTGGCACAGTTGAAGATATCTATCAGATCCATGAATACAATAGCCGTATTTTTATCAACACAGCAACCTTCTGTAATACTGAATGTTCCTTCTTAGCAGAGATTGACACCTTCGGCTCTATTCTGTGGCGCACTGAAGTAGATGATATAGACATCGCACAAGGCACAATGGTGATCGTCAACGATACTATCACCGTGACCGGTAACAATGATCCATTCAACACAGCATTCCGGATGGCGCATTTCAATCTGGACGGAGAGAAGATTGGAGAGACTTTAGAAGTACGGGATAGCACACGAAATTTTCACCGCGTGTATAATCTGACGACGCAGTATTGGAACGATCACCTTAATATTTGTGGACAGGGCTGGGAAGGTGATACGGCGTGGTCATTGATTTTTGTGGTTGATAAGAAAGGTACTATTGATACAGTGTTGACTTTGGAACCAACGAATGCAGATTCGGATCTTTGGGAGAGCTATATCGACTCGGAAGGACGTTTGACAACCTATCACGATGTAGATTGGAATTTCAGCCAGATTAATTATCAGAGGATTTATAAGTTTAATGCGCAATATGACACAACTTGGTCCTATCTATCTGAGAATTCGGATAACAACGATGCAGTTCCACGTGGATGCGAGCTTCAGGATGGACGCACAATAATATCACGTGGTGAATACGCACCATGGAGAATTCATTCGGTACGAGCGATTAACAATGACTCTACGGTGTCATGGCAACATGACTACACATTCTCAGGTTCCAGAGAACGACAAATATTTCGACTGAAGACAGCACATAATGGGGATATCCTTGGGTCAGGCCTATATTCCGAGCAAGCACAGGATCCCCGGATCAGCCAGTCCCCGTGGTTGTTCCGCATGAGTCCGGAAGGCGATCTGCTCTGGGAACGTACATACTACGAGTATGATTCATCAATTGAAAGCTCACGAAATGGTGTTTTCTTTGATTTTATGGAATTAAACAATGGTGACATTATGGCTGTCGGATATTTACGCTATGCGGATGATGACATGCTCGTGATGCGCGTAGACTCCAATGGATGTCTGAATCCCGAGAAATGTCCCACTGTGAATATCATCACAAACACACATGACATGCCACCACCGGACAATCGTGAAATGAAACTGTATCCCAATCCTGTCCAGGACATTTTACTGATAGAATTCGAATCGAGCGAATATCAATTGGATGTTGAAGTTCTGGATATGACCGGCCAGATTATCAAAAGAGAGATCCTTACTAATGGACAAGGGGAAGTAAACACTTCGAAACTACCCGGAGGAATATATTGGATCAATGTTAAACGAGATGGAAGAGTCTTGGCATCTGGCAAGTTTGTTAATATCGAAAGTAACCGATGATAACACAGGCTATGGCGCCATGGCTGCTCAAAAACCCGACCGCTAAATCCGGCCACGGCGCATAGCCAAAATCGTTGGCTGCCTTGCACATGTCTTCTTTTCCGGTTTCACCGGTTTTTCCAGCTTCACCGGCTCTGCATACATTGTGATCACCGGATCACGGTGATATAATAATTCATGTTTCGAGGGTTAATGGCGGAACCAGTGGTATTTGTAAATTTTACTTCTACTGTTCCGGCAACAGAAACCATGGCGCAAGCTATACTGAGTCCGTCTGCAAGTATTGTTGCCGGAGAAAGGTATACTGTACTTGAAATTACACTATTGGTCAAAAGAAATGTTTCAGTAACGGTCGCTTTGGGAAGGTACACTGGTCACGTCATTCGCTACAGTTACTTTAATGATTTCATTTAAAATGGTCCCATTCATCCCCTTCTGGATTTACACTAACTTCGCTGATTGTGCCCGGTTGATTGAACAAAAAATACACTTTCCTCACACGAGCACAGTGAAACCAGTTTCAAATGCCTGAGTCCTATGATATCCCTGATCTGAAAGAAATCATCGACAACGCTGATGTCGAAGTCCTGCGTACGTTTCTATGGAAGCAGGCCCGGCGTAATTCTGCCCTTGCCCTGAAACTCCGCGCACACCTTGTCGAAGGAATAGAAAGCCCGGCAAGTGTCAATAAATACAGCCAGGTCCTCGGTTTACTGGTGCATCACAACGTCCATGGCACTATCCGTCTCACAAGACGATCGATACAAATCCTGCGTGATATCTGTGACCACTTTGTCAAACTGCAGGCAAAATATCTCCAGGAGGGCGAACTCCGGAACGCATGGGAGGTGGGTTATGCTGTCATCTCACATCTCCATATCCTGATGGACAAGTACCAGGGTCCTGATCCAAAACTCATTACAATACTCACCGATTGTTACGCACATGTACTGGAGCTCCTCAATCATTTTCCCGCTCCGGAACTCAAACAAAGTATCTATTCTGCCCTACACGATATCGCACATCGCAGGCATCATGTGATCTATGATCTCAACTACAATGCAATCACTTGTCTCATCCATGCGACATCGGGTACTTCTGGTCGTAAAGATATCTCAGACCTTATCCTGGAAAAACTATCTCAGACAGATGAGTCTCAGGAAGCCAACCGCAAACTCTGGTCCGCATTGCTCCTGAAAATTCCTCATGCGCTTGTGGACTACCATAAACACATTTCGCCCGAACAAGTGTATGATATCGCCCATCTCCTGAATGCTGCACAGGATAGTGATGCACTTTCAAAATTGCTCCATGCATTTCATCCGCCTCAAACGTTGTCATCAACACAACATTTACAATGGGCTAAATGGAAATTTGATCTCGCACTTCAATCAGCTAATGCCAAGGACATTCGGACATACGGATGGGAGCTCCTGAAACTGGATCAGGATATGCTGACCTATCGCAGGATAAAGTCGGCAACTGCAACTCCATTCCTTTCTGCTCATCTCTCAGAACAAGATATTTCTGATGAACTCCGCGGTGAGATCTTTGCTGAAGAGCAGCAGTGGGATGCATTGAAGGAAGTGATCCGCAAGTCTTCTTCCATGCCGATGTTGATTCGTCATTGTGAACACCTCCTTTATGAAGCGGGCGAATCGGACACACTGATAGAAGAAGTGACACATGCCTATGCAGTCCACCACGGAGGACCGAAATCCATTGAACAGATTGCACTCCTGATGGAAACACTCGAACGGCTAAAACAAGATGCACTTGCATCACATCTGGCAGAGGTCTTAAAAACTGACTTTCCTGGAAGGTTTGATAGTGTGTTGAAAATGAAACGGAAACGGAAAGGACAGAAACATCCAGTGGATATGGATGACACAATTGCCGAACCCAACCATTTAGGAACGGGAGGCGATGATATGATCTGACGAAGACACGACAATTTGGAAAGAAACAAGTAGTGACTCATTTTGCTTTCCGTCCACGAAGGAACACGAATTTTCACGAAAGAAGAAATACACGAAGTTGTTCGTGTCATTGGGTTTTCGTGTCTTTTCGTGTGGTTCGTGGAAAAGTCCTAAGCAGATCAATTTTCAAGCCTAGCAATGTGATGATTGCCAAAAAACATGATGAGCGACAGAGCTAATAGAAATCGAGTCCGTATTCCGCCGGATTCCGTACTCCCTTACCAGAAACCCGTCTCGAGCAAATGAAATCGCATGACATCCATCAAAACCGATTCTTATATCTTCGCCGCCCGTATGGAACGCTCTATCAAAGCGCTGGTATTTGATCTGGATGGCGTCATCGTCGACACAGCGAAATATCACTTTCAGTCATGGCGAGAATTCGCTGTCAATCATGGCTTCAGTATCCCGGATCGGTTGAATGCACGGCTCAAAGGATTAAGCAGAATGGAAGCTCTCGATGAAGTCATGCAGTTTGCGCCTGAGGAACTGCGAAACAAAGGAGACTTCGAAGCATTTGCTAAAGAAAAGAACGATATCTACCTCCATCATCTGACAGATCTCTCTCATGACGAAATTCTTCCCGGTGTGGAAAAATTTCTGAAGGACGCAAGGCAACTTGGGTTGAAGCTGGCTCTTGGCTCCGGCAGCAAAAACGCATCAAGTATCCTGGCAAGACTGGATATCTCACATCTCTTTGATGCCATCTGTGATGGAAATGATATCCAAAGATCAAAACCTGATCCGCAGATTTTTCTCCTTGCATGTGAACGTCTCGGAGTCGACCCACGTCATGCTGTAGTTTTTGAAGATGCTGAGGTAGGTATTGAAGCCGCAGAGAATGGAAATATGCTGCCGGTAGGTGTCGGCGATCCATCTCAACTTCCACACGCTGCAATTGTCATCGACGGTTTTGCATATCTGCATGCGGCAGAATTTATCCGTACACTGGAACAAATTCATGTCTCTTGAAGCAATACTTTTCCCCGGATCCCTGGAAGATTGTTGAAGACGGTTTTCATCCTGAATATCATCGCGTCTCAGAGAGTGTCTTCAGTCTCGGCAATGGCCGTATGGGCCAGCGCGGCAATTTTGAGGAACACTATTCAGGCGATCGCATGCAGGGCAACTATTTTGCCGGTATCTACTATCCCGATAAGACCAGGGTAGGTTGGTGGAAAATCGGCTATCCTGAGTATTTCGCCAAAGTCCTCAATGCCGTCGAATGGCCCGGGGTGGATATCTATCTGGATGGCGAACGCCTTGATCTGGCGAAAACACCTGTACAAAACTTCAGACGCATACTCGATATGCAATCCGGTCTCTTGCAGAGGTCATTCATCATGCAGACGACCAGGGGTAGTATTGAATTTCAATACGAACGGTTTTGCTCTATGGCAGCTCCTGATATCGGGGCCGTACGGATACGTATCAAATCAATTGATTTCACAGGCCATTTACGTGTATCTAGTTATCTGAACGGCGACGTCCGGAATGAAGACGCAAACTGGGAGGAGAAGTTCTGGGAACAACTGAGCGCTGACGCCAGCACCGAATTTATCTCTGTCTCTGCAGTGACACGCAAGACAGGTTTTGTTGTGCATTCCACCGCTGCTTATGCTGTACATGATATTGAGTTGACCAGTGTCGTTTTTTCCTCAAGGGAAGGCTATGCCGAACAAGTGCTGACATGGTCTATCGAACCTGGACAAGAACAGGTGTTTGACAAGATCGTCGTGCATCATTCGTCCTTGTACTATCCAGTCGACACTCTGGATCAAAGTGCGAAACAAGTATTACAGGATGCTCTTGTTCAGGGTTATGACAAACTTCGTACGGTGCATGTCGCAAACTGGCAGGAGAAATGGAAATCTGCGGATATTGAAATCAAGGGTGATGTATCAGCTCAACAAGCCGTTCGTTTCTGCATCTTCCAGTTGCTGCAGACGTATACCGGTGACGATCCGCGATTGAACATCGGACCGAAGGGTTTCACCGGCGAGAAATATGGAGGCAGCACGTATTGGGATACAGAAGCATATTGTCTCCCCTTTTATCTCGGCACATGTCCGGGTAAAGTTGGACATCAGCTCCTCGTCTATCGTTATCATCATCTGCAGAAAGCGATCGAAAATGCCGGAAAACTTGGTTTCACCGGCGGCGCAGCTCTGTATCCGATGGTGACCATGAATGGCGAAGAATGTCATAACGAATGGGAGATCACCTTCGAAGAAATTCACCGGAATGGAGCCATCGCCTATGCGATCTACGATTACATCCGCTACACAAGTGACGACAGTTATCTCCTCGAAGGAGGTCTCGAAGTGCTGATTGGAATTTCACGCTTCTGGTCACAGCGGGTGAACTGGTCTGCCCCGAAACAGAAATTTGTCATGCTCGGTGTCACTGGTCCGAATGAGTATGAAAATAACGTCGACAACAATTGGTATACAAACTATATCGCAAGGTGGTGTCTGAAATATACACTTGAATGCATTGAGTCATGCAAAACATCTGATCGATCCGCAACCACCGCACTCTTGAATCGGATTGCGTTTGATCTATCAGAGACTGAACGGTGGAATGAAATTATTGCACAAATACATTTGCCGGAAGACTCCGTCCTCGGGATTTTCCTCCAACAGGATAACTACCTCGAGAAAGAACAGTTGACAGCGGATCAGATTCCAAAGGGACAACGCCCGATCAACCAACATTGGTCGTGGGACCGTATCCTGCGTTCGTGTTTCATCAAGCAGGCGGATGTCCTGCAGGGGATGTATTTCTTTGAAGAAGATTTCGACAGAGAATCCCTGGCGCGGAATTTTACGTTTTATGAATCCCGTACAGTCCATGAAAGCTCCTTGTCTCCGTGTGTCCATAGTATCCTGGCTTCGGCCCTGGATATACCGGAGAAAGCATATGAAATGTACTTGAGGACAGGTCGACTTGATCTCGACAACTACAACAATGACACCGATGACGGGCTACATATCACAAGCATGGCTGGTGCATGGCTTGCAATCGTAAAGGGGTTTGCCGGGATGCGTGTACGAGATCACAAACTCTCTTTCCGCCCAAGATTACCGCGTCAATGGACGGGACTGACGTTCCATCTCTCCTTCAGAGACAATATTCTGAGCGTAGAACTTCAACCATCGCAGACCATCGTGATGAATGCATCGGGGCCTGCAGTCAACGTATATGTTGAAGATGTGGAAATTCATTTACAACCAAATGCACGGCATGCTGTACCTTTTGCAAAAACTTTATAACATGCTGAGAAAAGTATTTATCATCGCCGGTTCCCTGATCCTGGGATTATTCGGGTGTAAACGGGCAGCGGAAACAAGGGCTCCCGGGGAAGGCACCGGCCTCAAGGTAGAGACTCCTGCCTGGGGAAAGAAAGCCGCGATTTACGAACTCAACATCAGGCAGTTTACTCCGGAGGGTACATTCAATGCGGTGCGGCCTCACCTCAAAAGGCTGGCGGATATGGGCATCGACATCATCTGGCTCATGCCTATCCATCCGATCAGCAAGACCAAACGCAAGGGTACACTAGGGAGTTACTATGCCGTCTCAGGCTATCGCGAAGTAAACCCCGAATATGGGACGTTGCACGATTTACAACTCCTCATCGCAGATATCCGTAACCACGGCATGAAGGTACTTCTTGACTGGGTGCCTCATCACACGGGCTGGGATCATCCATGGATTACAGAACATCCTGAATATTATAGCAAAGATTCTCTCGGCAATATTATCGATCCCATCAATGAAGAAACAGGAGAGTCCTGGGGGTGGACGGATGTTGCAGAATTAAAGCTTGACAACCAGGAGATGCGCAACGCAATGATCGGTGATATGGTGTATTGGGTACAGGATATTGGCATTGACGGCTTCAGGGTGGATCATGCACATGGTTTGCCCGATGATTTCTGGGATCAGGTTTCGGATTCCCTTGCGCGCATTGGTACGCCGCTTTATATGCTCGCCGAAGGTGAAGACACGCGGTTGAGGAACAAGCAGAATTTTGTAGCGACCTATGCCTGGAAGTTTCACCATGCGATGAACGATGTGGCACAGGGAAAACGCACAGTGGGCATTTTCGATACGTTGCTGGAACGGGACAGAGAGACATATACCCATGGGTATCACATGTATTTCACCTCGAATCATGACGAAAACAGTTGGGCAGGCACGGAAATGGAACGCATGGGCGATGGTCATAAGGCTTTTGCTGTACTTGCGGCGACGATTGATGGCATGCCTCTGATCTATAGTGGGCAGGAGGAGCCTCTCACAAAACGGCTTGAGTTTTTTGAAAAGGATACGATTGTGTGGAAACAGTATGCATACGAGGATTTTTACAAAACACTGCTTCATCTAAAGAAACGTAATGTCGCGCTCTGGAATGGAGAACATGGAGCCCTCTCACAGCGTATCAATGCCGGTGATCGCGTCTATGCCTTCAGACGTGAGCGGGATGGAAGCAAAGTAGTGGTCATTCTCAATCTTTCACCCAAAGCGCAGACAACGCTACTGACGGAAAATACCGGTGAAATGCGTGATGTCTTTTCCGGTGCAATAACTGAGATTAAAACGAATACGGAAATAACACTGGCGCCATGGGAATACAAGGTGCTGAGCAATAAGTGAAGATGTGTAATGTGTAATGTGTAATGTGTAATGTGTAATGTGTATAGACTTAATTAAATTATACAGCTAAACGTTAAACGTTAAACGTTAACCATGTTAACATGACCAAAAATAGATTGGAAGCCTTCAGTGATGGTGTGCTCGCGATCGTCATCACCATCATGGTGCTGGAGATGAAAGTCCCGCATGATGTGGGATGGGAGGCGCTCTTACCGTTGATCCCGGTGTTTCTGAGTTATGTGTTGAGTTTTGTGTTTCTGGGAATCTATTGGAGTAACCATCATCATTTGTTGCAAGTCGTAAAGAAAGTCAATGGGAGTATTCTTTGGGCGAATCTGCATCTGCTCTTCTGGCTTTCACTGATTCCTTTTGTGACACGATGGGTGGGTGAGAACTTTAGTGAATTGCCGGTTGCATTATACGGAGTTGTCCTCCTCATGGCGGCCATCGCCTACTATATACTTGTCAGAACTCTCATCGCACACCATGGTTCTGACTCTCATCTTGCCATCGCAATCGGCAATGACCGGAAAGGAAAGATCTCCGTGGTCCTTTACGTGGCTGGGCTCGTCCTTGCCTTCGTTCATCCCTGGATAGCCAGCTCTGTCTATATCATTGTCGCGATCATGTGGCTGATCCCGGATCGGCGTATTGAAAAGAAAATAACAGATTGACTAGTCCATTTATCACAAATTGAAGCGAGACATAGTCGGAATCGTTTGAATTTGATTTTGTGTTTGTATGATCTACAGGGAGAAGAATAACAGCAACAAGATGAAAGTTGAATTCTGGCTCATTGGTAAAACAAAAGAAACCTGGGTGAGAGCAGCAATAGACCATTATCTGAAACGCTGTAGTCGCTATTGCACTATTAAAACGAATATTATTCCGGATTCCAAACATACTCTGCCAGTAGATATCCGTAAGGATGAGACGGCACGTATTGTCGCAAGCCTCAGGAAAGGACCAAAAGGATTTACGGTGATGCTCGATGAGAAGGGAAAGGAACTTAACTCTGTGCAATTCGCAGATTTGATCTCAAAACAACAATCTGCAGGTCACAGCACCTTGAGATTTATCATCGGTGGCGCCTTTGGCGTTGAAGACCTGATACATCAGGAGACAGATTTGCGCCTATCGCTTTCATCCATGACTTTTCCACATCAGCTTGTGCGCATTATTTTCCTGGAACAACTCTACCGGGCGTTTACGATCTTGCGCGGCGAAGGATATCATCATGAATAGTTGATAAGTTTATAAGTTGATTAGTTTATAGGTTATTTCATCACTCATCATTCCTGCTGCCGGCAGGCAAGCATCATCCATCACTCATCAATCATCATCCATCATTCATGTCCTTTTCGATTACACTTGTCATCATCATCGTCACAGCTATGATCTCCGTTCAGGCCTTTGCACGACCTGGGATTATTGAGCGGCTCAAACATCATCCATACTCTGAAGTACGTAATGGAGAATGGTTCCGGCTGCTCACCTCGGGCTTTGTACATAGTGGATGGGTACATCTGCTCATCAATATGTTCGTCCTGTTTATGTTTGGCAGAATCATTGAAAATGAGTTTCTGGGTTTATGGGGCGTCACACTAGGGCGCATCCTGTACCTTGTCATGTATCTCCTTGCGATTATTGCAGGTGATCTGCCCACATTAGCACGCTACAAAGACAACCCGGCTTATGCGAGTATCGGTGCATCGGGTGCCGTATCTGCTGTGATATTCATTTTTATTCTGCTCTATCCCTGGGAAATACTCTATTTGTATGGTCTTCTGCCAATCCCCGCAGTCATTGGAGGCATTGGATACCTGATCTATTCTTCATGGGCGAGTCGTAATCGCAATGACCGCATCGATCATATGGCGCATTTCTATGGAGCTATTTTCGGCATTGTATTTATGATTGCGCTGAAGCCTTCATTGATCGGGCTTTTCATCAGGAGCGTGTCTGAGATCCCATTTTAATCGTCGTTCTTGCAATAATCCGCATGAGTATCTTGTGCGGATAATCCGGTAAAGATTACAGTAATCCAGATCATTGTAATGGAACAGGACGACGAGAAGATCAAAACGACCACGACGGATAGCCGGATAAAAATCAGTGAGGAAGCATATCTTGATGGACCAAAAAGCCGATCCACCGAACTTCTCTTTGTCATTCGCGTCATGTTTGACTTCATCCGGGGCTTCAGGAAGTTGCATTTTGTTGGTCCTTGCATCACCATCTTCGGATCCGCGCGTTTCACAGAAGGTCATCCGTATTATGATCTGGCCAGGAAAACCGGTGCGATCGTCGCCCAATCAGGATTCACGGTGATGACTGGCGGAGGTTCCGGCATTATGGAAGCAGCAAACAGGGGTGCTTTCGAGGCCGGTGGCAGATCAGTAGGGTGCAATATCATCCTGCCCTTTGAACAAAAGCCAAACAAGTACATGCAGAAATGGATCACGATGCGTTACTTTTTTATACGCAAAGTGTTGCTCTTGAAGTATTCCTATGCTTTCATCGTATTTCCGGGCGGTTGGGGTACGATGGATGAGCTTTTCGAGACACTTACCCTTGTTCAAACCGGTACGGTCCATAATTTTCCGGTTGTCCTCATTGGCAAAGATTACTACCGTCAGCTTTGGGACTATATCCAGTACATGGTTCAGCAAAAGACAATCTCAGAAGAAGATTTGAAATTTATCAAACTTACCGATGATCCGGACGAGGCGATGGCTCACATTCAGAGCTATATCATTGCTTATTATATTGTCCGTAAGCGCAGAAAGCCGATGTGGTGGTTGTTTGAAAAAATCTAGCCATTGGCTGCTGGCTTTTGGCTGTTAGCCAATCGGTGTTCTATTTACTCTGCTTCCTCTGCTTCCTCCGATTTCTCCCATTCTTCCCATTTCTCCCATTTCTCCCATTTCTCCGGTTTTACCGGCTTTTTCATCCAACATAGCTTTAGTGGCGGCGGAACCGGCTTCACCGGTTTCAGCTTATATCAACAACAATTTCCGGCGCCAGCATATCTTCCAACGTCTCTGCTCTCCTGATAAGCATATTCCTGTTCCCATACACGAGTACTTCGGCAGGACGTGGACGCATGTTGTAATTGGACGACATAGACATCGTATAGGCTCCTGCATTATGAAAGCTGAGATAATCGCCCACCCGAATCTCCGGCAATGCCCGACTGAGGGCAAACGTATCCGTCTCACATAGATATCCTGCTACCTTATACGGCTTTGGTTTTCCGGTAGGGTTTGAAAGGTTCTCAATGTGATGATAAGCATCGTAATACATGGGACGAATGAAGTGATTGAAACCGGAATTGACATAGGCAATCTCACGCCGGTTTGTCTGCTTCAAGGCTGTGACCTGCACGATAAAATACCCTGCATCACTGACCAAAGATTTTCCTGGTTCGATGACAAGACGTAACTCTCTACCTAATGTCTTGCAAAACTTTCTGAACAATTTCGTAATGGCTTTCCCTACCCTCTCCATATCGGTCGGATGATCCGACTCTTTGTATCTGACTTTATACCCTCCACCGGAATCTATAAGCTCCAGGTTGTCCGGAAAAAGCTCAGAGACACTGATGAGAAATTCAAATGCACGAATGAAATATGCCTCATCCGCGATATCCGATCCTACATGGCAGTGAACACCTGTTACCTGCACGCCATACTGATCAATAATCCGTTTCACCTCCGGTAACTCTTCCGGATAGAGTCCGAACTTTGAATCTCCCGCACCCACTTCAAGGCGCGCATGACCTCCGGCGCGTACATCCGGATTGAATCTCAAGGCTACCCGAAGTCCGGGATACTCTTGAGCCAGGATCTCAAGCTTTCCCGCATTGTCAATGTGCAATTTGATATTATTGTCAAGGGCAAAGCGATATTCAGAAAGTTCTGCACCACTTGGTGTGAAATTGATCTCGGAAGCCGGGATGCCGGCTGAGAGTGCCGCCTGCATTTCGAAAATGGAGACCGCATCGATACCGCAGCCAAACTTGTGGATGAGCTTCATAATATTCCGGTTGCTTAGGGCTTTGCAGGCATAATGAATATCCAATGCGTCAGTCTTGAAGACGCTGCGGAGATTCTGCACATTCTCTTCTATCCTTTCTCCATCATAAATGAAGAGAGGTGTACCATGTGTTTTGATAATTTCGGCGAGGAGGTATGAATTCATTCTAAGTTGTTTCTAAATTGCTTTGCCCTACCGAAGCTTTAGCGACCGCGTGCCGCCTTAGCTTCAGCGGTGGCGCAAGGAGGGTTTCTAAGTGGCTTGGTTAGACCTTTAGTTTCTTTTTTTTTGCACTTGCACTTGAGTTTGAGTCCCGACACTCACTATCGTTTGGTCCGGGATGTCGCTTCCGCTCCATTTGCACTTGAGCTTGAATTTGTGTTTGAATTTGCCTTCCTCTCACATTCTCACATTCTCACCATCTCACCTTCGGGCCCTGAGCTTGTCGAAGGGCACCTTGTCACTTTCTCTTCTTTATCATCAACAATATCTTCTCCATTTCCTTCTTTATCTCCGCCGATTCACAGACGAAATTATTGTGCATAAAGCTAAAGATGAGCCATTTCCCGCTATCGGCATGTAAATATCCGCTGAGGCAATGTTGGTTTCGCAACGAGCCTGTCTTTGCATAGATGTACGAGGGATCAGCACCATACCAATCTGCAAGAGTACCAGATCGTCCACCGGCCGGGAAAATTTCGGTGAGATAATCCATTGACTGCAATTGCATCAATTGCTCCAATACCCATACAAGGCTGCGTGGCGTAAAGAGATTGTACCGTGAAAGACCCGAACCATCTACCCAATGTAAGGAATCCGGGACACCACCCATGATCATCTGTTGTGCGACGGCAATCGCGGAGTCGGACTCCAAAGTGCCTCGCATATAAAAGGCACATTGCATGAGAAGTTGTTCAGAGATAAAATTGTCACTAACCTGCATCATGCGTTTCAGCAATGTATCACGCGAAGCTCCATAGACAGGAACATCGTCTCCATATAACGTTTCATCATAAATGACATCAACGGCTCTGTGCAACGTATCCATAAGCAACCGTGTGATTTCAAAATCTGAGACGATGAAAGGGATCTCCAGCGTGTCTCGAAATGACATCAGGAAATCATTCAGCACAAACACATTTGCAACCTGATCACGCGAGAGAATCGAAAGATCTGTGGTGTCTGTTTCAATATAATCTGAAAAATATCCTGGAAGAACTACCACTTCACCCTCCCTATTTCTCGTCACCTTCACCCTGTTTCCATACAAAGGCAATGCGCTTTTTTCGACCTGATATGTGTAGGGATAATCATCCCAGGCCCATCCGGGACCATAATGGTCGAGCTCCGCCCCTGCCTGATAAAACACTCTCCCCGGATGATCGCGTAGGATCTCCAACGGTTGTGTCGATGAAGGCAATTCTGCGAACAGAAAGGAAGGATCTCCCATCCCCCGGAAGATCAGACTGTCGCCTTTCAACACATAACGCATTGTTTCAATCGAGTCGCCCAAAACATGCAGACATGTGAGGAGCGTGAGGATCTTAGTGTTTGACGCCGGAGTGAAGTATTTGTGCGCATTATATTGACACAACCAATTCTTTGTTGCAGGATCATAGAGGGCGAAACCGGTGTGAAGGTTGGAAAAGGTGGGACTCGTCGTAATTACCTTTAATAACCTTCTATCCCCTTTGGAAGTGGCGAAGTCCTGTGTTGAAGTGCAATTGATCAGACACAGACCACAGAAAATTGCATAGAAATATGTTGCTCCGCACATAAGCACCAAAGATGAGAAATCAGAGTCGCATCAATTTCTCTGCCATGTGACTTACACGGCTCTCATTATCTTTGACAGAGATGACGAAGCAAGACCATATCGCCTATTGGTTGAACATGTCCCGCAGGGATTGGGAGACCGTAGATGTACTATATACCGGGGGAAGATTTCTTCACGCTTTATTTTTTGTTCATCTCGCTCTTGAAAAACTCTTAAAGGCGCATTGGGTAAAAGACAATCTTGAAGATATTCCTCCTGCGATCCACAATCTTGTTCAAATCTATGATCAGACTGAGTTGGATTTATCCACGGAAGAGACAGACGTTTTGCAGGGTATGAACCAATACAATATTACAGGTCGATATCAGGACTATAAAGACAAAGCATACCAGAGAGTCACTCAACACTACGCAAACGAGAAAATTCAAGAATGCAAAGTACTGCGCGATACACTCCTACGAAAGTTGCAATAGCAAAGGTGGAAGCTTTTATCCGGGAACTCAAAGACCATGGATATCATCCGATCCGCGCTATTGTCTTTGGGTCCTATGCCAAATTCCGACAGCACAAGGACTCAGACATCGATCTTGCAGTCTGGGATGAAAAGTTTGAAGGCAGCTCACCTCTTGATATCGAACCCATACTATCTCTTATGAGGAAATACTCGGCAATCGAACTCCATACTTTTTCACCGGACGATACGTATGAGAATCATCCCTTTGTGAAAGAGATCGTGGATACGGGAATTGAGATTGCAATGTAACAACCTGTTGCAAACTTTGCATGTTCAATTTTGTCCTGTAATCATCTCGCAACATCTTCAATATTTCATATCGCGGCCTATATGTTACAAGTAATACATCAGAATTTTCACTTGAGGTAATTTCCTGCATTCCTGATTCATATGAAATAGCAGCCTATAGATAAATGAATGCAGACGTATAATGATCACGCTCGAGTCGCGGAAGGTATCTCATGAATAAATCAGTAGATCTTAATCTGCCAAACTCTGCCTGCTCACTTACATAGAATAAGATAGACAGCTAATCTGCTTTCTCAATCTATGTTAAATTGCTCAATAAGATGCTCAAACAAGGCGGCCTGCAAATTGCGTTAATAATCTTTAACCTTTTGGTTGTTTAATTTAAATTCTGTCCTGTAATATGCATTCAAATCCCTCCATGTATGTTGCCCAGGGCTATTAACGATACCAAAATATTCCAGATCCCCGGGAATCTGTCCAGACATCCGATCAGGACTTTGGGCTCCTATAATACTTTCCAAACTCACTTTAGCAACAGCTGAGTTTGAGGCTTTTAAACTCTTACAGGAAAGTAGAATAGCGGAAACAACGAAATAAGTCAGATATTTCATAATAGAGAGAATTGATAATTGTGAAATAAAGGATTACTTAGTGCAGTCCTGCACTATTCTAAATAATTCACTCGACAATCAATCATCCCCCCTCATTCCTGCTTCGCCGGATCCTCCTCCGGCACATCATACTCTTTCTGCTTCTTGCCAAAGACAGAGACATTAACATAGCGCTTAGGGTTCAGGCGGAAGTCTTGTAAAAGGAGATTTAGCTGACGTGAGGACTCTGTGAGATTATTGTAGAGTGCTTTGTCGTTGATCAACATACCCAAAGAACCATCTCCAGAATTGAGCTCTGTGATCAGTTTATCAAGTTGCTTGAAAGATTTGTCTGCACTTTCTATCGCCGCATCCAATTCTTTGATGGCATCCTTTGCAGAGGTCATGGTTTCAGAGGTCGTCTTCCCCAGATTCGCATCTTTCAGCTCGGAAGCAACGGCATCGAGGTTAGTAATTGCTGAAGTGATTTTTGCATTGCTTGCCGCAAGGTTGCCAGTGAGAGATTCGACATTAGTTAATACCGCTTGTGTCTTACGGTCATAGGCGTCCATCGATCCATTGAGTTGTTTAGTGATTCCTTCCAGATTTACCAAAACATGTTGCAAGGCCTGAAATGTTTTTGCAAACTCATTTGTCGTGCCCTCCACACCCAATGAATCAGAGAGATCACTCATCATCGTTCCAAGCCCCGCTTTCACTTTCTGTATATATCCCTCAATGTCCTGGTCGCCAAACATTGACTCAAACAAGCCCTGCACCCTGCCAACAAGTGTATCGCCGCGTTGTGCACAAGCATCCCCGCTGCACGGTGCCGGCACATCCAATACAACTGCTTTACCTCCCATAATGCTGACGTTCATGACCAGTGCTTCCGTATTCTTCGGGATGCGCACACCGCGATCGATGTCGAGCGTTGCAACGATTGTCTGCATATCCTCACTGAGGTTCACTTCAGACACAGTGCCAACCTTCAATCCGCGGATGAGTACAGGTGATGTGGATGCGAGTTGATCGATATTTGCATATTCCGCATAATAGTAATTGGAAGCATTCAGGAGATTCCTGCCCTTCATGAAGGTGTAGCCCCACACCGTGATGGCAATACATACTGCGGCAAGTAATCCTATCCGAATTTCGTATGACATGTGGTAAGTCAGTAATTTTCAAGAATAAAATAAGCTACAGTCAAAAGCACCGGATTCATGTAAAGAGGAAGAATTCATCTTCCTCCTGTCTTTCATTTCAGGAAGGGTGGAATTCCCCGACCCGAATAAGTTGCCCATTACTTCGAAGAAGCTATTGCCTCAGTCAAGGGGATGCGCTGATTGTCCCGGTATGCTACGACGAATGCATCTTTACAACACCCGTCACGCAGCTCTTTCTGCAGTGCACTCGCCTGTCCCGCGTCCGTAAACGGGCCGGCAAGATATTTATAATAGCCGTTTTCCTGTTTTGTTTCGACAAATACAGAGACTTTCCACTTTGCTATTTCTGTCGATAGCGGCGTCCGTGAGGCTGCAAGCTGGACATAGAAACTCACCCCATTCAAGGTGGGTTCGACAACTATCGGGGCTGTCACAACTGGCTCTTCCTCAGGTATGTATCCGTCCATGTGAGCCTTATACTCCGAAAATGCGTTGAAAATCGCCTGAGCGACACTCCCATGATTGGATTTTTCGCCAAGAAAGGCCTCATCGATATCATGGCTCAGAAATCCTGTCTCAATGAGTACGCTAGGCATCGTGGTATTTCGCAGGACGACAAATCCTGCCTGCTTCACACCACGGCTTTTCCGCGCGAGGCCTTTTGTGAACTGCTTTTCGATAAAGTCAGCCAGAAGGATACTTTGCTCAAGATGTGCGTTCTGGTACATGCTGAGGATGATATGCCCTTCCGGAGAGTTAGGGTCATAGCCATCATAGCGTTCGATGTAGTTATCTTCCATCAGGATAGAAGCATTTTCGCGTTTTGCCACATCAAGATTGTCTTCAGCCCTGTGGAGCCCCATTACGTACGTCTCCGATCCTTGCGCCTGGTTGCGTCTGCTCACGTAATTGCAATGAATGGAGATGAAGAGGTCGGCCTCCGCTTTGTTTGCTATCTGAGCGCGCTCATCCAGTGGAATGAACACATCCGTGGATCTGGTATAGATGACTTTTAGCTCCGGAAAGTGCTTGCCGATGAGTTCTCCAAGCTTCAGCCCAATGGATAAGGCGACATCCTTCTCGATTGAATGTCTGCCGCTGCACCCTGGATCTTTCCCTCCATGACCTGGATCTATGACAATTGTTTTCACGACCGGCTCATGCCCTTTTAAAGGCACACACACGCCAGGCTCAAAAGAAGACGTTAAAAGGGCCAGAACGCCGGACAAGACCGTAATCAGAGTCGTTTTCAATACGGTTGCTAATTTCATCGCGCCGCTGGAATTAATATCTTGCAAATGTATAATATGTAATCCAATCAGAACCGCATTTTAAGGAAGAATAACGGATTGCTTACTCGAATTCATATTTTATTGCTCTGCATCTCGATCTGTGGCACGCTGGGAGCCCAAATCCCGCAGCGATCCGCAGCCGCTGACTCATTGCGTATTACCTTTCCAGACTCCCTGACAGGTCAAAACACATCTCTCACCTATAAGGTCTCCCCGGACAGCCTCGATGCTAAAGTCGACTATAGCGCAAACGACTCAATGCGTTTCGACAATACGCGCAGCGAATGGCATTTGTATGGTGATGCCTCGGTGAAATACCTGACCCTGACCCTGATGGCAGACTACATTGTGTTTAATCTCGACAGCAATATAGCGCTCGCACAGGGTTTCCCGGATAGCCTTGGGAGATTGTCAGGGTTTCCGGAGTTCAGCGACGCCGGGCAGGCTTTCACAGCAAGAAAACTCCGGTACAACTTCAAGACACAGAAAGGAATCATCTATGATGCACGGACAGAACAGGGTGAGTTGATCATTCATGGCGCACGTACGAAATATGTCGGAGGCAAGGACTCGGATAGTGCGCAAGTCGATGATCATATTTACAATACGGGTGCCTTGATCACCAACTGTGATGCCGAAATACCACATTGGGGCATTCGCAGCAGTAAAATCAAAACGATACCGAACAAACTTGCTGTGATTGGTGCTTCTCACGTAGAGATCCGCGGTGTACCGACTCCTCTTTGGCTGCCTTTTGGCTTTTTTCCGATGAGCCCAAGCAGACGTTCCGGACTCATTTTCCCGAAAGACTATGAGTACTCGGACACCTGGGGATTTGGCTTACGCGACCTGGGCTATTATATCCCGATCAGCGAGCACATGGATGCGAAAGTGCTTGGCGATATCTATTTCAATGGGAGCTGGGGTCTGAGTGTATTGTCCAGTTACCGGAAACGCTATGCTTATAATGGTACAATCAATCTGGGATTTTCAAACCGGAGAAATGAGATACCCGGAGAACTCGATATCCAATCACAGAAATCGTTCTCGATCCGGGTCTCTCACAACCAGGACGCAAAGGCACATCCGTATCGCAGACTCGGAGGAAGCATTAATATTCAGACGAATGATTATCAAAGCATCAATCAGAATGATGCAAATAGTGTATTGACGAGTCTCTACACGTCAAACTTTAGCTGGAGTCGCACATTTCCGGGTAAGCCATACTCGTTGAGCATGAGTCTCAGTCATTCACAGAACACACGTACGAAAGAGATCACCATCGATGCACCAAACCTGGACTTCCGTATCAATCGCATCTATCCCTTCAAAAATCAAAACCGAGTAGGAAAAGAAAAGTGGTTTGAAAAAGTCGGTTTCCAGTATTCCGGCAATGCAAGAAGCAAATTCCTCACAACAGATTCGACCATCTTTTCTTCACAGATGTGGCAGGACGCACTCTATGGGGTGCAGCATCGTGCAAATGCCGATCTGAACTTCAGTGCCCTGAAGTATTTCAATTTTACGCCTTCAGTCAATTATGAGGAGATCTGGTTCTTCAAGACAATGGAGAGAGAATTCATTTTTGATCCCCTCAAGGACATCGTCTATGATACATTCATAGATCCGAATGGAATACCAATTATTGTTCCAGATACGATCAGTTTTGGCAAAGTTGATCCACATATTGTGAGTGGGTTTACCCCATTCAGAAGATTCTCCAGCGGGATCTCCATGAATACACAGATTTTCGGAATGATGAAGTTTCGTAAAGGCTGGCTGCGCGGGATCAGGCATGTGATCAAGCCCGGTGTTTCTTTTAGCTTCACTCCGGACTTGTTTGATCAATTTCGTGATTCGGTTCAAACCGATATCAGACGACCCGATCCGGCCGGTTTCCAGGATTACTCAATCCTTGACCGTGGAGTTTACTCTGCAAGTTTCTCACGCGGAGATCAGATGGCGTTGGGTTATAGCTTCAATAATATCTTCGAAGCGAAATATTTCTCCAGGAAAGACAGTACGGAGAAAAAGCTGAAGCTCTTTGACAATATTGTCGTGAGTGGTAACTACAATTTTCGAGCTGTAGGGGACTCCCTGCATTTCAGCCCGATGAATATCAATGGAACAACACGTTTCTTCAAGGGAGCTTCCACATTTGGATTTTCAGCCATCTATGACTTCTATGACATCGATGCAAATGGAAGACGCATCCAGAAATTCTATTGGGATTCACCCGGACGATTGCTGCGATTCGACAATTTTAATGCCAGGATAAGTACGCGCATGACTATCCAGAAGATCCGTGAATTGTTTTCTCCAAAACCGGCTACGCCACCTTCAGATCCTGACGACGAACAAGCTGCCAGAGACCCGCGATCGGGAGCACAGAGCAGGTCGCGACAAGCGCCCGATAAGTTTTTTGATCTCTTCAATGACTTCAGTATCGATCACAATCTCTCTTTGGTGCGAGACGGAAAAAAGGATACGACAATGATCACCACACATACGATCAATATGCGCGGCTCCTTGCACATCAGTCCGAAGTGGACCATCAACGTCGGCAACATCGGTTATGACTTCCGGTCAGACAGGCTTACGTATCCGGACTTTGGATTCAGTCGTGACCTGCACTGTTGGTTTCTTGCCTTGAGCTGGCAACCGCAACGCGGCACCTACTCACTGCAAATCGGCGTGAAGCCAGGAACACTGGACTTCATTAAGATTCCGCATAATCGGAATACCCAGGATACGTTTGGCGGATTTTAGGAAAGAAGTCAAAATGTAAAGCCCTAAAGGCAAAATGTAAAGTAAGTCTACTCCGAAAAGTCAATTTTGCCACAAAGACTCTAAGACACGAAGAAATCAATTCAGAATATATTGATTATCAGGACAAAAATCTTTGTGTCTTTGTGCCTTCGTGGCCATTTCAAGTTTTAGACATTTTCGGAGTAGACTCAAAAGTGAAATCCGATCCAAACTTTTGACTTTTACATTTATTATTTTACATTTTGACTTCTTCAGATTCATTCATCGATCACTGTAAACAAACACCTTCTTCGAAATGCGCTCCCCTTCTGCCTCCAATTGAAGCACATACACACCAGGAATAATACTTTCCGTATTCAACCAGAAGGTTGAACCTGTGAGCCATGTATCCTGATAAAGCATTCTTCCATCTATTGCATAAAGCGAGACTTTCCGCGACATGACACTTTCTACATCCAGTGCGATTACGATTTGTCCACTTTCCGGAGCATAAAACAGCAATGCGTCGTCGAGATCAATCTTTCCACTATCCGGAGGCGCGCAGGCATCCGTATTTTCCAGAAGAGTGGATCGGAGTCCCATGAGCGCTGCCTGCATCCGTTGTGCCTGTCCTTGTGTAAACAAAGCAAGACATCGATCATCGGTAAAGTCCATGAAATTCATAAACATGTTCGATGTCTCACAGGAATGCTGTGGGTACTCCGGACATTCGAGATAGAACGTCTCCTGCTCCGGTGTGTCTTCTACCAAATCGTCCGTGTCACAACCACCGTTGCCGAGTCCCCAGATATGAAAAAGGCCGAAATAATGCCCAAGCTCATGTGTGAGTGAGTGTCCCCGATCAAAGGGATCAGAACGCGAGGCGAGCCCCAGCGCACCCACAAACTCCGGATCGATCACAACACCATCTTCCTCAGGATGTGGAGCCATGCCTGGAAATGTAGCGCTCCCAAGAAGTCCCTCTATATCTCCCACCCAGATATTGACATAACGCTCAGGATCCCATCCATCCTTGCCACCATAGCTATCGTAGTGTACAGAATAACGCCCATTCGCCTCCTGATGTGAACCAATGCGCGAGACTTGCGTCATTGTGCGCGTGGTGCCGGTGGTCGGATTGCCATTGGGATCTATAGACGCAAGGCAGAAGCGCATATTTGCATCACCTCCAACATCTCTGAACTCCTCCGGGACCCACGGAGCATTCTCAGACATGAACGCGAAGTCACGGTTGAGGATGTCGACCTGTGAGCGGATCTGGAGATCGGAGATGTTTTCCCGGTTGTTCGAATACACAACGTGAAAGACAATCGGTATCGTCGCGGGCATCCGAGGAGTTATGCGGTTCTTCATAGCTGCTATCCTTACCTCAACAGCCGTCAATTGTGTCCCATCCCATTGTGTTGCCCGTTGATCAAAGTCACAACCCAAGGGAGCCTGTGCGGATATGTCGAGAACAGAAATATTCAGCACTATGCACGCTAGTAAGAGATTCCTGTATGACATTTCGGTTCAAAGTTAAGGAAGCATCAGGTGTGCATGGTTTAAGAGAAAATTCCGATTCGGCATCCACTACAAGAAGTTAAAATGCCCGCTTTCCGCGCCCGTACCGCTAGGGCGGGAACGAGTTACGCTCGGGCAGGTAAAGCATCAAAGTCAAAAGTTTGAAGTATGGACAAACTTCAGACTTTTATATTTACCATTTTACCTTTCAAGGACTTAACTCAGTTCAGCAGCTTATACAGCTTATCATATTTTGGAGCGAGGATGATCTCCGTACGCCGGTTTCGTGCCTTTCCCTGTTCGGAGTCATTCGAATCTACCGGGACATAGAATGCCCGTCCCGCTGCCGTGACGCGCGTTGGTTCAAGACCATGTGACGTCAATTCCTTTACGACCGCAGTAGCACGTGTAACGGAAAGATCCCAGTTGAACTCGGGTGTGCCATCCGTATCTGTATGTCCTTCCACCAGGATTTGGATATCGGGATTCGCAGTGAGCACGGTAGCGAGTTTTGCAAGCGCATCTTTTCCTTTTTGATCCAACTTATTGCTTCCGGATGCAAAGAGCAGGTTCTGACTCATGGAGACATAAATCTTCCCATCTTTTTCTACTACAGTGAGATCAGAAGCAGAGAAGCCGCGTAGTGCATCATTCAGTCCGGCTTTCAGAAACTGAAGACTGCGACGTTGCAGATCAAGTTGTTTGTTAAGTTCGGTGATACTTTCTTCGCGTTCTGCGATCGCCTCCTCTTTGACTTCGAGCTCTTCTTTGAGAAGATTCAGCATCCGGGCTTTCTCGTCCAGTTCTCTCTGCTGCGCTGTAAGTTTAGCCGTGAGTTCTTTTTTCTCATCTGATGAAGAAGCCAGAAGACCGCGATTATTCGCTGCCATTACATCATACTCAGACTTCAGTTCCATTTGGGCTGCTCCTAACTCTTCGTATTTGTCCTTGAGTTCGGAGAGCTCTTTTTCAGTTTTACTGAGTGTCGTCCTGGTGTCGGACATTTCGGCTTTGAGGGCTTCATGTTCTTTTTCTACCTGCACAAGGCGGGCTACTTCCCGATCCGAGCGTGCTTTACCTCCGAGGAGGTCGTTGTACTTCTTTTGAGCGACACAACTGCTAAAAATGAGCGCAAGCACCAGGAAGGGGGTGAAATGATTGTACTTCATGATAAACACAAAATAGTTTAAAATTTCATGTAATTTTCTGGAATTCCTCCCAAATATTCCAGAATTTATGTCATCAGTAGCCCGGATGAAGCAAATTTGGTACACTTTTTATCCCAAATGACAGGAAGAGACTGACGCAGCCGTTTCGCTCGATAAACAAGTCCCTGTGCTCGTGTTTATAAGGCAAAGTGGATGTAAGTTCAGCGATCCTCTCTTCAAGTATAGTTTCAGATGTATCATGAGCATGGCAATTGTGAGTTCCGATGCGACTGTACTATAATCTGTGAAATGGGTTTCGCACGCTGGATTGGTACGAAGCATCGTTCTGCGATATTTTCACTGCTGCTGGCTTGCCCCAAACAAATTTTAAGAAGTTCTTTAGACAATTTAGGTATGAGAAGGATAGAATTTTTCCGCATGAAGATCATGACCAAAATCACACTCCCCTATGACCTTTCTCATCCAGTCATCTGCCTAAAACCATCAGATTTATACAATGAAAGAAAATCATTTTCAAAATAGAAAATAAGAGCATGTAACATATCTCTTAGAGAAAAATTTTGGGTGTTATGCAATTTTGCCGCCTGCGTCCTCGAATGCAGATGATCCCTTCTTTTGCGATTTCCACATATTGTAGGCGGCATTTTTTTTCTCATTGAATCACCTCTTCCAGTTTCAACTTTCTTCAGGCATCATCCAGTATACCCCGTCGCCGTTTGTGTCCTGACTGATGAGATGATCGCTCATTGTGCATAACAGGAAGATGAGTGCATGATAATATCCTTTTCACTAGCAGATCCATATTCGCATATACTGTTTCAAAGTACCATGGCTGTCTGAGCACTGCCTCCGCATGGTTGTTCCCAATTCCGCCAGGAAGTATCAATACTACGAACGATGGCAGGTGGAGTTGTGGCATTCAGCGATAACAGATTCGTGGTATTGTTAAATGTCTGGGGCATATGCAGTACGATGATCATCCTTTGTGCAGCTAGTCACGAATACGACGACCAGATACACGGAAATACCTGAAAGAACCTAAGAACGATAATTTTTCATGTCTTTCGATTTCACGGCTTCCGGTATTTTGTACCTATCACGTAATTAAGCCAATGCTGATTCATGTCCTATAAGTGTCCCCATATGCCTCGTCGAGTTCTACCATCGTAGACTGAGGTTCCTTCTCTGCTTTGGTGAGCCATGACACCTCCCGATCTGAACGGGATTTGCCGCCAAGGAGGTCGTTGTACTTCGTTTGGGAGACGCAACTGCTGAGGATGAACGCGACCGCAATCAGAGGGAGAAATCGCGTAATTTGCATAACTATTAGAATTTCATTCGAAGATCAGGTATTCAGAGGAATTTCCTCAAAGAACAGTTATGATGTCTCAGTCTCGTCAGCTCGCTGCCATTATGTTTACCGCTTTGGTAAGCGCTATGGCTCTTATATGGGATGATGAAAAAGCAACCTTCGCATTCTGTAATTGCATTTCCTTCAAAAGATCTCAAACCTCACTTCATCCCTTGTGAAAAAGGTATTCAATGTTCTCATATTCGTGCTATTGACTCTCTGTCCTGGCAGATCGCAGCACACGCTGATGCGTACCCATAATATTAATGACGGTCTTGTGTGTAACCAAATACGCGGCTTTTACCAGGATAAAAAAGGATTCATTTGGATCACGACCTGGGAAGGACTCAGCCGATTTGACGGGTATACATTTCGGAACTATACAATGGCCGAAGGACTTTCACATCCATTGATCAATACGATGATCGAGGGGAAAGACGGAAGGTTATACATCGCAGAGAACGACGGATCCATGGACGTGATCCTGAACGGCGAGGTGCAGAGAGACATGCGTAAAAAGAAGGAAACGGTAATCAATAAGTTCGTTAAGGAGGACTCCGGAAGGATCCTTGCACCATCAGATGAGAAAGGAGTTTGTGTCTTTGATGAAGGGTCCATTACTTCATTGAATCAGGCCGGGATCAGTATATCGGCGAATGCAGTGATTTCAGATGATGACCTCTTTATCGTGTGCGGAACGAAAAGCGGAGCACTGCGTCCTGATCATACCTTCCTGAAATTATGGTCTGATAGCATTCCGGATTATCTCAGCCTTTTACAAGATCAGCACAAACAGATATGGGTAGGTACTTCAGAAGGACTTAGATGGGTAAATATGTCATCGGATCCCTCTGCACGGTATGATCTTGTCCCGACCTCCTTTCAGAATACACTATGGAGCAAATGGATTATCCGTGATATGATCGAGACAACTGATGGATCCATCTGGATTGGAGCAGTCGGTGGCTTAATACAAATCAAGCCAGATCAATCATGGAGACTCTATGGAAGAAAAGATGGATTGCCCAGTGAGTACGTTACTTCCATTTTTCAGGACAATACAGGATTTCTCTGGATAGGAACGGATCAAGGCGTCGCACAACTCGATATCAATAACACGATCGATATCCTCACCATTGCAGAGGACTTGCCAAACAGCATGCCAACAGACATTCAACCCACACTCGATGGAGGCGCCTTCATTGTTTCGGAAGGATCTTCCGTCTTGCGGATACGACCGAATCAACCATTGACGTCTATCGATCTTGGGAATGTCCGCAGGGTGTATGAATTTCTCACCGTTGGCACGGACACGCTCGTCTCCACTGACAAGGGATACGTTAAGCTGAATCATTATAGTGTCTACAGATGGGCAGACATACCACATACAGTCTCGCCGTTTTCGTCAGAAATGGATAATGGTTGCATCTTCTCATCGGCCACGAATGTCGTGACAATCTCCTGTCCTGATGGAAGCTATAGAGACACCACAATGGACGATGTGATTTTCGCCCTATCTCCGGGAACAGAGCATGACATGTGGGTCGGAACCCTGAATCTTGGTGTCCATCGCGCAGTGTTGAAAAGGAATGCTTTGGGGAAAATGGAACTGGAATGGCAGAATTTCAATGATTATCTCCCGGAACAGACGATCAGAAGCCTGCATGTCGATGCTAAAGGAAATATCTGGATAGGCACGCGATATAGCGGACTTGTACAGTTGTATCGCGACACGTTGACTGGTAAATACAAGACACAGATTTACGATCGCAGCGATGGTTTTATTTCCGATTTTATTAAATCCATAGTTTCAGATCATGATGGCAATATTTGGGTAGGAACACACGCAGGTATTGAAAAACTCATCCCGACGCCAAATGGCTTTCGCACCTTTTCTTTTAGCCGTGTGTATAATTTTTTTGCCACCGTCACAAAATTGGAAATCGGTACAGACCATTTCGTTTGGTGCACTACAACATCAGGAGTCGCCAGGATAAAAGACAGCAGGTACGACACCATACCACCTTCTGAAGTCTATATCACTTCTGTCTCAACGGCAAAAGAACTTCTCCTGGATCCACAGCAACAGTTGCCTTTTGATTTAAGTCATAATCAGAATTTCATGGACATCGAGTTTTCGTCTAACGATCATATCAATGGAAGACAATTAAAATATAGCTATCGCCTCGTAGGAAGCCAGGACACAGCCTGGTCGAAACCTGAACCCGTGCACAAAGTGTCTTTTGCTAATCTGTTACCTGGCGATTATCATGTTGAAGTAAGAGCATTAGGATGGAATGGTATCCTGGGGGACGAGACGGCTTATCATTTTAGAATACGTCCTCCATTCTGGCAACAAACATGGTTTGTGGTGCTTGCAGTTCTGGTCCTATTAGCATTACTGTACTCCTTCTACCGGTACCGCATCAGCCAATTGAATCGAGTTCAACAAGTCAGGGACAGGATTGCATCAGACCTGCATGATGAAATTGGATCCTCACTCACACATGTCAATATCCTGAGTGAAATAGGCAAAAAGACTGCAGATTCCGATGACCACCCACAACAGTTATTTACACGTATTGGCGAAGAAGTCCAATCTTCATCCGAAGCCCTCGATGATATCATATGGAGCGTAAGTAGTCGCGCAGATACTGCAGAAGATTTAGTTTCGAGAATGCGGAGATATGCATCAGAATTGTTTGATGTGAAAGGGATTTCTTTTGTTTTGCATGAAGATCAACTTGATGTAAACCAGGCGATGGGCCTGGAATTACGCCGTGATTTTTACCTGATTTACAAAGAACTCCTGAGAAACATCCTGCGTCATGCAGAAGCATCGGAAGTGCACATTCGCATACGGGGAGAGCATCACTTTCTCTGGATGGAGATCAATGACAATGGACAGGGATTTGATCCCCAGGCGCCTTCAGAAAGGCATGGATTGCAGAGTATCAAAGGAAGAGTCGCAAAATGGAAGGGTCATCTCAGCATCGATTCCTCTGCGGGACAGGGCACTTTGATCAAAGTCGGGTTACCGGTAAAGACCCGTTTGTCCTTGAAAAATATGTGATTCACTCTATTGAGTGATATGAAAAGGAAATTATTCCCGTAGGTTTGTTTCACATGCCTACCCGCATCATCATCTTCGAAGACAACGATCGCCTGCGCGAATCACTGGCGGTTCTCCTGCATCATTCAGAAGATTATCGCGTCGTAGGACACTATAGTCATTGCAACCAGGCGACGGAGGTGACCCTCATGCACCAACCTGATGTCGTCCTGATGGATATTGATATGCCCGGGAAAAGTGGGATCGAAGGCGTCGTAATGGTGAAGGAAGCCCGACCTGAAACAGCCGTGATCATCTACACCGTCATTGAAGACAACGACAAGCTCTTCCAATGCCTGTGTGCGGGCGCAAATGGCTATTTATTGAAAAAAACCCCTCCCCAGAAACTGTTCGATGCAATCCAGGAAGTGGTGATGGGCGGTGCGCCGATGTCGCCTCAGATCGCAAAGAAAGTGCTTGGATCTTTTCATCTACCCTCCCACCGCGCTGTGTATAATCTATCTCCACGTGAAACAGAGGTACTTCAATACCTGATTAAAGGATACGGGACAAAACAAATCGCTGCCGGGTTGTTTATTTCGTTCGATACGGTGCGAAGCCACCTGAAGAATATCTACCAAAAGCTGCATGTCAACTGTGGCAAAGAGGCTATCGTCAAAGCGCTCCGGGAGAGGATCGTCCATGACCTTTAGTGTGCTTTGAGATTGCTTCCGACGCCGATTACCGATTCGTCCGACAAAGCCGCAACAAACGGCGAAGGCGGATTACGCCTCGTCCGGCGAAGCGGCAACAGCGGCGAAGGCGGATCACCGATTACCGATTTTACCTGCCGAAGGCAGGCACCGATCACTGATTACTGTTTACTGATTCACTCAAAAAGAGGATAGAAGGGGAAATTGATTTCCACAATGTTTGTGGAAAGCATTTGACATGCTAAGCAGTCTCCTTATACGCCCCGTTCTCATCGGCTTCTTTGCTCATGTTGCCGCTTTTGTATTCGCTCAAAATGTCGGCGTCGGCCTTTTGACTCCAGCCGGTAAGTTGCATGTGAAAGGATCCGCTGATGTCTCTCAGCTCATCATAGATGCTAACAGCACGCAAAGTAATATCAATCCAATTATCAAATTGCGTAAAAGTGATGGAACTGAATTGACATGGATTCACTCGGACCATGTATCCAATACTTTTATTGGTCTTCAGTCTGGAAGAGTAAATAATGCCGATGGAGGAGGATTAAATAATTCCGCCAACGGAGCGCTTACCTTATATTCCAACACCAATGGATTTGAAAATACCGGCAACGGTTACAAATCACTCTATGCTAATACTACAGGAAACACCAACACCTCCAACGGTGCATATTCACTTTCAAATAACACAACCGCAAGTCAAAATACAGCCATTGGAAATAACTCATTATTTACTCAATCCTTCGACAACAACAATACGCCATGGATCAGTGCCAATGTAGCAATTGGTTATTCCGCCCTTTATGCTAACCAACCGACATCCACTGCAACTGGAAAATGGAATACAGCCATTGGAACTAATACGTTGGCCTCTAATACAACTGGAAATGAAAATACAGCCAGCGGCTTTAATGCACTTCATGCGAATACCATTGGAAACTATAATACCGCGAATGGTAGTCTGGCACTTTACTACAACACGAAAGGAAACGAAAATACAGCGAGTGGAGTACAAGCACTTTTATTTAATACAACTGCAAGTCAAAATACGGCCATTGGAAATAACGCTTTATATACTCAATCTTTCAGCAACAACAATACGCCATGGGTTAGTGGCAATGTTGCTATCGGCTATGCCGCCCTTTATGCAAACCAGCCGACCTCCATTGCAACAGGGAAATGGAATACAGCTGTTGGAACTTATGCGTTGACTGCTAATACAACGGGAAATGAAAATACAGCCGACGGTTTTGATGCTCTTCATGCCAATACAATTGGAAACTATAATACAGCCAATGGAAGTTTTGCACTTTATAACAATACAAAAGGAAACGAAAATACCGCGAATGGAGTACAGGCTCTTTTCAATAATACAACCGCAAGTCAAAATACAGCCATTGGAAATAATGCTTTGTATACTCAATCGTACAACAATTTAGGTACGACCTGGGTAAGCGGAAATGTTGCAGTGGGATTTGAAGCTCTTTATTCCAATCAACCGACATCAACGGCTACCGGATATATTAATACAGCTGTCGGAGCTTCTGCTTTAAAAGCAAACACCACAGGATGGGCGAATACCGGCATTGGCGCATCTGCACTTAACGCCAATGGAACTGGAGACGCGAATACAGCCAGCGGAACGTATTCACTGCGCTTCAATACATCAGGTTATGAAAATGTTGCCAATGGATATCAGGCTATGCAATACAATACCACGGCAAGCCAGAATACAGCCATAGGTGGCAGGGCGCTCTACAACCAATCCTATAGTCCCGGATCATCCTGGATCAGTGGCAATGTGGCAGTAGGATATGAAGCCCTTTATTCCAATGAACCAACCTCAACTTCAACAGGAGTTTATAATACAGCTGTGGGGAATGCTGCATTGTATGCCAATACAATTGGATGGGAAAATACCGGTATTGGAGAGGGCGCACTTTATGCTAATACGAATGGATTTCAAAATACCGGCATCGGCGTGCAAGCCCTTTTTAATAATCTCTCAGGCGTTCATAATGCCGCGATCGGTTACAAGGCTCTACGAGATAATACTGCAGGAAATTCTAATGTCGCAAGTGGAAGCTATGCGCTTTACTCTAATTCAGATGGAGATCAAAATGTTGCAAACGGATATGGTGCTCTTTATTCCAATACAACGGGATCCAGCAATACTGCATCCGGAATGAACTCGCTTTACTACATGATCGGGGGAACAAATAATACGGCAGTCGGCTTTGGCTCAGGGAATGCACCGGGGAGTCCCGATATCATCAATACTGTGAGTGTAGGAAATAATGGATATCTGAATGGTGCTTCGAATCAGGCATTTCTGGGTAACCTCAGCACGGGCTGGAATGGAGGCAACCAGACGTGGAGTACTTTCTCTGATGCACGTATTAAAAATCGTGTTGGCGAAGATGTGATAGGCCTTGATTTTATCATGAAGCTAAGACCCGTTACGTATTACCGCAGCATCCATGCAGCCGTAACCATCACGGGCAATAAGGAGACAGAGGATTATCCTGAGAAATATGATGTTGAAAAAAGAAAAGAGAGTGGGTTTTTAGCCCAGGAAGTAGAAGAAGCTGCTATTGCTTCAGCCTATGATTTCAGCGGAATGACTGTCCCGAAAAGCAGTAATGAGCTTTACACTCTTAGCTATGAGGCCTTTGTGGTCCCATTAGTAAAAGGGATGCAGGAACAGCAAATGATGATTGAGGAATTGAAAACAATGAATCAGGAATTATTAAAAAGATTGAAAACATTGGAACAGAAGGAAAGAAATACCAATTGACTTGTGATGCGCTAATGAATTCACTATCCACTCATCAGTTATGATCAATTTCAAATTGCCCCTTTGATGCTCATCTGCAATATCAAATGTTGATTTTAGAATCAAATAATCGCATCTAAACAAATAAGAAGTGAAACACATCCTTGGCGCCCTATTCCTCTGCTTGATCATTTCTAATTTCAATCCTGCATCTACACAAGATGTAGGAATTGGATTATTGTCCCCGACAGCAAAGTTGCATGTCAAAGGATCTGCTGATAATTCGCAGCTTATCATCGAAGCTCATTCCACACAAAGCAACACAAAACCACTGATAAAGCTCCGTGATAGTTTTGGCAGCGATCTTTTATGGATTCATTCGGACAATGCTTCGAATACGTTTATTGGTTTTAACACAGGGAAAGTAAATAGTCTTCCTGGTGGCGGATCCGGAAACACTTTTATTGGCGCCGAAGCAGGCCGTTCCAATACAGGTGGAACTTCAAATCAAGCCACAGGTAATGGATCTCTTTATTCCAACATCACAGGTGACGAAAATACATCCAGCGGATATCAGGCAATGTATTCCAATACGGAAGGAAATAAAAATACTGCAGGCGGAACATATGCACTCAGATATAACATTGCCGGAAGTAATGCAACAGCTTTTGGCTATAATGCAATGCGGAATGCAAACAACACGTCAAGCCCTTTTACAAATACGAATGTTGCCATAGGATATGAGGCGCTTCGAGGTTCGGGTACTCCTGCAAATAATACCGGGCTTTCGAATACCGCGCTGGGCTATCAGGTGTTGTATAGCAATACTACAGGATTTGGTAATACGGGCAGCGGATATCAGGCATTTAATTTCAACACCACTGGAAACAATAACACAGCAAATGGGAATGAAGCACTTCTTTCGAACACTATCGGTAACAATAATACAGGAATCGGCGGCTCTGCTCTTAGAAGCAATGTAGCCGGCAATTGGGGCACTGCAGTTGGCTATAATGCGATGAAATATGTAAATAATAGCGCTTCCACTTTCTATAATTATAATGTAGCAGTCGGAACTGAAGCATTAAAAGGATCTTCCAGTGCTGAAAATAATACGGGTAATTACAACACGGCGCTAGGTACACAAGCATTATCGAGCAATACCACAGGAGGCGATAATACGGCGGTTGGGTCTGGTACGCTTGCTTTAAATACAACAGGAAATCAAAACATTGCACAAGGGAAAAACGCACTTAATCAGAATACATCGGCTGGTCGAAATGTGGCCATTGGAAACTCCGCTTTATTTGCCCAATCGTTTGATCCTGGTTCTTCCTGGATAAGTGGAAATGTGGCCGTAGGTTATTCAGCTTTGACTTCAAACCAGCCCACATCCATATCGAACGGAATTCAAAATACGGCTGTAGGTACTTCAACTTTAAACCTCAATACGATAGGGTATAACAATACAGCCAATGGTTATTTTGCTCTTTACAGCAATACCACAGGTGGGTCAAATACTGCTGTTGGCGACAGTTCGAATTATTCTAACACAGTCGGCATCGGAAATACTGTCGTAGGTGCAAATGCACTTAGGAGCAATGTAGCCGGAAGCCGTGCAACTGCAGTCGGATATAATGCCTTGCTCTATGCAAACAACGGAGCTGCCCCTTTTAATAATCAGAATGTGGCCATGGGGTATGAAGCTTTAAGAGGTTCAACGACACCTTCTGTGAATACAGGCAATCAAAATACAGCTATCGGTTATCAAACCTTGTTGAATAATTCCACGGGATTCCAGAATACAGTTATTGGAGCAGTAGCAATGAAAGCTAATACAAGTGGATATTTCAATACTGCCATAGGTACAGGTGCACTATGGGCTAATACCACAGGACATGAGAATACCGCTATTGGTGAAGAAGCACTTCTTTTAAATACGTCTGGGAATTACAATATCGCCATGGGTGTCGATGCGCTATACAATAATACATCAGGTGGTGACAATCTTGCCATCGGTTACTATTCCATGTTTGGCAACAAAACGGGAGGTCAAAATACGGCCATTGGAAATTCCGCGCTTATCACTCAATCCTATGATCCGGGAAATTCATGGACAAGTGCTAATGTAGCAATTGGTTTCGAAGCACTTTACTTTAATGCGCCAACAACCATATCAAATGGTATTTACAATACAGCGGTTGGACATTCAGCTTTGCGTGGGAATACGACCGGAAGTGAAAATACCGCGAATGGATATAAAGCACTTTACAGCAGCACCACCGGAAAATGGAATACGGCAAGTGGAAGTTTTGCCCTTAATTCAAATACCGTCAGTAATTCAAATACCGCATGTGGAGCCTATGCACTTTATAGTAACACCACTGCGGGTGATAATACCGCAATCGGTGTGAATGCATTGAGACTCCAGTCTTTCAGCAATGATGGTGTCGGGTGGGCAAGTGGAAATGTTGCTGTTGGCGCTGGTGCGTTGTATAATAACCAACCGACATTAACTACCAATGGAATCAACAATACTGCCATTGGAAATTTTGCCTTACTGAATAATACTACCGGTGCCAATAATACCTCCATTGGAAACCTGGCATTACGAGACAATACAACTGCCAGTCACAACACCGCGGTTGGAGCACAGGCATTATTCACCCAATCTTTTAATGGCGGAAGTCAATTCGAAACTAACAATACAGCCATTGGTTATCGTGCGCTTGCTTCCAATCAGCCAAGTAACTCAGGTAATGCAATTGGGAACACCGCAATTGGTTGTTTTGCCTTAGAAAACAATACCACAGGATGGTCCAATACAGGAATTGGAGAATCTGCACTTAAGATAAATACTTCCGGTATTTGGAATACTGGCGTGGGAGCGGGAGCGCTTTATTCCAATACTTCAGGTAGTCACAATACAGCTTTGGGACCGGGTGCTCTCAGTACCAATACCGTCGGATTGAACAATACTGCCAGCGGTGACAATGCACTTTTCAACAACAATGGCGGAAACTACAATACAGCAATGGGTATGAAATCGTTGTTCTGGCTCGACGAAGGATCCGAAAATACCGCATTGGGTTATAACGCAGGATACGGAGCTGACGGATTCAATTCAACGCAGTGCACTTTTCTTGGAGCGAGCAGTGGGGTAACCGTTAACCGGATTAATGTGAGTATGCTCGGCTATGGAATAACGAATGCGGAATGTACAGGCAGTGGACAGGTATTGCTAGGCAATACAGCAATCGGACAAATAAGAGCACAAGTCACCGGCATAACTGCTTATTCAGATGCCAGGTTTAAGACAAACGTAAGTGATAATGTTGCTGGTTTAGATTTCATATTAAAATTAAAACCGGTTACTTACAATGTAAATCCAGCTGAACTTCATAGCATTTGGCAAACACCAGATTCGCTTGTTAGTAAAATTGATTTCAGCGAAGTAGAAAAAGAAACCAGAATCGGTTTTTTAGCCCAGGATGTTGAGCAAGCCGCCATGGAATGTGGTTTTAATTTTCCAGGTATTGATGTACCCAGGAATGATAAGGAAGTTTACACACTTCGCTATGTCGATTTTATCATGCCGATGGTGAAAGCAACCCAGGAATTAAATCAAAAAGTAGAATCGCTGGAAAAAGAAAATGCCCAGTTGAAATTACAGCTGGAGCAAAGCGAAATTCGAACACGCATGGAAGAACAACAAACGATGATCGAGGACCAGAAGAAAACAATTCAGGATCTTCTGATCAGGATGTTCGCATTGGAAAAAAGGGAACAATAAAAATGAAAAGAATAATCATAGTTCTTTTTCTGATACTCAGCTTTTCCAATTTAATGAATTCCATTTTCGCTCAAAATGTGGGGATTGGACTTGAATCGCGGTATTCCGGATTCCTGGCACAGGAAGTAGAAAAAGCTGCCAAAGAAAGTGATTATGATTTTAGTGGAGTTCATGCACCAAGAAATGAACATGACCTCTATAGCTTAACCTATGCAGAATTTGTCGTCCCATTGGTAAAAGCTGTGCAGGAACAACAACATCAAATTGATGAACTGAAATCGACAATTTGCAAGTTATAATTAGCAATTGAAAAATTGCAAGATGAAAATAAACCTGAGTAAATGAAAAATCTTACAAGTATCCGAGCGATCCGATTTCTGCTGATTCTCACATTCTCACATTCTCACATTCTCACATTCTCCCAAAACATAGGCATTGGTTTATTAACACCGGCCGGAAAACTTCACGTCAAAGGATCTGAGGATGCTTCGCAACTCATCATAGACGCCAACAGTACACAGAGCAATACGAGTCCGCTCATGAGATTGCGCAAAAGTGATGGTAATGACCTGATGTGGATCCATGCAGATACATCCGTCAATTTGTTTATTGGTGTAAATGCAGGAAGGGTAAATGTTCATTCAACCACAGTCTACGGGCTTTATAATACATTTATAGGACGCGATGCAGGCTATTCCAACTCTTCAGGAAATAATAATACCTCGATTGGATGGCAATCGCTCTATTTTAATTATACCGGAGCTCAAAATACAGCGCATGGTGTCCGTGCACTTTATTCCAACACATCAGGTTACGTAAATACTGCCATTGGAAATAATGCACTTTATGCCAATACCACAGGACATTATAATACGGCAGTGGGTGGCGGAGCACTTTCTGCGAACACCTCGGTGAGCTACAATACGGCGATCGGTTACGCCTCTCTTGCTACAAATTCGACGGGTTTTGATAATACTGCTATCGGGGCTTTCTCCCTATACTCCAACACCAGAGGAAGTGAAAACACGGCGATTGGAATAAGTGCATTGGAAACTCAATCGTACAATCCGGGCTTTAACTGGGTCAGTGGTAATGTAGCAGTAGGCGACCATGCCCTGTACTCAAATCAGCCCACATCCGAATATACCGGTGTTGACAATACGGCGATCGGTTCAAGAGCATTGTATTCAAATACCATTGGAAATGAAAATACCGCTAACGGCTTTAAAGCGCTTTTTTTCAATACTACAGGAGTTTGTAATACAGCATCTGGTTCAAAAGCTTTATACTCGAATACGAACGGATACGATAATACCGCTCATGGCTGTAACGCGCTTTATACAAATACCGGTGGAATTTTTAATTCAGCATTCGGTTCAATAGCATTGTATTCAAACACCATTGGAAGCGATAATACTGCCATTGGAAACCGAGCTCTAAATTTTAACACTATTGGAAACGATAATACTGCCATTGGAGATGATGCTCTTCGATACAATGCCACCGGTAGCAGGAATACAGCTGTAGGAACAAAAACATTGTATTCCCAATCCTGGCAAAATGGAGGTTCAGAATGGAACAGTAATAATACGGCTATTGGTTATGAAGCACTTTTATCCAATAATCCATCAACGGTCATCCAGGGTATTGACAATACAGCTATTGGAGCCGGTTCACTTCGCACCAACACTCTCGGAGCTAACAATACTGCAATCGGATATCATAGTCTTTATAATAATGATGAAGGATCTTATAATACAGCTATTGGATATACGGCACTTGATCAAAATGATGGCACGTTTAATACAGCGTGTGGTACAGGTGCACTTTATTATAATGTCGGCGGATATGAAAATACTGCCCTGGGATATAATTCCGGCACGGCCAGCTATGCATCAAACGTGTGGAACACGATTAGCATCGGAAACAACGGTTGGCTAAATGGCTATCAGAACCAGGCTTTTATCGGCAATGCAAGCACAGGATGGATTGGTGGATGGGTTGACTGGACCATTTACTCTGATGCTCGCATTAAAAATAATATCCTGGAAGACGTGAAAGGATTGGAGTTCATCACCCGCCTCAGACCGGTTACTTATCACCGCAGCATTAAAGCTGCCATAGAAATTTCTGGTGATAAAGACACTAAAGATTATCCTGGTAAATATGACGTGGAAAAAATCAGGTACACCGGATTTTTGGCGCAGGAAGTGGAAAATGCTGCTCTTGAAAGTGGCTATGATTTCAGCGGCCTTCATAAACCGAAAGGTGAACACGATCTGTATAGCTTGACCTATGCCGAATTTGTAGTGCCTTTGGTGAAAGCCGTACAGGAATTGAATGAACAACTGAAGTCAGAAATAACAAGCCTGAAATCGCAAATTGAAAAGCAGAATACCGAGAATGAAATACTGCAACAGCGCATTGAAAAAATGGAAATTCTGCTTCAAATAAAGCAATAGGCGGGCATTAACTAGAATCTGTTGTAACATGAAAAAAGTAAGTATTCGGGTATTCTTGATCATCATCCTAGCACAGTATCACGTTGTCACATTTGCCCAGAACGTAGGCCTTGGCCTTTTGGCTCCGGCAGGCAAGATGCATATCAAAGGTTCTGCGGATGTTTCACAACTCATCATTGATGCTCACAGTACCCAGGGTAATATCAATCCACTCATAAAACTGCGCAAAAGCAGCGGTACTGATTTGCTCTGGATCCACTCCGACGACTCGACAAATATTTTCCTTGGTTTAAAAGCTGGAAAAGCCAATGTGATAGGTCCGCAAGGCGTGAATAATGCATTTATTGGAAGCCGGGCTGGGTATTCCAACACCAATGGGAGAGACAATACCATTGTCGGAACCAATGCCTTTTTTTCCAATACCAAAGCAAGCCAGAATACAGTGGTTGGAACAAATGCTCTGTACACACAATCATTTGCTCCGGGTGGTGCATTTTGGGAGAGTAAAAACGTAGCAATTGGCTACGAAGCGCTGTATTCCAACCAACCAACCAACACGGGGAATGGTGTGAACAATACTGCTGTAGGAACCTTCTCCTTACGTTTTAATACAACGGGTACTTCGAATACAGCGAATGGCACATACGCCCTTTATTTAAACACGACAGGAAGCAACAATACGGCCGATGGAGATTTTTCACTTTCTTCAAACACAGTCGGAAGTAACAATACGGCTTTAGGAAGGTACACTCTTCATTCAAATACAACAGCAAGCGGAAATACAGCAATAGGAATTAATGCATTGTACACCCAATCATTTAACAATGACGGTAACATTTGGACAAGTGATAATGTTGCCATTGGCTATGAAACTCTTTATTCCAATCAACCTTCAGCAACTAATTTTGGAGTTGACAATACTGCAGTTGGAAACTATTCACTGAGAGCCAATACTACCGGCGCATCTAACACAGCATGCGGTAGAGATGCACTCGTCAATAATCTCACAGGATGGTATAATTCCGCTTTTGGATACCAGACACTATACTCCCATGTAAGCGGAGATTACGTTACCGGCATCGGAGATTTTGCAAATACATCAGTTGGAAACCTGAGTAATGCAACTGCTCTGGGAACGAATGCAACGGTAAACGCAAGTTATAAAGTTCGAATCGGCGGCTCATCTGTGACTGTCGTAGAAGGCCAAGTAGCATATTCATGGCCTTCTGATGGAAGGTTCAAAGAAAACATTCATGATGATGTAAAGGGATTGGATTTTATTTTAGAGCTGAAGCCAGTTTCTTACAATTTCAATCGCCTTGCATATGCCCAGCACATCAAAGAACACCTCACCCCAGATATTGAGAAAACATTAATTGAAGAGTCACAACATCGCAGTGTAGGTTTTATCGCACAGGATGTAGAAATATTAATCGAGCAAACCGGTTTCACTTCTTTTGATGCTGTGCATGCTCCCACTAATGAGACTGATAATTATAGTATGGGTTATGCGGAATTTGTCGTGCCATTAGTGAAGGGTATGCAGGAACAGCAAGTGGTCATTGAACGACAACAATCTCAAATAGATGCTCTGAAATCCGCAATTGAGAAATTACTAGGCGAGCATAAAAACTGAAATAAATGAAAGATAACCTGTATACCCTGGCGAGGCGGCATCTATTGATTGCCATATTATCCCAGTGCTGCCTTCTCACATTTTCTCAAAGCATTGCTATCAATGCGGATGGCTCTATGCCAGATACGAGTGCAATACTGGATGTCAAAAGTAATACCAAAGGCATTCTTGTGCCACGTACATCATCCGCATCACGTATGGCCATCGACAATCCCGCTAACGGATTAATGCTGTATGACACTACCACGAGTACGTTCTGGTTTTATAACGGCGCGGCGTGGGCAGAAATTTCCGTAGGCACCAATGGCTGGTCCCTGACCGGCAATGCAGGCACCGAACCAGACAATAATTTCATCGGCACCACCGATAATGTGCCTCTGTGTTTTAGGGTGAATAATGCCTGGGTAGGAGAATTAAATGCAGCTACAAAAAATTATTTTATTGGGGATAGCACAGGAATTGCAAATAACAGCGGTTTTAAAAATGTGGGCATGGGTTCCCGCGCATTGCGTAAAAATACAGGAGGGAGCTGGAATACAGCTGTGGGTGCAGAAGCACTTTATGCAAATGCAACTGGAAATTATAATGCGGCCTTTGGGTTTTCAGCTCTTGATGCTAACACCTATGGGTCGGAGAATTCTGCATTTGGTACGCAGGCGCTTAAATCAAATAAAGGTGGTTATTATAATACAGCAGCCGGAGTGAATGCGCTTTTCTCAAGCCTCTATGCCAATTATAACACCGCCTGTGGAGCTTATTCCCTATTTCTGACAACTAGCGGAGGGTCTAATACAGCAAACGGAGCGTATGCGATGTATTCTAATATCTCCGGATATTATAATACGGCTATAGGGACTTCATCTTTGTGGTACAATACCAAGGGTAACAGCAACACGGCCATTGGGGTCTTAGCGATGTACTATGACACAACAGGAAATTATAATACTGCTGTTGGTCGCGAAGCTCTTTATCTTAACAGAAACACAAATTTTAATACCGCAATTGGAACTTATGCCCTACATAGTCACAGAACATCAGATTATAATACAGCTGTAGGAGGCTATGCTCTTTATTATGATACCAGTGGCTTAGCTAATACAGCAATAGGATACGGATCGTTATATCTGAATAAAAAAGGAAATTTTAATACGGCTATTGGTCATGCTTCATTGTATTCTAATGTCACAGGCAATAGTAATACTGCTGCAGGATACTCAGCACTTATATACAATACCAAAGGTTCCGGGAACGTCGCTGTAGGGGACTCTTCGCTTCATTTCAACACTACAGCCAGCCTGAATACGGCAATTGGAGCCAAAGCATTATATACCCAATCATTTAGCAATGGAGGCACCGCGTGGACCAGCGGTAATGTGGCAGTTGGCGCTTATGCCCTTTATGCCAACCAACCCACATCAACGGGCAATGGTGTTAACAATACGGCTGTCGGCAATTTTGCCTTGACGGCCAATACTACCGGAACAGATAATACCGGTATCGGAGTCACCGCGCTTTATTCTAACACCACGGGGTACAATAATACAGCCACTGGAAGGCAGTCACTTTTCTATAACACCTCTGGTTTCTATAATACTGCCGCCGGATATAAGGCTCTTAGGCACAACACAGTCGGTTATGAAAATACCGCATTCGGTGGTCAGGCGCTTTTTGCCAATATCAATGGTGCATTCAATTGTGCTTTTGGGGTCAACGCATTATATTCCAATACCAGTGGGAATAATAATATAGCAGCGGGAGAAAATGCCTTGTTTTCCAATAGCACTGGCAGTAGCAATACAGCAGTAGGAGTCAGTGCTTTGTATTTTAGTACCGGGAATAACAACACAGCGATCGGGTTGCAAGCGCTGAATAATAATACCTCAGGTTTCAATAATACTGCCGTTGGCGTGAATGCCCTTTTAAGCAATACCAGCGCTGGCAATAATACGGCTGTTGGGCTTCAGGCGTTACAGAGTAATACCGGGGAAAACAATACAGCCGTCGGAGCAAGTGCCTTCCAGGGTAACATCACCGGTACCGGTATCACCACTATTGGTGCTCTTACATCTCTAAACGGATGGACCAACCTGGTGAATGCAACCGCTATTGGTTACAGCACCGTCGTCGATGATCATAATAAAGTACGTGTGGGAAACTCATCTGTTTTATCGATAGGAGGGCATGTTGGTTGGACCACATTCTCTGACGGCAGGTTTAAGCTCCAGGTCCAGGAGGATATTAAAGGCCTGGAATTTATAAAGCAATTGCGTCCTGTTACGTATCTCGTCGATCTTCCCGGGCTGGATCATTTTTACGGAAATGGCAATGACGAGAATAAAAGTCCGGTGCTTGAAGAATGGAAACAAGCAAGTCTTCAGCATGCTGCGACACAACGGGAAAGTGGGTTTATCGCACAGGAAGTCGAGGAGGCGGCAAAGCAAACTGGTTTTGCATTCAGTGGTGTAGATAAACCGTCGAATGATAAGGCATTATATGGCCTGCGCTACGGTGATTTCGTTGTGCCGCTGGTAAAAGCGACGCAGGAGTTATCTGCAAAGATTGATACACAGGAATTAATCATTGGAAGCCTGATATCAGAAAATGAAAGACTTGTTCAACGGATTGAAAAATTGGAATCATTACTTGGAGTAAAAGACAATTAGCTAATAAAGAATCAGGTATAAATTCAAATCACAATGAAATATTTTCCACACCGTGCCCTCACGTTGCTTGTAAGTTTTACTTATTCCATGCTGTCCACTCACTCCTTGTCTGCTCAAGCTCCCCAGGGTTTAAACTACCAGGCTGTAGCACGTACCACTGCTGGCGAAATTCTTGAAAATCGAAATATCAGCCTGCGTTTCACGATTACGGATAATAATGGAGGACCAGTGGTATATCAGGAAACGCACAGTACTACAACTAACCAGTTTGGTTTATTCACATTGAATATTGGAAACGGAACTCCTGTTTCAGGGACGTTTTCTTCCATCAATTGGGCTGCTGTCAGTCCCTGGCTTGTGGTTGAAATGGATCAATCAGGAGGAAATGCATATGTACATATGGGTACTTCACCTTTGCTGAGCGTCCCCTATGCCCTATTTGCGGAAAGCGGTAACGAAGGTCCCGGTGGACCACAAGGCATTCCCGGTGAAGAAGGTGAGCCTGGAGCACAGGGGCCGATGGGAGAAACAGGTGCAACCGGAACTCAGGGACTTACAGGACCAATTGGCCCGCAAGGACCTGCAGGATTACTCTCCAATGGCAGCGTTGCTGGCAATACTCCTTACTGGAATGGTGCTTCGTGGGTAGTGAACAATAGTAATCTGTACAATAATGGTGGCAACATTGGCATCGGCACGATTTCACCTGCAGCTAAACTTGAAGTAAACGGACAGGTGAAAATCACAGGAGGAGCTCCCGGTAATGGCAAAGTGCTTACTTCCGATGCCTCTGGTTTGGCCACATGGCAAACTTCTACATCAGGACTGAGCGGAAGCGGAACGACCAGTTATGTCTCAAAATTTACAGCCGCAAATACGATTGGAAACTCCCAGCTTTTTGATAACGGGACAAATGTTGGGATAGGAACCAATGCCCCAAATGAGAAACTTACAATTCTGAGCGCTCCGAATTCTTATGGCTCTCTTCATACCGATGGAACGATAAGTATCGGAACATGGGTTGGAAACGGCGGCGGTTATTTGGGAACAAAGACTGCACATCCGTTGCGTTTTTTTACTGACGATGGTGTCGCACAAATGACCCTCCTGACAAATGGGAATGTTGGAATAGGTACTACAACCCCGGCTTCAAAGCTTGTTATTCAAACAGCAAATAATACGGATGGATTTTCTCATGTCAGCGATGGGGGAATAGTGCTCAAGGAAGCTGTAGGTGGTGTTTCAGCGGCAATCGGCACTTATTCTGAACATACTTTTCGGCTCGTAGCAAATAGTATTCCCGCTATTAATATAGATCCTCAGGGCCATGTGGGTGTCGGTAATACGGATGCAGGAGTTTATGCATTCAAAGTGAAGGATTATCAGTATGGTTTGGATCTTATGAATGGCAATTCAGGGCATGATTGGGAATTACATAATGTGACTCATCTTGATTTATATTTTAACGGTAGTTTCAGAGGATCTTTTAGCGCACCTACAGGAGATTATACTTCAATTTCTGATAAACGTTTAAAAACAAATATCCAACCTATGAGAACTTCGTTGGAAAAAATAAGGCAGCTAAAGCCTTCTTCGTTCCAATTTAAAAATCAGGAGGACACACAGGAATATCATGGTTTTATTGCTCAGGATGTCATGAAGGTATTTCCGAGCCTTGTAGTGCATAATATTAACCCGGATCGTAACCTGGATGTATATACACTGAATTATAGTGGATTTGGCGTTATTGCCATCAAAGGAATTCAGGAGCAACAGCAAATAATTGATGAACAGAAAGAGAAGATTGCAGCGCTGGAAACAAGGCTAAACATCCTGGAAGCAACCCTTGCGACTCTCATTGCAAAATAAATGACCCTTGAGAGCATCATCTCATCTATGAAGAATAATATATCATCATTCGCTAAATCAATGAGCATGAAAAAATCTACCAGGCAGAAACAGTTGATCATCCTGGTCCTTTTATCAGCCGGATCAATTTCAGCACAACAACTCACACCGTTTGTCATCTCGTCTTCAGGGGGATTTTATGAAAATTCCTCTGGTATGTTGAGTTTCACTACCGGTGAAATGACAGCCGTCGAAACCTTTACCGCTTCTGCAAGCATCCTCACCCAGGGATTTCAACAATCTTATGATCTCGGCACGTACGTCACTGAACGGCCCGATCAGCATTTTTCATTTGGCACCTACCCAAATCCTTCTAATGGAAATTTTGATCTCGTCACAGAGACGGATGTGAGTAAGCATCTTGCCGTACACGTGATGGATATTTTCGGCAGAGAGATTTTTCGTACGGAGTTTGACCAACAGCATGGCATCAACGTCAGGTCATTTGATCTTTCAGATGTCTCCCCGGGCATGTACTTCCTCGCATTAACTGCAAAAGAGACTCAATCCAAACATGAAAGTCAATATGTCGTAAAAATTCAAATTATCCGATAATCATTTTCAATTTATTCCAATGAAACAACAACAACAACACATTACATTAAAACTGCTTCTGGTAATTGGCTCTCTCGCTCTGCCTACTGCGAGTTTGTATTCCCAGGCTCCTCAGGGGTTGAACTACCAGGCTATAGTGCGTGATAATGATGGTGCAATTCTTCAAACTCAAAGTATCAGGATGCGCTTTACTATAACGAATAACAATGGTGGTCCTGTCCTGTATCAGGAAACACAAAGCACAAGTACGAATGAGTTTGGATTGATCACATTGAATATTGGATATGGTGCTACTGTGTCAGGGACGTTCTCTGCTATCGATTGGGCTGCTGTGAGTCCCTGGCTTGAGGTGGAGATGGATCAGTCTGGCGGAAATGCATATGTCCATATGGGAAGTTCACCTTTACTCAGTGTGCCTTATGCATTATTTGCAGCGCGCGGTGCAGTAGAGAGCATTTGGGATACGAGCGGGACGGATATCTTTTTCAACAATAATGTCGGCATCGGAACCAACGCTCCCGTTTCTCCGCTCACCATTCAAACAGAGATCAATGAGATAGGTTTCACACATACGACAGGAGCGGGCTCTACGACATTATCGACTTCTATCACTGATGTTGGAGCTTCCATTGGGACTACCAGTGATGATATTTTTA
>DATDQA010000102.1:0-8581 GCA_035292505.1 Saprospiraceae bacterium | reverse complement strand
GATCGCGGATCATGCGTCCGACTTCGATCCCGTCAAATTTTCCTTCGAGATTGATATCGAGTAATGCCGCATTGTAATGCTCGTCCCGCAAATATTTCTTCGCAGACTCAAGATCAAATGCCACAGATCGTACATGATAGGTAGACCCTTTCAGGGCTTCCTTGATCATGGCCGCAACCAGTGCTTCATCTTCGACGACTAACAGATCAAAGTTCACAGTTGTTGATTTTATTAAATCCCTGATAAATCCTTCCTTATCACAGTACATCCGACCCACTCAAAAATAAGTGGTCAGTTTAGTTTGATATCATTCTTTCGGGTGAAAATCGAAAATCCGGACAATTCTTCTATGCCGCTTGTTTCATCGGTATTCTCATGCTGATCTGAACACCATTGTAGGGGTTAATATCCATGGAAGCACCCAGTCTCTCGCGCAGGATATGGATCAGTTTATAGCCAAAACTTGGGCTGTTTCCAGGATCAAAGTCTTTGGGAAATCCGGGCCCATTATCCTTCACTTCCAACAGAATCTGTCCATTTTCGCGACTGAGGAAGACACTGATCTCTCCCCTCCTCCCATCGCGAAATGCATACTTCAGTGCATTGCTGATCAGCTCATTGACGATCAGCGCAAGGGGAACAATCGTATCCACATCCAGATGATCGATTTCGATCTGTTTCTGTATGCGGATTCTGTCCTTTTCAATATTGTAAGAAGAAATCAGGTGATCAAACAGTTTCTCAAGGTACTCTCTGACTCCTACTCCAAGCAGGTTTTCGTCCTGGTAGAGGTTCTGATGGATCATCGCCATAGACTGCACGCGATTCTGGCTTTCCAGCAATGCTTCCTGCGCAGACACATCATCAACTGATTTCCCATGCAGATACAATAAGGCTGAGATCATTTGCAGGTTGTTCTTTACACGGTGATGGATCTCACGTAATAAAATATCTTTCTCCCTCAAGGCCTTCGAAATGAGGGAGTTCTTTTCAGCGAGTTCCCTGTTAGTCCGAGACTTAAGTCTGAGAAGGAATACGAGCGCGATGACTGAAATCAACATTGTCAGTGCACCTAAGCCATAGAGAAGAGCCTGCCTGTTGGATCGTTCAATTCTCAATGCATTGACTTCATTCTGTGACGCAAGGAGTGAGATTTCCTGATCCTTCTTCTCCACTTCATATTCTGTCAGTAATTGTGTAATGCGGTCGTCTTTTTCTTTATTCAGCATGGAATCCTGTTGTGCCTTGAATATTTTATAGGATATCAGAGCCTTGCGATAATCTCCCTTTTTTTCATAGATCGCGCTTTCTGTTTCAAAGTTGTTTGATTTTTGAAAATTGAAGTCAAATTGATTGCGGATATCGAGAGAACGTCGGTTATATCTCGCAGCGATTTCCAGTTGATTTTTTTCAAGGTATGCTTTTGCCAGCATGGCATAGACGTTTCCGAGTACATCTGTGGAGTGAAATTTCTGATAGTCTCGGAGGTACTTCTCACCGATCTCAATAGCCTTATCTATTTCTCCCATGTACCGGTAGCACTCTGCCATGTTTGCCGTATTCGTTGCCAACATTGAGGTATCACCGAGGGCCTGATAGTATGTCCTTGCAGTATCGAGGTGTGTAAAGGCTTGTGCGTGTTGTTCTGCAACATGATATTGAATCCCGATATTATTGTAGACATTGGCCATCCAGAGCGTATCGGCAAGAAGGCGGAACGCAGCCAAGGCGTTTTTGTAATATGCAATGGAGTTTTCGGGCTCGCGGCGATATTCATAGGCTGCGCCAATATTGTTATTGACCAGTGCGATATAAAACGTATCCCGGACTGATTCGAAAAAAGGCAACGCCTGCAGGTAGTATTGAATTGCCTGACGATGGCTCCCGGTAAAATAGTGGTACATCCCGATAAAATTCCGGCCTTTCCCCATTTTCAATGTATCAGAGGAAAGCATGGCAAGAGAATCATATGCGCGCGCTTCATCCAGAAAGTGATTTGTGCCTTGACCAATCTCTTTTCTGATCACCTGCTGCAGTGAGTCAAACGGGTATGATCTCTCCTGCGCACGTCCAGCGTTGACGCATACCATTAGCGCAAACAGGAGACATACATATTGTAGAGAGACAGTCTTCATACTATGCAGCTTTCTTTACCGGAATAGACACTGACACCAATGTACCATTGGAAGAAAGGGCCGACAAGGTTGCTCCCAGCCTTTCACTGAGGATATTGATGAGCTTATACCCAAAATTGGGGGAGGTATCCACTTTAAATCCTTCCGGCAGCCCCACACCATTGTCCTTCACCTCTAGCACAATCTGATCATCCACCCGTCCTATAAATACTTCAATGAGACCCCTTCTCCCGTCCCGAAAAGCGTATTTCAGACTATTACTGATCAGTTCATTCACAATCAATGCAAGAGGGACAATGGTATCGACATCCAGGTGTTCGATTTCGATACGTGTGCGGATATCGATCCGGTCTCTTTCCACATTATACGAGGCGATAAGGTGATTGAGGAGTTTGTCGAGATAGTTTTTCACACTCACGCCGAGGAGATTTGAATCCTGATACAGGTTTTGATGAATCATCGCCATGGACTGCACGCGATTCTGACTTTCCAGCAAGGCCTCTTGCGCAGAACTATCTTCGACCGACTTGCCGTGCAGATAGAGGAGGGCGGAGATCATCTGCAGGTTGTTTTTCACACGATGATGGATTTCGCGTAAGAGAATGTCTTTTTCTGTCAGTGACTTTGTGATGACTGCATTCTTCTCCGCGAGTTGTACCACAGATTTCCGTTTTTGCTTATAGGCATAACCGATTGCTCCGATAATGATGAGTAGTGCCAGTCCTCCCATTGTATAGAGTTGCTGCCTTCTCTTTGCTCCTTCAAGCCGATAGTTGGCTTCTGCCAGCTGATGCTCTTTTTCCGCAGTCTCATATTTCACTTCAAGATCGTGCATGAGCTTTTCGCGCTCCTGGTTGCGAATGGTATCGAGAAGAGCTACCATTGCTTTGTGGTGCTGCAGTGCGCGGGTATGATCCTGTATCCGGTCATACACGGAGAATAAGGCGGAATGCATATTGTACCGGAGCTGCGCATAGGAGAGGGTGTAAGACAGATCCAGTGCTGCTTTCAAAGGCTCGATTGCCTTTGCATCTTCCTTCTTACTGATATAGATTGAACCAAGAGAATGATAGGAGGATAGGGCTGAAAGCCAATCTCCCTGAGCAAGCTGCACATCTAAATAACGCCGTATCTCCTCAAGTCTGTTTTTATTTTCCATTCCGGGTAAAAACAGGAGAATATGTTGAGAAGTATCCAGAATGTTCGTTCCCCGTTCAAGTTTAAAACCCAGATATTCCTCAGAAAGTGAAGAGACTTTCGACCGATTTTCCTGTCTTCCATACAGATCGAGGGCTGTATATAGTACATATAGATAATCCATCGGTACTTTTTCCATCCGGGCATACTTGAGGGCATCCTCCATGTGCCCGTTTGCTTTTTCGAAATCTTCAAGGTCCATATAAAACAACGCCATCTCCTGCTGTGGCAACCAGCGCCTGTTCATCTTACCGCCCTGAGCAAGAAACTGATCATAAACCTGGAAATAATGGATGGCAGAGTCCAGGTGTCCAAGATGTCTGTGATAGCGCGCCATGAAGTTGTAGAACTCTCCCCTCCCATGACGATATCCGTACCGGAAGGCAATGTTGCCTGCTTTCCGTGTATAGAACATTGCCGAATCAAACTCGGTGAGAGTCTGAAACACAATACACATCGCATAGTAGGCTGTCATCAACAAGCTATCTTCCCGCATCGACTGCGACTTTTGAATTGCAAGCCTGCCAAAGAAAATCGCACTGTCCGGTGAGATATGCTTGATCTGCTGAAGGATTTTGAACACCATGAATACACCTTCACGTGTGTCGGGAAAGGTATCCAGGGCAATAGATCGCTTCGATTGCGTCATAGGAGTACCTGGCAAAGATTGCGCTGACGACTGGTATGACAGTAATAGATATACCACTTCCGGCATGAAGAGTAATACCGACACTGGTTTCTTGAGAATCCATTTGCACATGATTGCCGAAAATTAGCGAATCTTCATCCGGAGATTGTCCTTCCGTTAGGTGAATGAGTGCTGGAAACAAGCGTGACAGGCGTATTCATGTTTTTTGCGGAGGGCAACTTTTGAATTTGCGACCCGCAGTATCCAATGAAAAATCTCTGACAAGTGGTCGCAAGTACCATAAACTCTCTGTGACAGCGTGACCTTATTTTTCCAGTAACAGAAGTCGCATTTGCAAATCAAGGTTTTCAAGGTGCAGGTCCTGAATGGCCTTGATGAGCACAGGAACCAGGTCCGCATAGTTTACACCCAGGATATCACTCTCGTCATCGCGATACACTACTTCAGGGATGAGTTGTTGTAGATCTTGTGCCAAAAGTCCCACTTTTATTAATTCATTTCCACTTTGCCATTGAAAGGATACAGGATGCATTTGCAGAACTTCCTGTAAACCATAATCCAGCGTGGTGATGTTCTTCTTTTGTCTGGCATCACTGGTTTGTATTGTTCCGTTCACAGCCCACACTTCAGTCCATCGATTTGCTGAGCCGCCGAGTTTGTACACATTATCACCATCCGGTGTGAAGTCGGATTCCAAACGCAACAAATCCACCCCACCATCTTTGAACGTTTCATCACCGACAGTGAAGGTCGTGCCAATCGGGCTCCCATCCCTGACCGTAAGATTTCCGTTGATTTGCGCACTATCCAAAGCAAAGTCTGCCCAGATCAAAGGTGTAGATGTAGACGAATTGTCAATATATAATTTGTCGCTACCCGATTCGTTCATGCCCGACTGGTATCCCATAAATACGTTTCGACTTCCGGTTACAGTTATGCTACTTCCTGCTTCCGTTCCCAGAAATATGTTCTTATTACCCGTACTTGAAGCACCGGCATGATACCCCACATATACATTCTCGTTGCCACTGCTATTGGTACTTCCTGCCAGATATCCCAATGCAGTATTATTTGAACCTGTGTTGTTTGCAGTGAGGCTGTGATACCCTACGGCAGTATTGAACTGACCGGAAGTGTTATTGAACAATGCGGAATCACCGACAGCGACATGACCATTGTTTGAGCCATTGCGGTAAAGCGCAGAAGCACCAATGGCCACATTTGTTCGTCCGGTTGAATCAGATTGCATTGCCTGATAACCGATTGCGACATTACGTTGGCCCGTTGTAATTGATTTAAGAGCTGCAATCCCCACAGCGGTATTGAAACGGCCCACTGTATTGTCCAGCATCGCTTCATTCCCTACAGCGACATTCAGGAATCCACCGGTATTGAATTTCAAAGCACTATGTCCAATAGCTGTATTCCAGTACCCGGATTCACTCCATTTTAATGCTTCAAAGCCTATTGCTGTACTGTTGTAACTTGTCGTACTGTTTTCGAGTGCATTTACTCCCACTGCGACATTTTCATTGCCACTATCATTTGTGTACAAGGCTCTATACCCTATTCCGGTATTATTGTCTCCGGTTTCATTATTATACATGCTTGTGGCGCCAATGGCGGTATTTTGATGTCCTTCGGTATTTCCATAAAGAGCCACCCAACCGAGGGCTGTATTTTGAAATCCAAACGTGTTGAGTCGCATCGCTTCGGTACCGATAGCGGTATTGTTGTTGCCTGCATTATTGCTACGCAGGGACCAATAACCGAGCGCAGTGTTTCGTGCGCCGGTCGTATTTCCAAGCATGGATTTTGAGCCCACGGCAGTATTGCGTGTTGCATCTGAAGAATTTGACACGCCTGTGCTATTGTTAAATAATGCGGAATCTCCGACTGCGACAAGGTAAGAACGGGCCGTATTTAATCTTAGCGCACTTGAGCCAATGGCGACATTTCCGTGGGAGTTGAATTGATCCTTCGCTGCCAGGTACCCAACAACGGTATTCTGACTGCCAACTGTGTCGTTTTTTATCGCTTCATAACCGATTGCAATATTCGCTGTTCCTGTCGTATTTGATACTAATGCGTTTGATCCCACGGCGACATTATATTGTCCCTCCGTGTTGAATTGCATAGCACTTTTCCCCAAAGCTGTATTATACCATCCTGTTTTATTGAAGTTCAGAGATTGGTTGCCTACGGCGGTGTTATTGGAAGCTGTGGTACTATGCAAAAGTGCCCCGCTTCCTATTGCAGTGTTTGAGATTCCAACGGTATTGCTGTCTAATGCCTGATGTCCAATGGCAACATTATTGGTGCCCGTGTTAGTCGAAAACAAGGCGCGTGATCCGACAGCAGTATTGTTGTACCCGGTTGTGTTCGCCTGGAGCGTACGTGATCCAACAGCGGTGTTATTGTCAGCCGTGGAATTCAGGTTCAGTGCATTATATCCTATGGCAGTATTGAAAGTGCCTGTAGTGTTATACTGCAGGGTTCTGGCGCCGACACCTGTATTATAATACCCGGACGTATTCTGGGCTAATGATTTGTAGCCAATCGCTGTATTCGACGTAGCCTCCAGAATGTTCATTACTGACAGTCCATTGTTCTTCAAGGCATCTTCACCAATGGCGACAAGTCCTGTCCTGTCAGTATTTGCATTCAACGCATTCTTCCCGATCGCTATGTTGTGTATACCGGTATTCGATACTCCAGACTCATCCCCGATAAAAATCCCCAGATCGCCCGACGGTTCTATCCGGTTGCCAGTCATTATCCATCTCTCACTTCCTGCAATATCGAACCGAATCACATCCTCATCTTCAGATTCCTCTACTTGAATCCTGGTGTCGTTATCAGCGTCGGATATCTCATCATTGATATTTGAACCAATAATCGTCTGCCAGGCGGTACCGTCATAAAACCAAAAGCCCTTAGTGTCTACGTCATAAACCAGAAGACCTTGAGCAGGCGAGGCGATTGCCATGCGCTGACTTGTGAGCAGACGGGGTATCAGAATCCCTTTATCGGTGCCCTTGATATGAAGCATTGCACTGGCATGTGGGGCAGAGCCATCAGGGCTGATCGCAACCTGTCCTGCAAGGTGGACACCGGAAATAAGCGCGAATAAAGTGATTAAGAGTTTCATAGTCATCAGTTGTAATGATGACAAATGTCCTCTTGCAAAGCTAAGTTCTGTGCATCCTTTTGGGTGAATTTGAGTGGACTCCAAGTTTTATAAGACAAAACCGACTTCCTTACTTTTACTCTTATGGCAAGAAAAATACAGATGGGCATGGTCGGCGGCGGCCGGGGAGCCTTTATCGGTGCAGTACACAGAATGGCTGCAGCCTTGGATGGACAGATCGAATTGGTATGTGGTGCATTCAGTAGTGATCCTGAACGCTCGCGACAATCAGCCTCTGACTTTTATGTCTCTCCTGAGCGCGCATATGGTTCATTTGCAGAAATGTTTGAAACGGAAGCATCAATACCTGCAGAAAAGCGCATGGATTTTGTTTCTATCGTCACTCCGAATCATATGCACTATGCACCTGCGAAAATGGCTCTCACCCATGGGTTTCATGTGGTCTGTGACAAACCACTCTGCCTGACCATGGACGAAGCACTTGATCTTGAGAAGCAAGTCGTCACATCCGGACTTCTCTTTGCCCTCACGCACAACTATACCGGGTATCCGATGGTGAAGCAAGCGCGTGCAATGATTGCCTCCGGAGAGTTTGGAAAAATCCGTCGCATTGTCGTAGAATATCCGCAGGGTTGGCTCAGCACAAAGCTCGAAGATGATGCGCAAAAGCAGGCAAGCTGGCGTACCGATCCATTACGATCCGGACTTGCCGGCGCAATGGGAGATATCGGCACACATGCGGAGAACCTGGCCGAGTATGTCACCGGTCTCAAAATCCAGGAACTCTGTGCAGATCTGCATACGCATGTGAAGGGCAGACTACTTGATGACGATGGGAGTATTTTATTAAGATTTGACAATGAGGCACGCGGAATCCTCTATGCCAGTCAGATCTCTGCCGGAGAAGAAAACGATCTGCGCATCCGTGTCTATGGAGAACTCGGTGGGATTGATTGGTCACAACAAGAACCCAATAGTCTCATCGTAAGATGGCTCAACAGACCCATGCAGATACTTAGAACGGGCACAAGTGGTCTTTATCCATCGGTACAGGGACACACAAGGATTCCGTCTGGTCATCCCGAAGGCTATATCGAAGCATTTGCAAACATCTACCGAAACTTTGCAAAATGTATACAAGCACGCCTCGAAGGACAAGAGCCTGATCCATTGTATTCGGACTTCCCCCGAGTGAAGGATGGGGTACGCGGGATGCGTTTTGTGGAATGTGTGGTCGAGAGTAGTAAGTCGGATGTGAAATGGACAAAAGTTTGATGTTTCAGGTTTGATGTTTCAGGTTTGAAATCTGAATCTGCTCCAAAAAGTGCTTCACTGCCCCCTGACCCCCTAAAGGTGGAACCGCCGCCCGCGTAATACATTGAAATTCAATGCGTGTGGACTTCCCCTTCAGGGGATCGAGGGGTGAGCATGGGTAAAAGATGACTTTTC
>DATDQA010000101.1:0-4254 GCA_035292505.1 Saprospiraceae bacterium | reverse complement strand
ATGCAATGCCTACGTAAAACGCCGTTTCATGCAATGCCTACGTAAAATGTCGTTTCATGGGAAGCTACGTAAAACGCCGTTTCATGCGATACCTACGTAAAACGACATTTCATGGGATGCCTACGTAAAACGCCGTTTCATGCGATGCCCTACGTAAAATGCCGTTCCATGGGGTGAACTTGTAAAACTTGTCTGAACCTAAGGGGCGGACGTCGTTTTTCAACTGCCTTTGGTAGTCATGTGAAGTCTGCGTAAAACGCCGTTGGTAACTATAAAGCAGTTTACACTAAAAGGCGCGATTGGGATGCTTAGGTCATTTAACTTACGCGCTATAATATAACCCGTTGTAAAAGCATCAAATGTTTGTGGGTGATCAGGTCAATTAATGGGACTGGATAGGAACCATCGACGTCAAATTTGAGATTGTCTGTGGGAATTAATCCTTCAATCTCTTGAGATGCGTCTAATATCCCGAAGGCGCTCTTCCGTTCACTTTCTGCCAGGCCATTCTTCCAGATCTTTCATCAACAAACCCATTGTATAGAGATTCGAAGCTATAACTTGAATAACGATCTCTTTATGATGACATGAAAATGTCACAGGTCTTGATAAACTATCATTCGGGAGATCCCAGTACTCATGTCCTCCATTTGTGTATTGATACACCAACCCTTTTGCCTTAAGAAATTTCGTCCATTTCTTAAGGTCTAAACTACGAACACCCATTTTGACTATGCTGGTATCACCACAGACAACTTCAATCGGGAAATAGGAGAAGAAGGAATATCTGAGCTTCGGGGCGGCTTGGGCATAGATTTGGGTTTTAGAATCCACCCCAGCTCCCTTAATACTTTGGTCAATGTTCCTTTACGTGTTGTTTCGTCAAGAAAAATCTTAAGTACCTGATCAAAGCTTTCCATTGCTGATTTCTCGTCAACACCCTGCCCTGACAGTTTCAGTGCCGGACAATATGAAGCCAAGTATTGCCCTTCTTTGATCAGGAAGACTTCAAGTTGAATCGACGGTTTGTTTGTGGATGACATACGTTGGTGGTTTTTGATTATATCCAAATGTACTTTTTCCATGGCATCCCCTTACCTCTTATGTTCACTCACCGTCCAGAATCGGACACTTCCAACATAAATTTACCCATCTACTCTACTGTTTCTCAGCTCCTTACACAGATGGCATGTACCTTGTACTTTCTTCCAAAACAAACCAGGTATGGTATTCAACTATATCAAAACCGCCCTTCGTAACATCAGAGGTCAAAAGGCACTCGCGGGGATCAATATCCTAGGTCTCAGCATCGGTCTGGCCTGCTTTAGTTTGTTTCAACTCTATGTCATTCACGAGTTCTCTTATGATCGTTTTCATGCGAAAGCGGAGAACCTCTATCGTGTCTATCGCTGGAACAATGGTATCAACGGCCAGGAACCTGCAGGTGACTCATATCTGCCGATGCCGGTCGGGCCTGCGTTAAAAGAAGAATTTCCAGATGTGGAGAATTATGTGCGCATGAGGGAAGACTGGGGAGATGAATTCGTCCGGATTGATGGTGTTGTGCATCGTATGGGAATTGCCTTTGCCGATCCACAGTTTTTTCAAATATTTGATTTTCCGATCAGGTATGGAAATCATCAAACCCCACTCAATGAAATATCAAGTGTTGTATTGACAGAAAAAACGGCAATGGAGCTATTTGGAGAAGCTAATCCTGTTGGGCGCACAATGGAGATCAAAGTAGATGATGCCTTCGTTCCATTCACTGTCACCGCCATTGCATCAAATCTTCCTGCGAACTCATCGATCACATTCGATATGCTCGGCAATTTCGACTTCATGGCATACCAGACTCAATTCGGAAAGCGCTGCATCGACAATTGGTTTAGATCTTCTTTCATCGTTTATGTGCAATTGAGAGAGGGCAGTGGACTGGCATATACCGACAATCATACAAATGAACGCCTGATTGCCTTCTGGAAAAAACACTTCCCGGATTCTGAAGCGGAGTTGCGCAGCCGTGGTGTGTGGAGCGGAGAAGGCACACCTCTTTCCTATGGGCTGCAACCCATCAAGTCTCTGCACACAGATATACGCATAGGTGCAAGCGCAGTCGACCCGAAGAACATCTGGACTCTGCTTGCCATCGCCGCCGGTGTCCTTCTCATTGCATGTATCAATTTCACCACGCTTGCGATCGGCAGATCAGCAGGTCGGGCACGTGAAGTCGGCGTGCGAAAAGTAATCGGTGGAAACAGAACACAACTCGCATATCAATTCCTTGTCGAAGCACTGGTACTTGCATGCCTTTCATCGGGTATCGGTCTGGCACTCGCGCAACTCCTGTTGCCCCACTTCAATACTTTGTCGGGACGTGAACTTGTATTCTCTCTGAAGACATATCCCGAGATCGGCTATCTCATGGTTGGACTCACTCTCATCGTTGGATTGCTCGCCGGAAGTTATCCGGCATTTGTCTTATCAGGCTTTAATCCTGTGGAAGTATTGAAAAGTAAAATCCGTCTGGGAGGATCCAATTTGCTTACGAAATCCCTTGTCACTTTTCAATTTGCGCTTTCCATTGGATTGATTGCTGCGACACTGATCATTCTGAAGCAACTTCATTTCATGCGTACAAGTAATCCGGGTTTCAACAAAGAGCACGTCCTCGTTGTCGATGCGAGCGGCACGGACTCTGAATCCCTCTACCCCATCTTTAAACAACAATTGCAGTCGACACCTGAGATCATTGGTATCGCAAGTGCCGAGCTGGGCCTTGGAGAAGGCACTGGCTGGAGCCGGTCTGGTTTTGAGTACAAAGGCGTGCACAAGGATGTCTATGAATACTTCATCGATCATGCATACCTCGATGTGATGGGAATGCAACTTATGTCTGGTCGTAATTTCGATCAACGCATTGCCATAGACACCCAATTTTCTGTGATCGTCAATGAAGCGATGGTACATGATTTCGGATGGACGGTAGAGAATGCTGTTGGACAGGAGCTCGATGGGTATTTGGAAGATTCTGCCGCGCAAATGCCCGTGGTGATCGGTGTGGTGAAAGACTTCCATTTTAGACCAATGTCAGAAGAAGTGATGCCTCAGATGTTTCACCAGTTTTCAGATTATGCGCCGTACAAGTTCTTTGTGCGGACGAAAGCAGGAGAACCAAAAACTGCATTGGCTGCGCTGGACAAGGTATGGACATCTGTCGCTCCGGGCTATCCCTTGAAGTACAGTTTTCTGGACGAAAGTCTCGATCGTTTCTATCATGCCGAACAACGGCTGAGCAGGATCATCGGATGGGCTGGCGGGATTTCCATATTTCTTGCCTGTCTTGGTTTGTTTGGCCTTGCAGCATTGGCAGCAGTAAATAGAACTAAGGAGATTGGCATCCGTAAGGTATGCGGTGCATCCATCTTCAGTATCACCAGTCTTTTGTCGAAAGGATTTCTGAAGCTTGTTATCCTGGCATTGATAATTGCAACACCGCTGGCATGGATCATGATGAAAGGCTGGCTTGCTGATTTTGCATACCGGATTGAGATTCCCTGGTGGATATTTGCACTCGCCGGATGTGGCGCATTTCTCATTGCCTTTGTGACAATCAGTTTTCAGAGTGTGAAAGCTGCGTTATCTAATCCTGTTAAAAGTCTACGCTCAGAATAAAGTCTCGACTCGCTATGCATAGTTTGATGTTTCATGTTTCTTGTTTGAAGTTAATTACGTATAGCGATATTGATAAATTTTCACCTACGACTCGCATTGAATACTCTTGAAGCAGCAACTTAATATCTCAAGTTTCGGTACCTAATGTTCTATTATAATCCTCTAACTAATAATGGCTTATGATGGTATGCGCTTTTCATTTGTTGGAAAAGACCATTTGATGAGTCATACTCGATTATGATAGAAAGCGGATGTCCGTTATCTGAACATTATAAGTTCTATGGATAGAGAATAGAGAAGATTTATAAGAAAGCAAGATCACTTTGTTGAAAGAATTACTAGCGAGAATTTGAATGTGTGCGGAATGTCCAGCAGTGGAGACGGTGTCCAACCGATGGGAAAAGGGCCTTGAAGGGTTGTCTTACAGCGAGTTGGCGTGGGTGGGCATGAAGCGATCAGCGAAGTGAGGCGCAACTAATTTTGGACTAAAGGCAAGGTGTCGGTCGCCGAACGGCTCTGATCGCGGGCAGAAGAGCAAGCCTACTCGCTGTTAGACAAGCATTCACAGCCTTGACTTTT
>DATDQA010000100.1:0-2303 GCA_035292505.1 Saprospiraceae bacterium | reverse complement strand
TTTATGATACTCGCTGTCATTTCCGCCATTCTCGGTATTGGCACAGCCATGGTATATCCCACATTTCTTGCTGCGATTGCCCAGGCAACCCATCCTGATCAAAGAGCGGAAAGCTTAGGCACCTTCAGACTTTGGAGAGATCTGGGGTATGCCATTGGCGCGATCATTTCAGGAGTGATTGCTGATCTCTTTGGAATAGAATATGCGATAGCGCTTATCGGTTTCATTACCATTCTCTCTTCACTTATCATCTATATCCGTATGCCAGCCAAAACACAGCCCTCAAAAGAATGTATTGAAGTTGCCCAGGTGAAGCAGGCAATGTCAAGACAGGAACATGTGCAGATCATCGATGTCAGGACGCACGAAGAATACGAGAAATACCATATTCCGGAAGCGATCCACATATCCCTCAGTGAATTGGGAAACAACATAAAAAACTTCAGTACCGGGACATTGTACGTCATTGTCTGTGGAACAGGAGGAGGGCGTTCATCGGAGGGAGCAAAAATTCTGAAGTCTGTGGGCCTGCACGCGCATTGGCTCTGTGGCGGTACAAACAGTTGGTTAGGTATCCGAAACTAAATACCAAATATTTATAGACTCATCGCAAAGATGCGTACCTCAATTGTATTTGTTGTTCTTTTGCCTTGACGCAAAAGAACCAAAAAGTCAAGGCTGTGAATGCCTGACTAACTGCGAGTAAGCCTGCTCTGCTGCCCGCGATCAGAGCCGTTCGGCAATCTTGGTTTCCTCATTTTCTCTTGATCTTTCCTTCGCCTCACTTCGCTGATCGCTTCAAGTCCACCCGCGCTAACTCGCAGTAAGTCAAGCCTTCAAGGCCGATCCTTCCCATTAAAACTTTCTCCAAATCTTTAGCCGTAATCTCCCGTGCTTAGTTCCAGTCCATTGGTATCAGGCGGCACCCTACTTACCTTTTATGGACTCTCTAATCAAATTGATCAGTCTTTTGTTAACATTGTCTCTATGTCAACTCGTGAATAATCCGCTGTGTATACCAGGTACGCATTATTACGATGAACCATATTTATTGACTTATTATTGATCTGAACAAGCATTCAGCATAGTCTTGCGCATTGGAAAATTAAACATTCGGACGGGATACTATGCTACTGAGAATTTTTGCACCACATATGCAACGATAATGCCCGAAATTGGAGGAGTGCGCATTTTTGCTTGTCGTCCATGAAGCTTGTCCGTCTGATGCCATAGGCATCCTATTGGGGCCGGTGCCATAGGCATCCCTTTGGGGCCGACAGGGGCAATCCGGTAGGAATTAAATTTCCAAGTTTATCAAAGCGCGACATTACCGAAATGGTTGATTTTCTGTGATCTATAACAAAATTGTCTATTTTCACGACCGGGTATCGATTATATAAAGAGTAGCGTTGCCAATAAAATCAATATACTCAAGCGCGACAATGAAGAAAGCCGTTTACGCATCATTGACCACCTCAAGGAGAATGAGATGCTCCAGACTAAGGTGACGCGTGAGCTGGAAGAAAAAGTCAATGAACGCACGACGGAAATCAACCAACAGAAGGAAATCATAGAAGCGGAAAAAGAAAAGTCAGAAAATCTGTTGTACAATATTCTCCCTCGCCCTGTTGCGAAAGAGCTCATTGAGACCGGGATCACCAGGCCATTGCGCTATGACGAAGTCAGTGTCATGTTTTCTGATTTTGTAAACTTCACGAATATCTCGGCCTCTATCCCTCCGGGCAAACTTGTCCAGGAATTGAATGACTTGTTCTTCTTGTTTGACGATATCGCGACAGAGATCGGTCTTGAAAAAATAAAGACCATTGGAGATTCATACATGGCCGTTTCGGGCCTGCCTGAGCAATTTGAGGATCACGCTGAGAAGTGCGTACTCGCCGCAATGAAAATGTTGCAATGCACAGAGGAGCGCAATAAAAACAGTGGTATCAAATGGGACATCCGGATAGGCATTCATTCCGGCCCCGTTGTGGCGGGAGTGGTTGGAAAAACGGAAATTCACATTCGATCTCTGGGGAGACACCGTCAACATCGCAAGCCGTTTGGAAAGTGCGAGTGAAAAAGGAAGGATCAATATTTCCGCATTTACTTATGATCTTGTCAAGCACCGGTTCAACTGCACCTATCGGGGAAAAATTGGAGCCAAGGGCAAGGGCGAGATTGACATGTACTTTGTTGAGGGAGAAATTGAGAAGGGCTGAGTGGATGATCCTGGTAAATATGCGGGCAGTTTAATCACAAGTAGACTGAGCACTTAGTACAGTGAATCCACTGCCGGGAGA
>DATDQA010000099.1:0-2080 GCA_035292505.1 Saprospiraceae bacterium | reverse complement strand
ATAGATAAACCGCAGAATGACGGCGATTTCTCACACCTCGCAAAGGAGTGACAATTCGTGGTGCCTATTGATCCGGAACGGCAAATAAGGCACGTCTATTTGAGTTTTCTTAACAAAAGCAGTCCATCGAACTTTAAAATTTGCCATCCATATACGAATATCATCATTCGATCCGTTCAACATTCCACGAACAGGAAATAGTCGAACTCTTTGCTGAGGTAGAATCGTCTTGGTGGTTGAAAGCACAATGGCCACGTCGCGTATCACAAGAGTCTGTTTATCTCCATATTAGATAAAGTCTTACCCCGACCCTTACCGAGATAATGCATCTTGTGAAGGGTCATTTTTTTTCACTCATTGAGTATCGTAGCGCAAAGTTTTACTCAAGAAAGAAACCTCCATGGAAATGATTGTTAGTCTGAGAGACTTGCTGCTTGAACAGATCGGGGATCTATACAGTGCCGGATTGCAGCAGATGAAAGCATTGCCTATTCTCCGTGAAAAAGCCTCTGCGTGCGACCTGAAGGACGCGATTCAGCGGTATAGCAGTGAGACTGTAGAGCATGTGGCCCGCCTCGATCGTGTCTTGAGCAGGATGCAGGAAAAAGCAAGAGGAGTAGTGAGTACAGGGATGCACTCTCTTCTTGTGCAGGCAAAGGCGCTCTGCGAACGATGCATTGCGACCACGGTGATGGATGCGGCAATCATTACCGCTATTCAGCACGTCAATCATTATGAAGTCGCAAGCTATGGTACGGCCTGCGCCTTTGCAAATGAATTGAATGCAAATGAGATTGCTTCTCTTCTGCATGAATCGCTGGAAGAAGTGAAAACCCTTGATAGGCTCTTGTCTTGTCTGGCAACAGGGAAGGTCAATGTAAACGCAAATGCAACATCGATTGAAGCTTCAGAAACTCCCCAGGCACTAGGAATCATTTTTGATGGATACTGAGTGAAATCCGGTTTTTGGTTTGTCTTGCTAATCAGGTAACTCATGTCCTCACCCTCCAATCACCTTTCTCACCTCCTCAGCCACCGGAAGCCCCTTCTGGTCCATACTGATCATCTGTAATCGCGCTTTCACGAGATCGCCAGACTGGACATAGAGTTGCAACAGATTTGTGTTTCCCAAATCATGCAAAGGAGCACGTGCAAGGAAGTTTTCGAGATACTCGATTGCCGCCGGGATATTGTTTTTCTCAACGGCCACTCGCGCAAGCATAAAATCACACTCGACAAAATCTGACCGTTGTTTTTCAGCAAGAAGATAGCGTTCTGATTCCAGAATAGAATCCTGGTACTGGAGCATCGCGCCGTAATAGTAGTTGATATATTTTTCCGTGGAATCGATTGCATACGCGCGGCGAAACATCTTTGCTCCTTCTGCCGGATCTTCGAGCTTAGCACCGAGCATCATGATCGCGTAAGCAGAGTTTGGAGAAGTCTTCACAGCTTGCGTCCAGAAGGAAAGCTCGTCTTTGAAGTGACGTTGATGCAGAAAATTCAGCACAGCGAGGATGATGATCAGGAGAGTTCCACCTGTGAGGAGTTGTTTTTCGTCAAACCGGTTGTTGAATAGGGCTGTCTGTGATACGACAATAAGCATCCCGATCATCGGCAGATAGAGACGATGCTCAAAGGTCTGGGTATTAATCGCTGCCGGGACCAGAAATACAGGAACAAGAAAGCTCAGGAAGATCAGCAGCCCGGCAAGGATCTTCTTCCAATCCTTCTCTTTCGCTAATATGATGATTGCAATAAGTAACAGGATACCTGCAATCCCATAATAATACACCGTGTCCTCCATGATCGGGAAGGGGCTGAGATTGAAGGGCAGGAAGATTTTTCCGATGTATTGGATAAGTAATGGAAATCGTTCTACCAGACCCGTCGCCAATCGGGGATCTGCTTCTGAACCAACGATACTTGCAACCGAACGCGCTGCATACCAGATGATAAATCCAAGGACCCACATTCCATATTGGATCAAATTCGACTTTGCGCGCCAATTTGTTTTGAGGACAAAAACAAGAATCAGCAATGCGGACACCGGTGCGAAGACTGCAGTCTCTTTGGTGAA